>SKON01000203.1 GCA_007120035.1 Myxococcales bacterium
CACACCTGGCACACCTGGCACACCTCTTGCTCTCTTGTCCCCCGGCGAACCACTACTGAAACATCCAACCCACAGGAGAGCGCCATGACCACCCCTGAGTTCACCATCGCCCACCTCACAGATCTCCGCCCCGACGGCGGCGTCGCCTTCACCCACGCCGTGGCCCTGGCCACCCGGGCCGCAGCCCCCCTGACCACCCTCCACGCCGCCACCGGCGGCCCCGCCCGCGAGATGCCCTGCGTCACCGACCTACTCGCCAGCTGGAACAAGCCCGTCGAGGCCCTCATCTACGACGCCCGCACCCACGAGTGCTGCGACGACCCCATCGACACCCTCCTCGACGGCCTCCGCCGCCTCAACCCCCACTTGATCGTCGCCGGCACCCATCAGTGGAAGGGGCTCTCCCGCACCTTCCGCGGCAGCGTCACCGAGTCCGTCGCCGCCCAGGCCACCGCCCCCACCCTGGTCCTCCCCATCGGCCACCCCGGCTTCGTCGACCCCGACACCGGCGACCTGCACCTCAAGAAGATCGTCCTCCCCATCGGCGACGACAAAGAGGCCCGGGCCGCCATCGACGCCACCGCCGACCTCCTCACCCACCTCGACATCTCCGACGTCGACCTCTACCTCCTCCGCGTCGGCGACGCCCTCCCCGACACCGTGGTCGCCCCCGAAGGCCCCGGCTGGCGCTGGCACACCCTCCAAGCCGAAGGAGACCTCACCCAGGCCATCATCGACACCTGCGAAGACGTCGACTGCGACGTCGTCGCCATGGCCACCCGCGGCCAGGACGGCTTCCTCGACATCTTCCGCGGCACCCACACCGAGCGGGTCATGCGCAAGACCTCCCGGGCCCTCCTGGTCATCCCCGTCACCTGACACCGGACCGTTTCAACCACGGGAACAACACGAAACAACGCGGAACGCCCCCGGGGGGTACCAACACCGGTACCAACCCGGGGGGCCTACCCCGCCAATTCCCTCTCCAACAACTGCATACTCTTGAAGAGCAGCCGAAACGGCAGGCTTCGACTCCCCGTCTGATTGATCGTCCCCACCACGTACACGTCCACTGCTGGACAGTAGTACAGCCACGACCCGCTCGACCCGGAGTGCCCCACGATCGTCGGCGGGGGTCGCAGCGGCATCACCAACCTCGACCGCTTCACCCTCATCAAACCCAGACCGTACTCCAGAGGAAACCAGATCTTGTTCCACCGACCCTGCATCCACTCTACAACACCTCCACGTACGCCCCTGCCCCCGCCCGAGCCATGAGCCTCCCCACGGGCTCCACGTGGGCCTCCAGCCCGGCCCCGACAAGCACCTCCCGCACGGCGTCCACCGCCTCCGGGGCCACGGCCACCAGAAGACCGCCGCTGGTCTGCGGGTCACAGAGCACCTGGCGCACGGCCTCCTCCACGGGACCAACATGGTCCCCGTAGCTCTCCCAGTTGCGCCCCGTGCCTCCCGGGACGGCCCCTCGTTCCAGATAATAGTCCAGGTCCGTCAACCGCCTCACCGCCGCCGGATCCACCTCGGCGTTGACCTCGGCCCCCCGGCACATCTCCGTCAGATGCCCCAGCAGCCCGAACCCCGTCACGTCGGTCATTCCCTGGACCCCGTCGATCTTGGCCAGCGCCGATCCCACCGAGTTCAACCGCATCATCGACGCCGCCGCGACCCCTCGGTCCTCCTCTCGCAGGACCCCCCGCTTCTCCGCCGTCGACAGGATCCCCACCCCCACAGCCTTCGTCAGAAAGAGCACGTCTCCGGCTCTCCCCCCGTCATTGGTCTTCAGATGCTCCTTGCGCACCAGACCGTTGACAGCCAACCCGAAGATCGGCTCCGGGCTGTCGATGCTATGGCCGCCGGCCAGGGCCACCCCGGCCTCCTTGCAGATCGATCGGCTCCCCTCGAGCATCTCCCCGGCCACCTCGGCGGGCAGCTTGTCGATGGGCCACCCCAGCACGGCGATCGCCATCACCGGATCGCCGCCCATGGCGTAGATATCGCTGATCGCGTTCGCCGACGCGATCCGCCCGAACTCAAAGGGGTCGTCCACGATGGGCATGAAGAAGTCCGTGGTGCTCAGGAGCACCCGGCCGTCTTCCAGGTCGTAGGCCCCGGCGTCGTCTCGGGAGTGGTTCCCCACCAAAAGCTTCGCCATCGCGTCCGGCGAGGTGTCCCGGTTGGCCAGGATCTTATCCAGGACCGCCGGCGAGAGCTTGCACCCGCACCCGGCGCCATGGCTGTACTGGGTCAACCGAATCTCTGCCTTCGTCGTCATACCAACTCCTCGTGAAACAACTCCCGCGACAGCCTGATCAGCCGCCGCGCCATCTCTCGGGCCGGGCCCGCGCCCTCCACGGGATGGACCGTCTCCGGAGCCCGCCGGGACGTCCCGTAGGCGTAGGCCTTATCGTAATACTCCAGCGCCAACTGGGCCGCACCTCGGAGATCACCGGCGGCAACGGCCTTCTGTGCTTCCTGTGTGCGCAACCCGCCCAGGCTCTTTCGAATCCGCCGAAAGGCCTCCACCAGGGCCTCCTGTGGCGCCTCTCCGTAGACCTCCACGAGCCGCGCCAACCGCTCCTCCAGCGGCGCCTCCACCACGAACACCTGGGCGGCCCGCATGGCGTCCCGCACGGGATTCGGCACCTGACGCCGCCCGATCATCCGACTCTCGTCCTCCACCCACACCGGACGCCCCGCTTTCCGGGTCTCTCGGAGCGCCATCCCCAGCAGATTCTCAAAGTGCTGTTGCGACGGCTGCTCCTCCAGGAGCAACCCCCCGAACGCCGACCCCCTGTGATTGGCCAACCCCTCCAGGTCCACCACGGGCTCCCCCAACTCCCGCAGGGCCTCCAGGATCTCCGTCTTCCCCACCCCCGTCGCTCCTCCGAGCACCACCAACGGCGGCGGATCCTCGAGTTGCCCCAACACCCACCGCCGAAACGCCTTATACCCCCCCTGAAGGGACACCACCTCGTACCCGTACAACTCCAGCAGCCACCCCACGCTCCCACTCCTCATCCCCCCTCGCCAGCAGTGCACCAGCACCTCCTGGCCCTCCTGACCCGGCGGCCCCGCGACCTCCTCCACGACCTCCACCAATCCCCGCATCTTCGGCCCCACCACCTCCAGCCCCTGCTTGATCGCCTCCTGCCGCCCCTCCTGCTTATACAAGGTCCCCACCACGGCCCGCTCCTCATCGGAGAAGAGCGGCAAGTTCCTCACCCCCGGGATCCGCCCCTTCTCGAACTCCGCCGGGGTCCGCACATCGAACCCGGGCCACCCCTCTCCCAGAAGCCCCAGAAACTCCTCGATCTCCACGCGCCGCATCGCCACCTCCACGGTCTCACTCACCGCCGAGCCTACGCCCTCGGCGGGGGTCCCTCCAAGCCCCGATTTTCCCACCCCCAAGAAAAATCCCTACCCCCGGGGTAGGGATTCCCATCCCCTCAGCTACAGCGCCACTCCCCGCCATAGAAGCCCCCCTTCTCCCCCCTTTCGCCCCCCCATTTTCACCCCTCATCGGCGCCCGATCATCCGCACCACATTGGCCACCCCCCGATGGCCGGGCCCCTCATCCAACCGGGTCTCCACCTCGTCCAACTCTTCGATGGACAGACCGTCGAAGTCCTCCCGCAGCATTTCCGCGGTGAAGAGCATCGCCACATCCCCGGGCCCACCGCTGGTCCGCCCGAGCTCCCGCTGAGCCGGCGTGAACCCCTCCAGGAGCACCACCCCACCGGGGGCCAACAACCCCTGAGCCACCTTATGGATCTCCGGCCGCACCGCCGGCGGAGCGTGCAGGTAGATCAGCACCACCCCATCAAACCCGGCCCCGTCATATCCCCTGGCGAACTCCTGGGCCGTCCCATGGACGGTCTCCACCGCGACACCCCGGTCCTCAGCGAGCCGCCGGGTCTTCTCCAGCCCCACCTCCGAGGGATCCACGGCCACCACCTCGTACCCCTGAGTGGCGAGCCACACCGAGTTGCGGCCCTCCCCATCCCCGAGACACACCACTCGCCCTCCCTCAGGGAACACCGCTACCGCTCGGGCCTTCAGAAAGGCATTGGGCTCCGTCCCATACCGATACTCGTCACCACCAAACTTCTCGTTCCAGAACTCTCGCGACATCTGCACTCCTTGATTCACTCGCCACTGATCAGCTCCACCAACTTGTCCAACCCATCGGTCAACGCCGCCGGGCCGGGCTGCAAGATGATCGCCGGATCCATCTCAAACACTTTCCCCTGTCGCACCGCCTGGAGCTCCCCATACCCCGGCCGGTCCCGGATGCTCTGCAGATCCACCTCCTTTCCACACCAGCACCCGATGATCACCTCCGGATCGGCAGCCTGGATCTCCTCGTCATCGACGAACCGCTCCTTGGCCAACTTCCCGCAGGACCGATCGGCAAACACGTTCTCTCCCCCGGCGATCTCGATCAACTCCCCCACCCACTGAATCGCTGTGATCCGGGGCTCATCCCACTCCTCGAAGTACACGCGACGCCTCCCCTCTCCGGCGGACTCACGGGCCACCTCCCGAAGCCTCTCCGCATAGCCCCTGGCGAGCTCCTCCGCCGACCGCCGCCGCCCCACCAGGGCCCCCACCTGCACGATCACATCCAAGATCTCCCCCAGGCTCCGCTGGTTGAAGATCAGCACCGACAGGTTCTCCTTGATCAAGTCGTGGGCGAGCTGGGCCTGGATGTCGGAGAACCCCAGGACCAGATCGGGCTCCAGAGCCTTGATCTTCTTCACGCTCCCCCCGATGAACGCCGACACCACCTCCTTGTCCCGCTTGGCCTCCGGCGGCCGCACCGTGTACGCGCTGATCCCCACGATCCGGTCTTCCTCCCCGAGAAGATACAGAATCTCCGTAAACTCCTCGGTCAGGCACACGATCCGCTCCGGGATCCCCCAGGTTTCTCGCTCCCAAAACTCGCTCATTTCCCGGCACCTTTTTCACCCACGGGCCCCAATCCCTACCCCGGGGGTAGGAATTGCGATCCCCTCACCAATCCTGGGGCTTCCCAACCCAGAAGCCCCCCTTCTCCCCCCGGGGAGCCCCCCTTTTCTCCCCCGGCCCAAGGATTGTCAATCAGTGCTGATCCCGAGCGAAGGGATCGTCGTCGAGATTCAGCTCCAGACTCGGCCGCTCGGCAGGCACACGGGTCTCCTCAGGAATCACCACCGGGGCCGGCCGCGGACGCGGGCGAGGCCGCACCGTGGGGCTCTCCTGCCGCTCTGGAACGGGCAAGAAGCCGACCTCCACCAGGGACGCGGACTTCTCCGACGGCACGTAGGTAGCCTTCGCGTAGGACACCTCGTCGATCTCGTAGCCTCCCGGCGCCCCGATCCACAGGAGCACCACAGCCGCCACGGCCACCACCGACGCCATCCCCCCAAGGCCTCCGCGGGACCTGGAAGGTCGCGCCATCACCACCATCTCCTGGGTCTCCGCCACAGGCGCCACGTCGGGCGTCGCCTCTGGCGCCACGTCAGGCGTCACCCCTGGCGTCACCGCCGGCGCCGGAGCTTCCGACGTCACCACAGGCGACCACTCCCCACGCTCCTTCAATTCCTCGATCCGGATCGCCGCCAGCTTCTGGGTCCGCCGGGCTTCGATCCCCTGCAGCCGCTCCTTCTCCGCCTGCAGTCGGGCCTCCGCCTGCTTTCTGCGCTCCTCTTCCTCCACTCGCCGGACTTGACGCCGCGCCTCCTCCTTCTGCCGCAACGCCTCCTCGATCCGTCGTGCCTCGGCCTCGGCCTCTTCGGCCGTGTCGTCGAGAATACTCGCCAGCAACTCACCGGCCACATCATCGCTCGCAAATCGCTTTCCCATCTCATCCTCCTCGGTAAGGGTCGCCTCCTCCCTACCAACGCAGACCGTCGGGAAATGGATCTATCTTTCTCCCTCGTGATTAGGTTCTCCACTGACCCACCACACCGGAGGAACGGATGGGAGAAATCGACGTCTTCGCCCTCTTCATCGCCGTGCCGGTCGTGATCCTCACGGTCGTCCTGGTCCTGATCGCCGCCAAAGACGACGCCCCCGATCCGGATCGCATCGAACGAGGCGACCTCTCCGCTGCGCTGGGTCTTCACTCCCGCCGAGAGTGGGCCCTGACCATCGGACTCACCCTGGTCTTCATCGTCACCGGCATCCACCTCCTCACAGGACTCCCCCAGGCCCTGGCCATGGAGGCCCTCATCGGCCGGTTCGAGGCCTGGGGCTACTCCCAGGACTTCCGCCTCTTCATCGGCGCCACAGAGCTCATCGCCGCCATCTTCCTGATCCCCCCGGCCACGGCGTCCCTGGCCGCCACCTACCTGGCGGTCCTCATGGCCGGCGCCATCTACACCCACGTCGCCGCCGGCGCCTGGGCCCTCGCCATCGTCCCCCTGGTCTTCCTCATCGGCCTCCTCTACCTCGCCGCCCTCCGCGCCCCCTGGGCCTTCGGACGCCGCTCCCCCATCGACGCGACCCCCTAAAACCACTCACCAGGCCCCCCCACGGGAATTCCTACCCCGGGGGTAGGAATTCCCTCACCCCCATAGACTGCACCATTCCCCGTCCCAGAAGCCTCCTTTCTCCCTCCTCCAGAAGCCCCCCTTCTCCCTCCTCCGGGGGGCATTTTGACCCAACTGGCAAACACCGCGAAGCCCGGGTATCTTTGGCTGCGACAGTTCGACAGATCTTCATCATCGGGACCCAACCATGCTTCTCCGAGGCTCCATCCTCTTGCTCCTTCTCTTCGTCCTCGCCTGCCCCAGCGAAACCGACACCCCGACCCCCGACGCCGGCCCCGACACTTCCGAGCCCGATTCTTCGGAACCCGACGCCCACGAGCCCGACGCCCACGAGCCCGACGCCCACGAGCCCGACGCCCACGAGCCCGGCGCCGACGAACCCGACCCATGCGAAGCTCTCGGCTCGGACCACCTGGGCTGTACCTTCTGGGCCGCCTTCCTCAACCAGTACCCCGACCCCGCCCGGGATCTCGAAGACTTCCGAGCGGGCCTCCTGATCACCAACCCCCAGGACACTGAGGCCACCCTCACTCTGGACTTCTTCTCCGACGCCTACCTCGACGACCCCGACTTCGAGGACCTCCCGATCGTCGTCGCTGCTCACTCCACCTATCTGGCCGAGCTCCCCCGCACCCCGCTCTACACGTCCGGCATCCATCCCCTGGGGATCCGCGTCACGAGCTCCCTGCCCGTCTCCATCGTCCAACTCAACGACGTGGACCCCGCACTCGCCAGCTCCGACACAGCGCTTCTCCTCCCCGCCCACCACCTCGGCACGGAGCACCGAGCCCTCTCCTGGCCCACTAAGGTCCTGGAGACCGTCCCCGGGTTTCCCATCAACCTCGAGGACCAACGAGCTTTCGTCACCATCATCGCTACCGCGCCGGGTACCACCGAGGTCGAGATCCACACCACAGCACCCATCGCCGACAACGAAGATCAAGAACTCGTCGGCTGGGACTCCGGCACCCACCAGACCTTCCATCTCGAAGAGGGAGACGTCCTGAACCTCCCGGCAGCTCCAAACGCCACCCCCGATCCCGACACGGAGCTCCCTGACCCGGATCTCACGGGCACCCACATCCTGAGTGACGCCCCGATCGCCGTCTTTTCCGGCCATGAACAGGCGATCATCGCCTTCGACCCCGAGCACGACACCTGCTGCGCGAGCCGGTTGGAAGAACAACTTCTGCCCACGGATCTCTGGGGCGATCACTTCCTGGCGAGCATGTCCCCCGGCCGCACGGACACCTGGGACCACTGGCGCATCCTGGCCGCCGACACGGTTACCATCCACACCGACCCTCCCCAGGACGGCGCCGATGACGTCACCCTCGAGGCTGGCGAGTTCCTCCACTTCTTCTCCGACGAGGACTTCGAGATCACCGCCACGGGCCCCGTCCTGGTCGGCCAATTCCTCATCAGCAGCGATCAGACCGCCCAGGGTAATCTCGGTGACCCCGCCCTCGCCAACCTCCCCCCCACCGCTCGATTCCTTACCGACTACGAGGTTCCTCTCCCCGCCGGAGCGTACTCCCACCACCTCATCATCACCCGGCAGGCCGGACACCCCGTCCTCCTCGACGACTCCCCCCTCGACGCCTCCTTCGTGCCCATCGGCACCGGGGACTACGAGGTGGCCCGCGTCGAAGTCACCGACAGCCCCACCCTCCTCTCTTCAGACCACCCCTTCGGCGTCATCGCCATCGGCCTCGCCGAGCGCAACGCCTACGCCTTCTCCCCGGGCCTTCGCCTGGACTGACCGTCACATCTCTTGCACCACCGGACACCTCTCGACCACGGTCCGGCACTCCGGCACCTGCCCCAACGGCACGGCGTTGATCATACCGATCAGATCTTCCTGACTCATCTCCACCAGCTCCTCGCAATCGGTCCCGGCGAGTTCTCGAAGCGCACCCAGGGCTGTCGCCGAGTACGCTTCGAAGCACTCTCGAATCGCCTCCACCGAGACCTGGCACCGGGACCGATCCTCGGGATCGGGAAAACAATTGCCGGCAAACGGCGTCTGGTCTGGTGCTTGAGGATCGCATTCCTCGAAAGCCCCCTCACAGGCCTCCATCCGAAGCTCCGGGTTCACCGCCAGGCTCGCCATCGCCGCAGTGATCCGACACTGCCCGTCCCGCAACTCCTCGTCGGCGAGGAGCGCCCGAAAGCTCTGGTCGAGCTTCTCGCAGGCTCGAATCACCCCCTCGTCATCGAGCTCGGCGACGACCACCACTTCCTCCTCCGCCGACGCCTCCGTCGACTCCACAGGCGCCTCCTCACTCGCCAGGGTCACCTCCCCCGGAGAGTCATCACAACCCGCCCCTGCCGCGAAAAGCCCCGCCAACAGGCCACCCACCACCATCTTTCGAATCATCGCCATTCTCCCTGTCCCTGTCGGAATCACCTCGCCAGGAGTTCACCCCTGGCCTCAAGCCCTGTCAAGCCGCGCCAGGGAAAACACCTCCACATCGACCCCTGGCGAGTAATGCACGTACGCCGGCGCCCCCTCCACGGATACCCCGGCGGCGGCGAGGAGGGATTCATCGACGTGGAGCACCTCGGCAGAATAGGCCGGGTAGGGCGTATGGTAGACCTGCCCTCGCAGCAACTGGCCCCGACGCTCCGTAAAGAGGAGGTATCGCTCCAGAAAGAAGAACTCCTCCGTCTCCGGCCCCGACTCCGGCAGCCGGGAGTCGACGCGATACCGCACGTCCAGCGACGCCCCGCCCCGGTCCACCCGATACCGAATCGCCCCGTCGGGCATGTCCTCTGACATCCGGGCGTAATAATACGGCAACGACCACCCCAGCCGCGCCGCCATCACCGCCAACCGACTGTTCGCGTCGAGGGAGAAGAAATACACCCCCGGCTCCCCCTGGTGGTGAACGTAGGTCCGGACGTTGCACTCCAGGAAGTTGAACGCCCAGGCATGGGGCCACCAGGAGGGCCGAATCTGGTGCATTCGAAAGGGCACGACCCCCACATAGAACTCCGGGCCCCGGCCCTCGACCTCCAGAGGATCGAGCTCCAACGAAGCCGGCACCAACCCCCGCAGTTCCTCGGGATCGACAGCCCAATGCAAGAACAACAGGTTTCGCCACCGCTGGGTGCCCGCCGGTCGCCCATCAGGACGTCGCGTAGGGGTGATACGATCCATGGAGCCTCCGAAGACAGGACCCCTCGCTTGTACACCAAGGCCCCCGGGTTTTCACGTCGCCGAGGTTGCCGCTGACCACTCCATGGCATAGCCTACCCTCTCGACGCCGGACCTGGACCCACCACTGCACGAGCCGGACCCACTCGCCATGCTCATGACCCTGGTCTTCAGCCTCACGCTCCTCGTCAGCGCCTGCCTGCTCTTCTTCATCCAGCCCATGGTCGGGAAGATGCTCCTCCCGATCCTGGGGGGCTCCTCGTCGGTGTGGAACACCTCCATGGTGTTCTTTCAGGCCCTCCTCCTGGTGGGCTACCTCTACAGCCACCTCTCCATTCGATACCTCGGAGTGGCCCGCCAGGGGGTGCTCCACCTGGGCGTTCTGGCCCTCCCGCTGCTCACCCTTCCCATCGTGGTCTCCTCCGATCTGGCCACCGGCGTCCCCGACGGAGATCCCACGATCTGGCTTCTGGGCGTCCTCTTCGTGATCGCCGGCCTGCCCTTCTTCGCCGTCTCCACCAGCGCCCCCACCTTCCAGAAGTGGTTCTCCGAGACCGACCACCGCCACGCCGAGGACCCCTACTTCCTCTACGCCGCCAGCAACGCCGGCAGCATGGCGGGCCTCCTGCTCTATCCCCTCTTCATCGAACGGGTCGCCCCCATCCCGGTGCAGTCTCAGATCTGGCACATGGGCTACCTCCTCTTCGTCGGCCTCACCACGATCTGCGCCATCCTGATGTGGCGAGGGCGCAAGCGGAAGATCGCCCTGGCTCGCAAGCTCGGCGCCGCCGTCGAAAAGGCAAAGGACTCCGCCACGGAAGCCCTCTTGAACGCCGAGCCCCTCACGGCCCGACGCCGAGCCTTCTGGGTACTCCTGGCCTTCATCCCCTCCAGCCTGATGCTGGGCTTCACCACCTATATCACCACTGACATCGCCCCTGTGCCGCTCTTGTGGGTGATCCCCCTTGCCCTCTACCTGCTGAGCTTCATCCTGGTCTTCGCCGCTCGCCCCATCTACGCCCCCTGGTGGGTAGGCCGGGGCATGAGCCTGGTCGCCCTGATCCTGGTGCTCTCCTACGCCTTGCAGGTCGTCCACCCCGCTGAATTCTTGATGGCCATCCACCTGATCTTCTACTGCGCCGCGATCATGGTGGCCCACGGTCAGCTCGCGAAAGACCGGCCTCACCCCAGGCACCTCACCGAGTACTTCCTGTGGATCTCCATCGGCGGCGTGGCCGGCGGCGCCTTCAACGCCCTGATCGCCCCTCTGCTCTTCACCGAGATCTACGAGTACATCCTGGTCATCATCCTCGCCTGCCTGATCCGCGAGACCCGACCCGATGAGTACGCCGGCCAGACTCTGAAGAAGGCGGTGATCGTGTGGACGATCATCGCCGTGACCTCCGTGGCCGCCGCCCTCTACTTGAACCACCTGATCGCCACCGGGCAGACCCCGGTCCTGGGGATCCTGGCCTTCCTCATCCCCGCCTTCGCCGCCGCTACCCTCTTGGAGCGCCCCTCCTTCTTCACCCCCGCTCTGGTCCTGATCGTCATCGGCGGCTCCTTCTACCACGGCCCCAACCAGGCCCCGATCTTTCACGAGCGCAACTTCTACGGCAGCGTCCGGGTGGCCGACACCTACGACGGCCGATTCCGCAACTACGTCGACGGCAACACCATCCACGGCAAGGAGCTCCTCGACGACCCCGACTGCACCCCCCTCTCCTACTTCCACCGGACCGGACCGGTGGGCATCATCTTCGAGAACTACGCCGCCCGCGTCTCCACCCCGGCGCCCCCGGCGAACATCGCCGTCATCGGCATGGGCATGGGCTCCATCGTCTGCTACGGCCGCCCCAACGAGCACTGGGACCTCTACGAGATCAACCCCCTGGTCGTGGAGATCGCCACCAACCCGGACTACTTCTCGGTCCTGGACCGGGCCGACACGGGCTCCCAGGCCATCCACCTCGGCGACGGCCGCCTCCGGATCGCCGAGGCCCCCGAGGATCACTTCGACATCATCATCCTCGACGCCTTCAGCTCCGGCTACGTCCCCATCCACCTCATCACCCGGGAGGCCATCGACCTCTACGCCTCCCGCCTCACCGACCGGGGGCTGATCGCCTTCAACATCTCCAGCCGGGTCTTCAACCTCCAGCCGATCCTCGCCAACATCGCCGCCTCCCTGGATCTCCACGCCTACGCCCTCCACGACGCCGCCGTCACCCCCGAGGAGCTCGACGCCGGCAAGTCCCCCTCGTCCTGGGTGGTCCTCTCCCCGGACCGGGAGAACCTGGCGGTCCTCACCATCCTCGAAGAGATCGATCACCCCCGGGTTCAGAAGCTCCAAGGCGACCCGGACGCCCGGGTCTGGACCGACGGATTCTCCGACATCATCACCCCCCTCCTGGACCGCTAACCCCCCGGGGTCGACCCAACTATTTCCCTGTATCCACTGACACTTGCCGACCAAGAAGGGGGGCTTCCCCCCTCCCGCAGCCCACCACCGGATGGTGAAAAAAATGACGCGCATTTCCCTCTTCCTCTCCGCCCTTTTCCTGATCTTCTTCGCCCTCTCCTCGCCGGCCTTTGCGTCGGTCCCGACCTGGGACGACGAGCCCGCCGCCGAACCCGCCGCCGAGCCCACCGAGACCGTCGAGGAGCCAGAACCGGCGCCGGTCGAGCCTCAGGAGATCGCCCACGCCCCGGCGACCGACGAGCTCCGGTGGCCCGACGCAAGCCTGCCTCGCACCCAGGTGCTCCTGGGCTCCCTCCTCACGCTCCCCAGCTCCTGGTTTGTCGTCTGGTTCCTCGCCGCCTACCCGAACCCCTACAGCGTGGCCCTCATCGGCATGACGGGAGCCATGGTGGTCCCCGTGCTCCCGGTGTTTGGAGCCAATATGGGCGCCCGCCTGATGAGCGAGCGCACCCTCTACGTCGGCCCGATCCTGGGGCTCGCCCTCGGTCTCGTCGCCGGGACCGCCGCGTCCATCGGGGTCGGATACCTCCTCAGCCCGTCGTTCTGGGACCAACAGGTGGCCCTGGCGAGCCTCATCACCGTCCTCCCCTTCACGATCCTCACCACGGGCCTGACCACCCTGGGCTACGCCGTGCACTACCGCACCGTGCCTTATCGCCAGGTGATCCGAAACCGGTCCCGGTTCTCCGCGGTACCCCTGATCGCCCCGGAGCCCGGTCGAGGCGCCACCTACGGACTCGGGCTCCAGATGCAGTTCTGACCGACTACTCCGCCGCCCGGGCGGGGAGCCGGTTCCCCCCGGCGGCCTCGTCCTCCACCTTCTCCCAGAGCCGCCGCAGCCAGGCCGGGCGCCCGTCATCGCCCCGGCCCTTCTCGAGCCACCGCTCTTGCCGGGCCAACCACTCGTCAGCGGCCGCCCAATGGTCTCGCCACTCATGAGGCGTCGCAAAGGCCGCCTCCTCCAGGGCCTCTCGCTCCCGCTTTGCCAACTCCAACCCCTCGGGCGCCACCAACCACCGCCGATGGATCGCCTCGAACCGCCACCACAGGCTCTCCCCGTCGGGACACCCCTCGGGCCTCCCCACGGGTGCCGGCTCAAATAAATCGATCGGCCGAAACAGGCTCATGCATGGCGCGCTCGTCCCGGTCACCCAGTGACGGCCCCCCTCCTCGGTCAGTGACGCCACCCAGCTCCCCACGGTCTGACTCCCCGCCACGAGCCCCCCGTAGTGCATACAGGGCCCGGTCATCGCCCCCCGCAGCCGCTGATACCTGGGCCGGTCGTACCCGGCGCCATGATCCCGCAACACCCTCGTCAGATCTCGCACCTCGGTCGCCTCCGCCGCCAGCTCCTCCATCCGGGACCGCCGCGCCTCACAGGCCGCCACCTTCCCCCGCACTCGGTCGGCCCGATCCATAAGCGCCGGCAAGGTCAGCCCATTGGAGATCGCCCGCACACCGCTCACCACGGGCTCCACCACCACCTCGCGACCGGCGGTCTCCACCACGAAGGCCCCCCCGGGGTCGGCCACCAGAAAACTGTTGTGGTAGCTGAACCCCGGGTGGCTATACCCGGCTCGTCCCCCCTGGCCAACCGCTTCGATCAGCCCCCGGATCACCTCCACAGCCTCCTCGGCCGTCCCTCCCCGCTCCAACCCGAGCCGCACCAGATCCATCCCGGTCAGCCCCACCTCCTCCATGGGCTCCTTGGTGAACACCGCCTCGTTGCCGATCACCACCCCGTGCTCGTTGGCCCCCATCTCGGCCCCCCACATCCAGAACGGTCGGGACAGCACCACCCCGTGGGTCCGCCGAACCTGTGGGATCACCTTCCAGGTGCACCGGACCTCAGCCCCGTCCGCGTGGTCCCGAGGCCCCACCCAGTCGATCCCCTGGGCCTCGTTGGGATCGCGGTCGCTGTTCTTGGCAAACCACACCCCCTCGGGCCGAACCACCACCAGGGTGTCACACATCGGCGATCTCCTCGGCGGCCCGGGTCCCCGACCGGATCGCCCCCTCGATATACCCGCTCCATCGGATCGCCGTCTCCGTCCCGGCCCACCGCACCCGCCCGAAGGGCTCCCGGGCGCTCTTGCCCACAGTGGTCACCACCCCCGGTCCCGCCACCCCGGCGTAGCACCCCTTGGACCACTCCTCCTGGGGCCACACATGATCCACATACCGCACCGGCGTCAGGGCCTGGTCGCCAAAGAACCTAGCGAAGGCCGCCACCACCGCCTCCTGCCGCCGCTCCACGGTTTCGTCTGCCCACCGGGTTGCCGCCCGCCCCTCGAAGAACCCCACCAGCACGCCCTCCTCGATCTCCGGCGGGGTCCCATCAAAGCTCACGTGCACCGGCCCCTGGTCCCCCACGGCCTCCCCCGACAACCCCCGGACTCGCCAGAAGGGCCGCTCGTACACCGCGAAGCATTTGATCACCTGCCCGGGCCTCATCCCCTCACACCAGGCCCGCCGCCGCTCCGGCATCCCGGGCCGAAACTCCACGTCCAACGTCGTCGCCGGCGGCAAGGTACAGATCCCGTATTCCCCTCGAACCACCCCCTTGTCCGTATGGACCACCACCCCAACCTCGTCCTGCTCCACGACCCGCACGGGAGCCTCCAACATCAGCTCCACGCCCCCCTCCACCAACCGCTCCGTCCAGGCTTCAGCGAGACCCTGCATGCCGCCGGCGACGCGGTCCTGTTGGGCGCCGCCGGCGGAGTTCGTCAGGTTCTCGAGCCCCTCCCCGCTGTGCAGGTAGAACAACCCGTGGAGGAGGCTGATCTCATCGGGGTGCATGGCGAACACCGCCTCGATCGCCACCTGCATCATGGCCCGCGCCTTCGGGTGGGGCAGGTTCCGTCGCAGCCAGTCCCCCATGGTCCGCTGATCGAGGGTCGCCGCTCTCCGAGCCTCCCAGGGAGCCTCCACGGGCACCCGCCGGGCCATCCACTCCAGCCTCTTGAACCCCCAGGCCAGGTTCAACAACGCCAGGGGCGGCAAGGTCTTCGGGATCAACCCCTCGTATTCGCTGCGCTTCCCCCCGAAGTGCAACACGCTCTTGCCCTTCGTATGGCTGGGCCACACCTCCCGTCCCATCCGCCGCGCCAGGTCGTACAACCGGTCCTGTCCGGGCCCCACCCACTGCCCGCCGATATCCAGCCACAACCCGTCGTCCATCACGTCGGTCCGGGTCCGCCCTCCGACCCTGTCCCGGGCCTCCACCACCACGACGCTCCGCCCCTGAGCCTGCACGGCCTCCGCCGCCGCCAACCCGGCGTACCCCGCCCCCATCACCACAACATCTGCCTTCATCGCGCCTCCATCTCATCCATCCACAGGATTCGATGGTACCCCAGATGGGCGCCGCGATGCACCGCTACTTCCGGCCCATTTCCTTCGGCTCCTCGAAAACGGACTCCAACAACACGGACCCCTCCGGCAAGGACCGTGAGATTCTCTTCCCCAGGATCATCTCCACATCCGATGAATAGACGGGATTTACCGACAAGAATTGCCTCGGCACCTCCCGCACGCCCAACATCTCGGCGGATCGTCGTCCCCGCCGGAATCTTCTCCACCGTGACGACGACCTCATCCATGAGGCCAACTGGCGGAGGTTTGTGACACGTTCGCCCACTCCCAGTCCCAGGACCAAACTACTCCACACCCATGGGCTCTTGAGAATCACGGGCTCACCTCCTCGTGGAGCTCCAGTTGCCCCCCCTCGGGCTCGACGAAATCGGTGGAGAGTAGAACACCGGAACGTCGGGGTTGGCGGCGGGTCATTTCCGTGAACAGTACAGAGCTCTTACGGTCCACCCCCGGCTGAAGCCGGGGGCTGGTGCCGGGGTGGACCTTGAGCCTTTGTGAAAGGGGGGGTGCGTCAGCACCGGGGGTCGTCCCGGGCCGCCCCGCCCTACACCGAACCTCCCCGCGGCACACCCCAGGGCACCTTCGGCGAATGACCGTTTACATCCGGCGCCGTTCCGTGAAGAATGCGCCGCCATGAGGGCCCCTTAAGGGCCGGACGACAGCCTCAACCCACTACGGCGAATCCCATGGCCTCGAAGAACGAAGACGAAAAGCACGATGACGCCCCCGCTCCGGGGATGAAGAAGCGATCCAAGGAGGCCGCTCCAAAGACCAGCGAGGCGACCAGCGCCGCGCCGAAGGCAACCAGCGCCGCGCCGGAGGAGACCCCCGACCGTGTGGTAGCGCCCAAGGCGCCGACCACGGCGCCGACCTCTCCGAAGGCTCCGAAGGGGCCCGGCGGTCGCCGGGTGGTGGATCCCAAGGAGGCCGAGGCCAAGGCCCAGCGAGAGAAGGCCCGCAAGAAGAAAGAGAAAGAGGCCCAGCGCAAACGGGGTGGGAAGAAAGAGAAGAAAGAGGCTCCGCGACCGTCGGCGGAGAGCGCTGTGGGGTTCACCTTCGCCGCCGAAGACGCTTCGATGGACGACTTCGCGGCCATGCTGGACGCCTCCGGGGCGGATCAGATCAAGCGGGAACGCTACGAGGTGGGTGACGTCGTGGAGGGCACGGTGGTGTCCATCGGCGAGCGATTTCTCTTCGTCGATCTCGGGGGCCCCTCGGAGGGCGTAGCCGACCGGGGGCAGTACGTCGACAAAGAGGGGAACCTCACGGTGAACGTCGGGGAGACCCTGGAGTTCTACGTCGTTGGCTTTCAGGACGGCATCCAGCTCGGCAAGGAGCTCGGTGGCGATCAGGCCGGGCTCGACGCCCTGGCGATCGCCCACGAGACCGGCGTCCCCGTGAGCGGGAAGGTCACGGGCACCAATAAGGGTGGCTTCGAAGTCAGCATCAACGGCGTGGACGCCTTCTGCCCGATCAGCCAGATCGAGCTGGGGTTCACCGAGGATCCCACGGTCCACGTCGGCCAGGTCTACACCTTCGAGGTCTCGGAGTTCCGCGAGGGGGGACGCACGATCGTCCTCAGCCGGCAGGCCCTCCTGGAGAAAGAGCGGGCCCAGCGCCGGGAAGAGACCCTGGAGAAGCTGAAGATCGGCGAGGAGATCGAGGGCGTCGTCACGCGGGTCGCGGAGTTCGGGGCCTTCGTGGACATCGGCGGCATCGAGGGACTGGTCCACGTCTCGGAGCTCAGCCATATCTACTTCGATGACCCCAACGACGTGGTGAAGGTCGGCGATCACGTCAAAGCTCAGGTGATGAGCGTCGAGGAAGATCCGAAACGCCCCGGGGCGCTGCGGATCGGCCTGAGCGTCAAAGAAGCCCAGGAAGATCCCTGGATGGAGGTCAACGAGAAGTTCGCCATCGGCGAACGGGTCGAGGGCACGGTGGTCCGGATCGCCCCCTTCGGAGCCTTCGTGGAGATCGCCCCGGGCATCGACGGCCTGGTCCACGTCTCGGAGATGAGCTGGAAAAAGCACGTGGCCACCCCGGGGGACGTCGTCGACGTCGGCGAGTCCGTGGTGGTCGAGATCCAGGACATCGACGTAATGCGTCGCCGGATCATCCTGAGCATGAAGGGCGCCGAGGAAGATCCCTGGAACGGCATCGAGGACCGGTACCTCACGGGTATGGAGGTCACGGGCACCGTGGCCAACGTCGAGGACTTCGGGGCCTTCGTGGATATCGAAGAGGGCGTCACGGCGCTCTTGCCCCGCGGCGAGATGGGACTCTCCAGCGACACCACGCCGCACCGCAAGTACCGCCAGGGCCAGGAGGTCACGGCCCGGGTGCTCAACGTGGAGCCCACCCGCCGCCGGATGGCCCTGACCCTGAAAGAGGCCGACGAGATCGAGGCCCGACCGGCGATGAAGTCCTCGGGCCCGGCCCCCAAGAAGGGGGCCCCACGGACCTTCCGGGACGAAGCCCTGGACAAGCCCGGATCCTTCGGGACTCTCGGGGATCTCCTGAAGGCTCGGGAGCAACAGAAGAAGAAGTGATGTCGCCCGTAGTGATGTTGCTATTGGTGACAGCACCTCCGGGACGTGCCAGAATGCCCGGGTTGAGCTTCGATTCTACTGAGGAATTCGCATGCACTCCCTATCGCCCGATGTGTTCGCGCGCCGGCGCCGCCGTCTGATCGACGAGGTCGGCGAAGACGGCGCCGCCCTGGTCGTCGGCCCGCCGCCCCGAAACCGGTCCAACGACACGGACTATCCCTACCGCCCGTCCAGCGACGTCCTCTACCTGACGGGGTTCGGGGAGCCCGAGGCCGTGGTGCTCTTGATCCCCGGCCACGACGACGGCGACTTCGCGCTCTTCGTGCCCGATCGAGACCCCAACTACGAACAGTGGGAGGGCCGCCGGGCCGGACCGGAAGGGGCCAAAGAGAAGTACGGCGCCGACCAGGCCTACAACCTGAGCGAGCTCGACGAGAAGCTCCCGGAGCTTTTGGCCGGCCGGTCGACGCTCTTCTACTCCCTGGGGAGTGATCCGGCGATGGACCGGCGGGTGATCCCCTGGATCCGCGACAAGCGGCATCGCCGCAACCAGGTATCGAGCATCCCGGGGCAGGTCGCCGATCTCCGGGACCTCCTCTACCCCCAGCGCCTGGTAAAAGACGAGGAGGAGCTCGTCCTGATCCGGCGAGCCTGCGAGATCTCCTCGGAGGCCCACATCCTGGCCATGAAGTACTGCCGGCCCGGGATGTACGAGTACGAGTTGCAGGCCCTGATCGAGTATCACTTCCGCAGAAACGGCGGCTGCGCCCCGGCGTATAACTCCATCGTCGGCGCCGGAGACAACGCCACGATCCTCCACTACACCGATAACCACAGCCAGATCGACCCCGGTGATATCGTTTTGATCGACGCCGGCTGCGAGTACCAGTACTACGCCGGCGACATCACCCGGAGCTTCCCGGCGTCGGGGAGCTTCACCCCGGCCCAGCGGGACCTCTACCAGGCCGTGTTGGACATCCAGGAGGCGGCCCTGGCCGAGATCAACGGGAACACCACGGTGGAGGCGATTCGAGACCTCATCGCCCGGCGCATGACCGAGGCCCTCCTGAACCTGGGTGTCCTGAACGGCGACCCCGAAGAGCTGATCGAAGAGAAGGCGTTCAAGAAGTACTACCCCCACGGCTTCGGCCATCCCCTGGGGGTCGACGTCCACGACGTGGGGCACCTGCGGCTCTCCGAGGATGACGACCTGCCCCTGGTGGCCGGGATGGTCCTCACTCTAGAGCCCGGGATCTACATCCCCGCCGATGACGAGTCGGTCCCGGAGGAGATGCGGGGCGTCGGCATCCGTATCGAAGATGATTTGTTGGTGACCCCCGATGGGTGCGAAAACTTAACCCAGAGTTGCCCCAAGTCCGTCGAAGAGCTCGAGGCGATCGTCGGCACCGGCGAGGCGTCGGCCCTGAACCTGTAGAACACCTCCTTCCACGCGAGGATCGACATGAACCGCGATGACGAACAAGACTGGAACCTGCCCCCGGAGGGCCAGAGCTGGGCCGACACGGACGACATGTCCGACTGGCAGGCTCCGAACCAGCCGGACCAGCTCCCGCAGCACCAACCGCCGGGGCAGAACCAGCCCAAGCCGTCGCTGCAGAGCGACGACTACCTGCCCGTGGCCCTGGCTCTGATCCCCGGCCTGGGCCAGCTGATGCTGGGGCAGACCACCAAGGGCCTGGTGATCCTGGGACTTGCGATCTTCACCTGCGCCGGCGGCGGGCTGATCTCCATCGCCAGCGTGATCGACGCCTACCTGGTGGCCATCGCCCGGCAGCGCCGGGAGGTCGGAGAGTGGGAGTTCTTCCCCGACTTCCAGGACACCTTCAACGTCTAAGAGCCCCATGACCCCTGACGGCGACAACCTGGCCGCTCGCCTCATCGAGTGGCTCCACATCGACTCCACGAGCGGTCGGGAGGAGGAGTTCTTGCTCCACCTGGAGGCGTTCTTCGAGTCTCGTGGGTGGCGAACCCGCCGCCAGGCCGTCGAAGAGGGGCGGTTCAACTTGATCTGTGATCTCGGCCAGGGCCAGAGTGACCGCCAGGGCCCCAGCCTCCTCTACTCCACCCACGTAGACACGGTGCCCCCCTTCCTGCCGATCCGCCGCGAGGGAGATCGGATCTTCGGCCGGGGAGCCTGCGACACCAAGGGCGGGCTGGTGGCGATGGTGGAGGCCGCCGAGATCCTGCGAGCCGAAGGCCACGAGGACATCGGCTTTCTCCTTGTGGTCGGCGAAGAGGTCGACCACTGCGGCGCGATCAAGGCCGCCGAGCTCGAGCTGAGGCCCCGGCGGGTGGTGCTCTGCGAGCCCACGGAGAACCAGGTGGTGAGCGCCCAAAAAGGAATGCTCCGGATCGGCCTGCGGACCAAGGGCGTCGCCGGCCACTCGGCCTTCCTCGATCGTGGCGAATCCGCCGTGGAGCCCCTCCTGGATGCCTTGCAGACCCTCCGGGGGGCGCCCTACCCCATGGATGAGATCCTGGGCCCCACGACCCTGAACATCGGGATCATCGAGGGCGGCGTGGCGGCCAATATCTTCGCCCCCGAGGCCCGGGCGGAGCTCCTCTTCCGGGCGGTCAGCCCCATCGGCCCTCTCCTCTCCCACGTCAGAGACCTCGTGGGCGAAGAGGTGGAGATCGTCGACGAGGTGTTCAACGACCCCGTGTTCTTCGACCCCCCCGAGGGAATAGAGACCTGCACGGTGCCCTTCAACACAGACGCCACGTACCTGAAAGAGCTCGGGCCGGTGTGGCTCGTAGGCCCCGGCGACATCCGGGTCGCCCACGGAGACCACGAGCATATCGACCTGGCCGACCTCCGAGCCGGCGTGGAGCTCTACGTAGAGCTCGGACGCCGGACTTTACTCGGCGACGGTGGTGTTGATAATCGGCCCGCTTCGTAGCTTTCCTGATATTCCTAGTATCTGGACGTACCCCCAGGAGGATTCATGCGAAAACGAGACGTCACAGCCAGTCCGTATCCGGCCCTGCAGGCCCTCTTGCCGCGGCTGAGTTCGAAAGGCCGCCTGGATCTGCAGCCCCTCTTCGTCGACCGCGAGGAGGCCGAGCTCTTCGCCGAAGACGCCGAGATCTACGGGGCCGCCCACGTGGTGCCCGTGTGGGCTATCGACCACACCGATCTGCAGCAGAGCGAGATCGTGCGGTGGACCATCGGCCCCTGGATTCACTGAAGTTTTTTTCTTCACACGACTTCACACACCCTGTTCACTCACGAAGGAGAACCATGGTTCTGCTCGAAAGCGACGCCCCGGAGCTGGGCAGCCCGGCCCCGGACTTCTCACTGCCCGGAACGGACGGCCAGACCTACAGCCTGGAGGACTTCTCCCACGCCGACGTGCTGGTGGTGATGTTCATCTGCAACCACTGTCCCTACGTCAAAGCCGTGTTGGATCGCCTGGTGCACATGGCCAACGAATTCGACCCCTCCGACGCGGCCTTCGTGGCGATCAGCTCCAACGATGTGGAGCGATACCCCGACGACAGCCCGGAGAAGATGGCCGAGCTCGCCGAGGAGAAGGAGTTTCCCTTCCCCTATCTCTACGACGAATCCCAGGAGGTGGCCCGGGCCTACCAGGCGGTGTGCACCCCGGACTTCTTCGTCTATGACTCGGAGCGAAAGCTGGCCTATGCCGGGCGCCTCGACGACAACTGGAAAGAGGCCGACAAGGTCACTCGCCAGGAGCTGAAGCAGGCCGTGGTGGCCCTCCTGGACGGCCGCCGCCCGTCACGGGAACAACACCCCTCCATGGGCTGTAGCATCAAGTGGAAGCCCTGAGGGCGTAGTATGTTCGGTATCTCCTTCGCGGAACTCTTTTTGATCGCCGTGCTGATCCTGGTCTTCGTGGGACCCGATCGGCTCCCCGAGGCGGCCCGGTGGGCGGGCAAGGGGCTGCGGGAGCTCCGCAAGGCGTCCAATACTCTGCGCGACGCCCTGCTCCTCGACGAGCTCGACGAGCTCCGCAAGCCCGGGAGTCGCCGCCGCAAGGAGAGCCCCCAACGCCTGTCGGCCCCGCCGTCGACGACCCCGCCGAAGGAGCCCGTGCCCAAGCAGTTTCCGTCGGCTTCGCCGGGCCTGGACCAGCTCGACGACGACCACTTCGACCGGCTCCTGGAGCAGGAGTACCATTTCCACCACAACCAGCTCGCCAGGATCCCCCTGGAGCCCTGGCTCCGGACCCCTGCACTCTCCTTCGCGGAGCTCGCCGACCAATCCTCCGGTGAGTGGGCCGCCGTAGAGATCGTGGCGAGCCGGGAGTTGACGGCATGAACCGCGAAGACCTGCCCACAGAGACCTTGGAGAGCCTCGACGAAGTGCGGATGAGCTTCTTGAGCCACCTGGCCGAGCTTCGCCGCCGGTTGATCTACTGCCTGATCGCCGTCTTCGCGGCCTTCTTGATCTGCTGGTACTTCCGGATCGAGATCTTCGAGTTCCTCAAAGCCCCCCTGGTGATCGCCGCCCCGGAGGCGGACCTCGCCGATCTCCACCAGCGAGATCTGGCGGAGGTCTTCTTCACGCTCTTGAAGTCCTCGCTGTTGGCGGCGGTCTTCCTGGCGTCCCCCTTTCTCCTCTACCAGATCTGGAAGTTCGTGGCCCCCGGGCTCTACCCCCGGGAGAAGAAGGCTGTGCTGCCCTTCATGTTTCTGGGGACCCTCTTCTTCTTCACAGGAGCGGCGTTCTGTTATTACCTGGTGATCCCCCTGGGCTATAACTTCCTGTACGAGTTCTCCGCCGATCTGGCGGAGCCCACGTTGATGATCAAGGACTACTTCTCGCTGACCACGAAGCTGCTTCTGGCCTTCGGCCTGGTCTTCGAGATGCCCGTGGCGACGCTCTTTCTCTCCGGAGTGGGCGCGATCACCCACCATTTCTTGCTGAAGCACTGGCGGATCGCCGTGGTGGCGGCCTTCATCCTGGCGGCGATGCTCACCCCGCCGGATATCATCACCCAGGTGATGCTGGCGGGCCCGATGATCGTCCTCTACCTGATCTCCATCGGCATCGCCTACACGCAGACGAAGCGCCGAGAGCGGCGACAGGCCGCCCTCGACGCTGAGTGATCCCTACCTCGAAACACCTCAGTCGACGGTGACCTGGTCGCGGATTCGCTCCAGCGTCGCCGGCCCGATGCCCTGGACCCGGCGAAGCTGGGAGACCTCGGTGAATCGGCGCTGGCTGCGGTACTCGATGATCCGATCCGCCAGGGCGGGCCCGATGCCGGGCAGGGTGGTGAGCTCCGCGGCGGAGGCCCGGTTCAGGTCGATCCGCCCGGCCCCGTCGGAGGCCACCGCGGCCTCCCCTTCCCCCGACCCGTCCCCGGGCTCAGCGAAGGTCATCGACAGGGCGTCGGCCAGGAGATCGGGCTCCTCGGCATCTTCCTCGGCCAGGCCCTCCAAGAACGACTGGGCCAGGGCGTCCTGATAGGCCAGATGCGGCGAGAACGCCTCGTCGAGCTGGAACGGACAGGGCTCGTAGAGCGGCAGGTAGGTGGACTCGAACTCCGACGCGTTGGCGTCACTGCACCCGGCGAGCGCCACGGCGACCGTGATGAGCAGGGCCAGTGACAGGGCCAGAGACCGACGGAAGAGCGCGACGCGATGGATGGTGTCTTTCACGGTGTTCTTCATGGTGTTCTCCTCTCGTTGAGGGTGAAGGAAATGGGCCCCACCACCGGGGCCACAACCCTTATCGAGAGACCCCGGCGGGTTGTGCGAAGAAAGTCCCTGCGATAGAGTCCAAGACAACTTTTGTCCCCGTGGTCAGTGATGCTCGGACCCTTTGAAATCTCCAGCGTGATTGGGGTGGGAGGAATGGGCACGGTCCTTCGCGCTACCCACCCCGGGACCGGCGACGACGTGGCCATCAAGGTCCTGCGCAGCGACTTCGCCGGCGACGTCACCTACCTTGAGGGGTTCCACCGGGAGGTCCGGACTATGGCCCGGATGAACCACCCGGGGATCGTGCCCGTGTACGACCACGGGATCGTCCCCGCCGAGGTGGGCGACGGCCGAAAGGATCTGGCCACGGGGGCTCCCTGGGTGGCCATGCGGTACATCAGCGGCGGCTCCCTGGAGGAGCACCGGGCTCTGACGACCTGGTCGGAGCTGCGCTCTCTTCTGATGCAGGTCCTGGACGCCCTGGCACACGCCCACGCCCGGGACCTGGTCCACCGGGACCTCAAGCCCGGTAATATCCTGGGTGAACCCACGGAAGCCGGGCAGCGGTGGCTGCTCACGGACTTCGGGATCACCCATATTCGTGACCCCCGGGTGTCGACGAGCACCGCCGACGTGACCGCCGTCTCCGCCGGGACCCCGCTCTACATGTCCCCCGAGCAGGTCCAGGGGGAGTGGCGAGACTACGGGCCCTGGACGGATCTCTACGCCCTGGGTTGCATCGCCTACGAGTGCGCCACGGGCCGGCCGCCCTTTCAGGGAGAGTCCCCCTTCGACATCGTGATGCAGCACGTGGACTCCCCGCCGCCGGGCCTGACGCCCCGGTTCGGGGTCCCCCCGGGGTTTCAGAACTGGGTGCACCGGCTTCTGGCCAAGGAGATCCCCCACCGGTATCGGTACGCCGCCGACGCCGCCGCCGACTTACACCTCCTGGGTGAACCGGAAGCTCTTTCGGGCGCCCCGCCGCCGGCGGTGGAGAAGTCCGGCGAGCCCATGGCGACCCTGGCGACGATCCTGGAGATGCCCCCGGAGCCCACGCTTCACCTGCAGCGGCGGGTGCTTCACGAGCGGACCGCCGAGGATCGATTCGTCAGCGGTAAGCTCCCGGAGCCCGACCCGGGCCCTCGCCTTCCCCGGATCATCCGCCTCCCCCCGGATTGGCGTACCCAGAAGGTGGAGCGGCCGCCCGTGATGCCCGGCGTCGGCAAGGGCCTCTTCAGCCTGCGATCACCGCCCCTGTCGGGTCGCGTCGAGGAGCGGGACCACCTCTGGCAGATCCTCCGGGAGGTGATCCACACCGAGGAGGCCCGGTGCGTGCTGATCTCGGGCCACGCCGGCCTGGGCAAGAGCCGCCTGATGCACTGGCTGGCCCACCGGGCCGAGGAGCTCGGCGCCGCCCACGTGATCCAGGCCACCCACAGCCCGGTGCTCAACACCACGGAGGGCCTGTCCCGGGCCTTTCAGTCCTACCTGACCGCAACGGGACTCTCCCGGCGCCCCCTCTACCAGCGGCTGCGCCGAGCCTACGCCGCCCACTTCGCCGACGACGACCCCAACCCCCTCCACCTGGGGGCTCTCGTGGAGTGGATGCATCCCGCCGGGGCCGACGAGGAGGAGGAGCCCTTCCCGAAGGTCACCCTGGACACTCCTCGGGAACGCCACCTCCTGGGGGAGGCCGTGATCCACCGGATTCAGGAAGATCGGCCCGTGATCTTCTGGGTCGATGACGGCCACTGGGCGGAGGACACCCTGGCCTTCGCCCGACACCTGATGGTCTCGTCTCGAGATCGACCGATCCTGATCCTCATCACCTACCGCCCGGAAGCCCTTGCGGATCGCCCCATGGAGGCCGGGTACCTGGAGATCCTGCGGGACTACTCCCGGACCACGGAGCTCCCCTTGAGTCCTCTGGAGCCCGAGAGTCAGCAAGAGCTCTTGCTGGGCATGTTGGGCCTCTCGGAGGATCTGACCCGCCGGATCGCCACCCACACCGGCGGGGTGCCTCTCTTCGCGGTGCAACTTCTCGAGGATTGGGTGCAACGGCAGGTGCTGGAACCTTCCCCTGCGGGTTATGTGCTGCCCGGCGGCGAGGAGCTCCCCGGAGATCTCCAATCCCTGCTGATCGCCCGGATCGAGGAGTGCGTCGGGGCCTACCGGACCCCCCACTACGCCCGGGTAGCCCTCCAATGCGCAGCCACCCTGGGGATCGACCTGGATCCCGTGGAGTGGCGGTCCCTGTGCGTCGCCCTGGAGATCCCGCTGAACCCGGCGTTGATCGACCACCTCCTGGTCTACGGGATCCTCTCACCGCGAGAGGAGGGCTGGCGGTTTCGACTCCCCTCCTACCGGGACGTGATCGAGAGCCTGAGCCGCGACACCGCCCGGTGGGGAGGATGGTCGGAGCTGAACTGGCGGTGCGCCCGGGTCGTCGACGACGGCACGCCGGCCAGCGCCGAGCGCCGAGCTCGCCACCTCTTGGCGGCCCGCCGGTACGAGGAGGCCCTGGACCTTTTGCAACGAGCCATCGATCAGCGGTGCGAGGAGAGCGCTTATCTGCAAGCCCTGGCGCTCCTGGACCTCCTGGAGGAGTGTCTGACCTACGTGGACGACCGCAGCGCCCGAGAGTTCATGATCCTCCACCGAGCCGAGGCGCTGCGGTATCGAGGCTCTTTCGACCAGGCCGTGGCCCTCCTGGAAGAGCTCCTCGCCGCCCGACCGGCGCCGTCCCTCCTGGCCAGGGCCGAGGCCCACCGGATCATCGGGGTGATCCTGGACTTCCGGGGAGAGTACCGCCGGGCCATGGATCGCCTTCTGCGAGCCCGAGAGCTCTTCGCCGCCCTGAGTCACCGCAAGGGGCTGGCCAAGACGGCCTATGGCCTGGGCTGGGTGTACGCCAACCTGGGACGAGTGCCCGAGGCCCGACGAACCTTCGAGGAGGGCATCGCCTCGGCCCGGGCCGGCACGGAGCTTCTGGCCGCCGCCTGGTGCCTGCAAGGGCTGGCGGAGATCTCTTTGTTCACCCACGATCGGGCCGGCAAGCTCCCGGCCCGAGAGGCCCTCTCCCTCTTCGAGGCCCACGGGTGCCGCAGCGGCATGGGCCTGATCCACCGATGCCTGGGAGACTTCGCTCGCCATGACGGGGACTTCGAGGCCGCCCGAGACCACTACCGCAAGGCCCGATACCTGGCGGGGAGCACCGGGGCGATCCACACCGGGTTGCCCCGACTCTTGCTGGCCCTCTGTGACGTAGAGGAGCGAAACTACGGCGCCGCGGCCCGTCGGTTCGAGCGCCTCGTGAACGCCGGCGCCGACCGGATCTTCCCCATGTATCGGCCCCTCTTGACCGTGGGGAGCCTCCTCAGCGCCATCCACCGCGGCGACGAGGCCGCCGTCGCCGACCGATGGGCCCACCTTCAGAGCACCCTGCCGGATCGCTCGCCGCTGACCCGAGATCTCGCTATGCTCCTCGACGAGACCGCCGAGATCGCCGGCCCGAACCGGCCCGAGATCGCCGACGAGCTCGCCCGGCGCGCCCGAAAGCTCCGGCAGGTCACCGCCCAATTCCCGGGCAATATCGACCGTCAACACCCCCCGTCCCAATGAGATCCCCGTGACCCCTCCCCGGACAATGCTTGGACCCTTCGAGCTGATCGAGGTGATCGGCGAGGGCGGTATGGGGGTGGTCTGGCGCGGGAGGCACCACCGAACCCGGGAGCCCGTGGCCATCAAGGTGCTCTTGGAGCACTTCGCGACCGCCCAGAAGTACCTGGAGAGCTTCCACTGGGAAGTCCGGGCCGCCGCCCGCCTGGACCACCCCGGGGTGGTCCCGGTCTACGATCACGGAGTGGTCTCCGCCGAGGCGGCCGCCTCGGCGGCCGGCCTCCACCAGGGCTCCCTGTGGCTGGCCATGGAGTACGTCGACGGCGGCGCCCTGGAAGACCACCTCCAGGACATGGACTGGCCGGAGCTGAAGGCCCTGCTCTTGCAGCTCCTCGACGCCCTGTCCCACGCCCACGCCCGTGAGCTGATCCACCGAGACCTGAAGCCGGCCAACGTCCTCTCCCGGGGAGAGGTGAACGGCCAGATCCGGTGGGCCCTGACGGACTTCGGCATCGCCCACGTCACGGACGCCTCCGTGTCGGAGCATACCGACGACATCGAGGGCGCCACCGCCGGCACTCCCCACTTCATGTCTCCCGAACAGCTCCACGGGAAGTGGCGAGACTACGGCCCCTGGACGGATCTCTACGCCCTGGGATGCCTGGCCTACCTCTTGTCCACGGGCCGGCCTCCCTTTGACGGGGAGACCATGATGTCCATCGCTCTGAAGCACCTCAGCGACGAGGTCCCCCCGCTGGCCCCGAGATTCCCCGTGCCCCCGGGGTTTGAGAATTGGGTGGGCCAGCTTCTGGAGAAGTCCATCGACGCCCGGTATCGCCACGCCGCCGACGCCGCCGGCGATCTCTTACGCCTCGGCGAGCCTATGGCCGTCCCCGGGCAGGCCCCGGTGTTGCCGGCGACCCTGCCCACCCTGGCGACGCTGACCGAGCTCCCCGAGATGGCCACCCGTATCCTCGATCTCAACGAGCTCGAGGGCGAGCTCGCCAAGGACCGACGTGCGCCGGAGACCGGGAGCTTTCAGCTCGTCTTGCGCCGGCAACTCTTGCCGCCGAAAGACTGGCGGCGAGCCGGCGAAGGGCCCCCGCCGGCGGCGCTCTTAGGGACCGGCAAGGGGATCTTCCGGTTCCGGCAGATCCCCTTCGTGGGTCGCGAGGCAGAACGGGACAAGCTGTGGTCCACCTTTTGCCAGGTCTGCCACGACGGCACCCCCCGGTGCGTGACGATCGAGGGGGCCCCGGGCCTGGGCAAGACCAGCCTGGCGACCTGGCTCGCCACCCGGACCGACGAGATGGGGCTCGCTACGGTGCTCACCGCCGCTCACAGCCCGATCATGAGCGCGACCGAAGGCCTGCCCTGGATGTTTCAAGCCTTCCTGGGCGCCACGGGACTGGAGCGCCGTCCCCTGATGAAGCGTCTGGAACGGACGATCACGGACTGGACCGGAGTCCAGCCCGAGGAGGACTTCCTGGCAGCCCTGGTGGAGTGGATGAACCCTCGGGGCCCCGACGCCGACGACGACCTGCCCCAGGTGAAGCTGGAGTCTCCTCTGGAGCGGTACACCCTGGCGGAGAACCTCCTGCGCCGGATCGCCACGGCCCGTCCCGTGATCCTCACCATCGACGACGGTCAGTGGGGCCAGGACAGCCTGGGGTTTGTGCGCCACCTCCTGACCACCGTCGAGCCCGGCCCGTTGCCGGTGACGATCTTGATCACCCTGCGCACCGATGCCCTGAAGGGGCGCCTGGTGGAGTCCGAGTTCCTGGAGCTCATCGACGAGCTCGACGAGAGCTCCCGAATCCACCTGGGCCCCCTGAA
>SKON01000005.1 GCA_007120035.1 Myxococcales bacterium
CGACGCTCATGGCGTCGTCGAGGTGGTTGGGCGATCGGAGACTCCCCAAGAAGATCACGGCGTCGGCGGCGCCGGCGAGCTCCGGGCGGCGGCTCTCGGTGCGAACCCGAAAGCCCCGGGCCGTGAGGATCTCCTGGAGAAGGGGGGCAACGCCGAAGCCGTCATTGGAGAGGATAATCTTCTGATCTTTTTTGATCCGGGGCACCCCGTCGGCGTCGTCGAGGGCCTTGAGGGTGGGCTGCTCCAGGAGCGTGGAGCGGCGGGACTCCCGGGATCGGGGAGGGCTGACAGGCAACGGCGTCGACGGGAGGTCGTCGGGGGTGGCCAGGGTGAGGCCCCGGGAATGGAGTCGGGCGGGCAGTGTGTTCTGTCGTTCGTCCTCGTCGGGATCGGTGGATTCGCTGGGCAACTCCTTCGGAGCCTTCGCCTTTGATGGAGTCGGCGGAGCCGGTGGAACCGGCGAGTTCGGTGGTTGGACCTCGGGCTCTTCAGTGGGAGCCCGGTCGTCTACGGTGATCAGATTTTCGACGGCCCGAGCCAGATCGCCGAAGGCGTCAAACATTTTTCCAAGCGCTCGCTGGCTGTCGGTCTGTGCCTGGAGGTAGTCCTGGTGGGCTTCTTCCAGAGTGCGTTGGGAGCGGCGCAGGCGGCGCAGAAGGTCCTTGCGTTGGTCACTCATCGGTCGTCCCTTGCGTTGAAGGTATCGCTGCGGTATGTATCCCCGTCTTTCCGGGGCCCTGTCGGCCGCAGGGCCAGTACACACCGGCGAGAAAGCCAGAGTTCAGGCGTCAACTTATACCATCGGGCCGGTTCGGAACCACTATGCAAACGTTCCTCCTCGTTCTTCATATCGTGCTGAGTTTTGTGATCGTCGTCGTGATCTTGCTGCAGTCTGGCAAGGGCGGCGGTATGGGCGCCGGATTCGGTGGCGCCGCAGCGGCGGGCCAAGAGATCTTCGGTGGTCGAGGAGCGGCGACGTTCCTGGGCAAGCTGACGGTTGTTCTGGGTGCGACGTTCATGACGACCAGCATCGCCCTGGCCTGGTTTTCCAGCAAGCCTCAATCGGTGCTCGATCTCACCCAGGGTGGGGCGGCCGGGGCTTCGCAAGCCCAGGTGCACCAGATCGTCGAGGAGGGCAGCGGCCCGATGCCGGGGGCCGAAGAGCAGATCATCGATCCGTCGGTGGACTTCGGGGATCTGGAGGCGCCCGGTGAGCCGGGGCAGCCCACGGAGATCCCGCCGGAGATCCTGGAGCAGCTTCAGCAGCAGCTCGACGAGATCGACGAAGGGGAAGGCCCCGTGGAGCTTCCGGAGCTTCCCGTGGATGAGGTGCCCGCCGGACAGGACGCAGCCCCGGCGCCGCCGGTGCCGTCGCCACCGTCGGAGACCCAGCCCGAGGTAGAGGTGGAAGAAGAGGCAGCGCCCCAGCCGGCCCCGGAGCCCGCCGTGGCCCCGGAGCCGACGCCTCGGTTGGAGCCGGAAGCCGATCGGGAGCCCGAGCCGGAAGCGGCGCCGGAGCCGGAAGCAGCCCCGGAACCGGAAGCGGCGCCCGAAGAGGCTGGTGACGACGCCGACGACGAAGCCGAAGAATAAAGCGCTTCGATTGACTCAGTTCCGGGGGGTGTCGTAGTGGTCTGGGAGTACCCATTGCCCGGTGAACCACAACCGCATGCGAGAGAGCTATGACGCGACACCCCCTGTTGGACCGCCTTGACGAACATTTTCAGCGACCGCCGGCGGAGCTCGGCGCCGACGCTCGGGAGGACTTTGAGTCCTTCCTGAAGCTCTTGGAGACCGGAGCGGTGCGGGCGGCCTCGCCGGGGCCCGATGGATGGCAGGTGGAGCCCAGCGTAAAGCGGGGCATCCTCCTGGGGTTTCGATTGGGAACCAACGGGGAGATCGACGCCGGGCCGGCGCTGCAGTTCAGCGATAAGGACACCTATCCGGCCCAGCGATTCGACGTGGTAGAGCGGAATCTGCGGATCGTCCCCGGTGGGAACTCGATCCGTCGGGGGGCCTACGTGGGTCGGAACGTGACGATGATGCCGCCGGCCTTCGTGAATGTCGGGGCTTACGTGGGCGATGGGTCGATGATCGACAGCCACGCCCTGGTGGGGAGCTGCGCTCAGATCGGGGAAGGGGTGCACCTGTCGGCGAGCGCCCAGATCGGCGGGGTGCTGGAGCCGATCGGGCAGACCCCGGTGGTGGTGGAAGACGGTGTCCTGGTGGGCGGAAACACAGGACTCTACGAAGGCGTTCAGGTGGGGGCCGGGGCGGTGATTGCCGCCGGGGTGGTGATCACGGCGAGCACACCGGTCTTCGATCTGGTGCGGGAGGAGGTCTACCGATCGACCCCGGAGGAGCCGCTGCGGATCCCCGAAGGGGCGGTGGTGATCCCCGGGAGTCGACCGGCCCGCGGGGAGTTCGCCCGAGAGCACGGGCTGCATATGGCGGCGCTCCTGATCATCAAGTACCGAGACGAGAAGACCGACGACCGAACGGCGTTGGAGGATCTGCTGCGATGAAGACGTTTGGGTTGTCGGCCAGGGCGGCGGCGATTCAGCCTTCTATGATCCGATCCGTGCGGGCCGGGATGAGGCCGACGACCATCGATCTGGGATTGGGGCAGACCGATCTCCCCGTGACCCAGGCGGTGGTGGAGGCGACTCGGGACGCGCTCTCAGGTTTCCTGCGGGCACCCTACACACCGAACGCCGGTTCTCCCGAGGCTCGAAGGGCCGTGGCGACTCATGTGGGGGTGGATCCCGAGGCGGTGATCCTCACCTGCGGGGTACAGGAGGGATTGGCGGTGGCGCTCTACGGCCTCTGTGAAGAGGGCGCCGAGGTGCTGGTGCCGGACCCGGGGTTTCCGGCCTATCCGAATCTGGTGCGCTCCGCCGGCGGGCGGCCGATCAGCTATCCACTGAGGGCGCCCCAGGCTCCGGGAGGCCCCTGGCGGCTCTCGGCCCAGGATGTAGTGGATCGGATCACTGACAAGACGACTCTGGTGGTCTTGAATCAGCCGTCGAATCCCACGGGATCGATCGCCGATCCCGGTGAGCTCAAAGAGCTCCTGGAGGCCTTAAAGCAACGGGGGATCCTCTGGATCAGCGACGAGATCTACGAGGACTATCTGTGGTCGGGCCAGTTCTGTCCGGCCCGACAGGTGTCCGGGGCCGGTCCGGGGATCACCCTGTCGGGGCTCTCCAAGAGCCACCACCTGATGGGGTGGCGCCTGGGGTGGATGGTGGGGCCGCCGGATCTGATCCGGGGGTTGATCCCTCTGCATCAGCATCTGGTGACCTGTGCGCCCGAGCCTGCACAGCGGGCGGCTGTGGTGGCCCTCTCGGTGCACGAGGAGGCCGTGGCAGAGACCCGATCGGTGTTAAAAAAGCGACGGGATCTGGCCCTGGAGAGCCTGGATGGCCTTGGGGTGATCACCGCCGAGGCGGCCGCGGGGGCCTTCTACCTCTTTCTCGACGTCCGGCCCTGGTTGAAGACGTTCTCGACCACCGCCGAGATGGCCCGTGCTCTCTTGGCCGAGGAGGACGTGTTGGTGATCCCCGGTGAAGGATTCGGCGAAGGGGCGTTGGGACATTTGCGAGTTGCCTATACCATAGGGGGTGACCCCCTGGAGGAAGGACTCCAAAGAGTCCGCCGATTTTTGCAACGCACACGAGGAGAATGAGAATGAGTGACGACCAGGATTTGCCCGTGGTGGATACTCGTGAGGGGGATCGCGCGTCGCTGTGGGAGGAGCGGTTCGAGATCCAGATCAACAGCTTTTTTGACGAAGCAATCGCCCGGGTGCCGGGGTTCGTGGATCGAAACCTGAAGAGCTTCTCCAAGGTGATGGGGCGGAGCCTGGGGCCCCGGACGGGGATGGCCGATCTCTTCATCTCGGCGCGAAACGTGGCCGCCGGGGTGTCGCGAAACCTGGGGGGGCCCGATTTCGCGACCTCCACGTACACCGACGACAAGCTCGGGGAGTCTTTCGAGCGAGAGGTGGTCAGCTCCGGGGAGCTGAGCAAGCTCTTGGAGCGGTTGTTTCGGGAGTTTCAGCAAGATCAGTGGAAGGCGTTCCGGGAGTCCTATGCTCAGAAGGTAGGCGATCCGGCGCTGGCCGATGAGGAGGGCAAGGCCCTGCAGGATCATCTGGTGGCGATGATGGAGAAGGAGATCGCCCACGATCCCCTGCTGGCCCAGGCGATCCGATCCGGTGTGCGCCTGGGGATCCCGGCGAGCCTGGGATATGTGCTCTTCGGGCGGGCTACCTTCGTGGGCGGGGAGGGGGCCACCGAGGGGTACAAGAAGCATCTGGATTTCTATCGGCGCTCCTTGATCAAGCTCGGGGGGACCGAGGTGCCCGGGTGGATGGGGGCGGCGGGGATCGCCGGCGGGGTGCTGGGGAGCCTGGCGATCGGAGGCCTGATGGAGTACGCGGTGAACAATATTCGAGACATCAAGGGCCACTATATCCGCCAGATCAACGCGGCCCGGTATGTGCTGCTCTACGGGGAGGATCCCGATGTGCCCGAAGGGCAGGGGCTGCTCCACGTGGTCCGGGGGCTGGAGCGGCAGTTTGAGAAGCTGCCGAAGCTGAGCACGGACCTCCTGAAGGGCAAGGGGGAGGACGAAGAAGAGGTGGCCGAGCTGGCGAGCGCCGGTGGGGACGAAGAATAACCCTGGAAGCTCCCTTTATAGGGCTGGATAGGAGACGGTCATGGTAGGTCTTGGCGTCCTGGCGGTGGCCCTCTCCACCCTGATCTTGTTGTGTTATCTCGGGTTTATCTGGTGGCTGGATCGCTATGAGCGCGAGCCCCTGCGGTGGGTCGTCTTGACCTTCTTGTGGGGAGCCCTGGGGGCGACCTGCCTGGGGGTGCTCCTGAGCGTGGTGATGGAGTTCTCCCTGTCCATGGTGATCCCCACGGCCTACGAGGGCTTGACGTCGGCGGTGATCGTGGCGCCCCTGGCGGAAGAGTTCACCAAGGGGTTGATCTTCCTGATCCTGATCTTCTCGAAGGAGCTCGACAATGAGACCGACGGCCTGATTTACGGGGCGGCCGTCGGCATCGGGTTCGCGATGGTGGAGAACTTGCTCTACTACGGCGCTGTAGCGCTGACGGGTACTCCGGAGATGTTCTTCTTCACCGTCTTTGCCAGGACCTTCTTCTCCGCCCTGGTCCATACGGTGTCGTCGGCCCTGTTGGGCTACACCATCGGCTATGTGCGGCACCGGCGGCTCTTCCCGTGGCTGTGGCTGTGGCCGGTGATCGGCTTTGTGTTGGCCGTGGTGAACCACGCTCTGTGGAACCTGGCGGCGACCCTGTCGGGGTCGGGTCTGCTGGACGGGACCCGAGAGGACCTGGAGGTGATGGGGATCGGGATGCTTTTGGTGGTCGCCATGTCGGTGATGATGTTCGCGATCACACAGTTTTCGCTGATGCGGGAACAGAAGATCATCAAGCGGTATCTGAGAGAAGAGGCCAAAGCCGGAGTGATCCCCGAGCACCACGTCGACATCATCCCCTACTGGTTGAAGCGTCGAAAGAAGGACTGGTTACCGCCCCAGGTGAACCACCAGGAGTACCTGAGGGTGGCGACGTTGTTGGCGTTCCGGCGGTATCAGGCCGAGACCTCGAGCCCCGCCGCGAGCAGGGAGTATGAGGAGCGGGTCAAGGAGTACCGGGCTCAGGTCCGCCAGCTTCTGGGTCAAGAGGTCAGGGACAGCCCGTGGGGTCCATAGCGGCGATCCAATCGGTGACCAGCTCGACGCCGAAGTGGTCGATGGTGGTCAGGGGCAGCTCGGGCATCTTGATGGCCGGGTCCAGGCTGTTCATTCGGAAGATCATGATCGACTCGTCGGGATGGCCGGGGACGATGCTGTAGCTGAGGCCGCCGGCGCCGGTGCCGGCGGCGACGGGGCGCTTACAGATGCCGAGGTCCCGGTCGTTGGTGACGTCGATACCCAGGTAGAGGTTGGAGGGGTTGGCCCGGCCCTGAGGGTTGTGGCAGTGGGCGCAGTTGGCGTCCAGATAGGCCCGGGCCCGGTCTTCCAGAGGTTCGGAGTCGTCGTAGTAGTGGGTGATTCTCGGCAGGGTGCTCAGGTCTGGGAGCTCCTGATCGAAGAGGCCCATGTCGGCGAAGACCTCCAGTTGTGACGGGGCTCCCGGGGTGCGCTGGTAGGCCTCGCCGAGCTGGAAGGTGCGAGGTCCCAGGGGGACCATCTGGCCGTCCTGGGCGTGGCAGGTGCGGCATTGGTTCTGGTTGGGGATCCGGTAGTCGACGTGGACCTCTTCGCCGTCGTGATCGATGTAGGTCACGTCGACGCGGCGGCCCAGGTTATGGCGCCAGGCTTCTTTCTGGTCGTCGTCCCACAGATAGGATTGTGCGGTCCACCGGTCGTCGTCTTTGATCAACAACCGGGTCTCGAGGATCAGCTCGCCGGCGTCGGGATCCCGCTCGTCGTGGGGATAGTAGAAGGTCTTGGTGATGATCGTCTGATTTGGCCAGGTCCATCGGTCGTCGACGGAGAAGCCGATGTGCTCGCCAGGGGGCAGGATGATGAATCGTTTCTTGTAGCTGCCGTCGGAGTAAAGCGGGGCGGTCACGTCGTAGGCCACGACCCCGTCGACGGGGTCGTGGTCTGCGAGGTCTCCCTGGAAAAAGCAGTATTCACTCAGGCTCTCGAAGACGGAGCCGTCTTCGTTGGCGAACCGGGGCTCACAGGGAGGTTCCTCGTCGACGTCGGCGTCGGGCTCCTCCGCGTCAGCGTCGGGGCCGGTGTCGGTGAGCCCGGCGTCGTCGGGCATCGCCGGCGGGTCATCCCCGCAGGCGGCACCCGAGAGCGCCAGCAAGAGCACGAGAGCGATTCGCTTCATAGGGACTCTCAGAGGTCTACGGGATCAAGGGGGGTGAGGTCACAGTTGTTATCACCCAGCTCCTGGGTGGCCGGACCTTCGCCCTGCAAGTTTACATAGGTGGCCGGTTCGCCGTCGTCATCGACGTTGTCGGGGAAGCAGCTCAGGACGTCGGCGGGGTCGGCGGCGGGGTTGACCACGCCATCCCACAGAATTCCGGGGACCGGCCGGAGATCGGTGGCGCCGGCGGCGAGGTCGATGGGGTTTTCGCCGTTGTCATAGATGGTGTTGCCGTGGACGTAGATGGACTCGGCGAAGGGGTAGTAGTCGGGATCTTGTTCGAAGGGCAGGCCGGTGGACATGAAGCTCACCACGCCCACTCCGAGGGAGAGGTTTCCGTAGATTTCGTTGTCGAAGATCTCGACGTCTTGGACGCCGATGACCAGGATACCCGTGCCGCGGGGGACGTTCTGCACGATCCCACCGGAGGTGAAGTTCGAGGTGTTGTTTTCGTAGACCTCGTTGTCGAAGACCCGGGTCAGCCGGCCCTCTTTGCGGGGGAGGTCGGGGAGGTTGAAGATGAGGATCCCGCCGGTGTTGTTGTAGGCCTCGTTGTTGTAGACGTCGATGTTGGTGGAGTTCTCCACCTCGATGCCGGCGACGTTCTCGAAGATCTCGTTGTTTCGAAGGATGCCGTTCTCGGACTGCCCGAGGTACAGCCCGGCGTCAGAGGCTCCGGAGACGAGACTGTTCTCCACGATCACGTCCGTGGACTGCACGGGGTAGATTCCGTAGGCGCCGTTGTCGGGGTGGGGCCCGCGCTCCCAGATGACGGCCACGTCGTCGATGTGGACGCCGTCGCCGTTACGGACCACCAGGCCGTCGCCGGCGGTGTTGAGGATCGTCAGGGAGCGGATGGTGATGTTGTCCACGTCCTGGATGTCGATCCCGTTGGATCCCGCCTGGCCGTCGAAGTCGAGGCGGACGCCGTCGCGGCTCTCACCACGGATCTCCACGTTGGAGACGGCGAACTGCAGCTGATCGTCGAGCTCGTAGTCCCCGTCGTGGAAGCAGAGGATATCGCCGGCCTCGGCGTCAATGAACATCGCCAGGATGGCCGGCTGGTCTTCGGCGGCGTCGCCCGTGGCGGATACTGAGGCCGTGCAGTCCTCGAAGGGATGGGTGGGATCGTCCTGGTTCTGATTCTGGTTCTGATTCTGGTTTTGATTCTGGTTTTGATTCTGGTTCTGATTCTGATTCTGGTTCTGGTTCTGGTTCTGATTCTGGTTCTGATTCTGGTTCTGATTCTGGTTCTGATTCTGGTTCTGGTTCTCTTCCGGATCATCGCCGCAAGCGAAGAGGAAGGCCGAAGCGGTGAGGGCGACCAAGAGGCGATGCAGTTTCATTGGGGTCTCCTAGAGGGGAAAAAATCAGTCGTATCGTCATTGTATCGTCATAGATGCTCACGATTCGCGCCATTGTACAGAAAGGTAGAGCGAGGTCAAAACTACGAGAGTCCGGCGTGGAGGGCGACGCGTTGGGAATGACCCCCGGCCGGGCACGGAAGGATATTCGAGTTTGATCTTCACCTGCGATTCCTGGATGCTGCCGCGAATTTTGACCAAGTCTTTGCTCGAAATGAGCATCCGTGAATGAATCTTGGAGCTGCGCCGCAGTTCGTGAATTGGCCAGAGGAGTCTCCCATGGATCACCTGAAGTTCGGTACCTTACGCTTGCGCATCATTGCTATCGCGCTCTTCGCACTTTCCCTGACCTTCGCGACCAGCGCGTGCTCCGAGGCCGTTGACACCGAAAACGCCTACGCCGCCGATGGTGAGGACGACAGTTTCTTCTCGGGCGGTCGCGCTGACCACCTGGGTGGATTCGAAGAGGGGAGCCTGGCCGCGCAGGGAATCCTGCGGATCGTGAACACCTATACCTTCGATGAGCTGGACGCCCTCATCGATGTGCGGGCGGCGCGTAGCATCATCGCCTACCGGTCCGGTCCCGACGGCATCCTGGGGTCCGCCGATGACCGGCTCATCTACAGCCTGGAGGTCCTGGACTCCATCTCGTGGGTGGGCCCTCGGGCGGTGGAGCAGCTCTACAATCACATGATCGCCGAAGGGCTCCAGCCCAGCGACGAAGACCTCGTGCATGGCTTCCGCGAAGGCGGCCCGGCGGCGATCGGGATCCTCTTCGTGGTCAACACCCGTAGCTTCGAAGAGCTGGACGCCCTGATCGACGTGCGAGGGGCGCAGGGTATCGTGGACTACCGGGAGCAGCCAAATCAGGGGGAGCCCCGGCTCTTTCAGAGTCTGCGTGAGCTCGACGGCATCCCCTACGTGAGCGCCACGGCCTTCGCCATCCTGCATGGCTACGCCTCGGAGCAGGGGTATATCTCGGCTTCCTTCCCATCGGAGGATCCGGAGCCCGGTGAGGAAAACCCCCTCCTCCGCGAGGTAGAACTGATCGGCGAGGCCGCGGAGCGTAGCGCTTACTTCTCGAGCGTGTCGGAGCATTCGTACCGGTGGGCTCTCGATGGGTACAGGGTCATCCGTGATGACGTCTCCCTCGAGGATGTCGTCTCAGCTGTCATGGAGCTCGACGACTTCGTGAACAGTGATTTCCACACGATCGTGTATGAAGAGGCCCACGAGTTTTCAGCGAGAAACATTGATACAGTGGAAGCCACGGAGGCTGTCGAGGCGACCTATGGAACGGACTATACGGTCGGGTATCTCCAGGGAACGTTCCCTGCAGAAGACTCGGAGTATGTGGATTGGTACCAAGATATTGTGGTGTACTACTACGGTGCCCAGGACCTGGCTGTTGTGTTTACCGACGAGTTCATCTGGTAGGACAGCAAGGTAAGGAGAACAGGTAAGGAGAACCAGTAGTCGGCCCGACCCTCTCCGCGGAGGACTCGGGCCGACCGTCTTTCTTGGGACTTCGGAGCAAGAAACGCAAAAAACCCCGCTTCACCGAGAAGTGAAGCGGGGTTCTGTGAAGTGGAGCCGATCGGGATCGAACCGACGACCTCTAGAGTGCGATTCTAGCGCTCTCCCAACTGAGCTACGGCCCCAACGAATCCTTGTGTAGCGCTCCGGGGGCCAGGGATCAAGTCAGAAATGGCGGGATGGGGTTAGTCGGTGTCGTCCGGGGAGTGACGGGGGAGGATGAGGGTGACGCGGGTGCCCTGTCCGGGGGTGCTGGAGAGAGAGATCTCGCCGCCGAGGCGGTGGACGATCTCGCGGGTTAGAAAGAGGCCGAGGCCTGTGCCCTGGCCGGAGGGCTTGGTGGTGAAGAAGGGCTCGAAGACGCGCTCCTGGTGCTCTTCGGGGATGCCCGAGCCCGTGTCTTCCACGGTGATGGTGACCTGGCCGCTCTGGGAGCGGGTCATGAGGTGCACCTCGTTGTCGGCCGGGGAGCCGGGCTCGATAGCGTGGGCAGCGTTGACCAGGAGGTTGAGGACCACCTGGCTGATGCGGTGGGCGTTGGACCACACCGGGCCTTTGGCCGCGAGGGTCGTCTTCAGGGTGGCCCGGTCGTGAAGCATGGACTCTACCCACCGAAGGGGTGGCTGGAGGGCGGTGAGGAGATCCACGTAGTCGAGATCTTCTGTGGGCTCTCGAGCGAAGCTGTTGAGGTCGGCGGCGATGGAGCGGATCCGATCGACGCCGCGAAGGGTGGCGTCGAGCGCCTCCCGGACGTCGTCGAGATCCGCCTCGGAGGGGGATGGCTGGCTCAGGACGTCGCGGAAGAACTCCAGGTTGGAGTGGACGAAGGAGAGGGGGTTTTTGATGTCGTGGCCGACTCCGGCGGCGACCATGCCCATGGAGACGATGCGGTCCATCTCCATGGCTCGGGCCAGGACTTCGTTTCGGAGGGTCACGTCCTGGAGGATCGAGACGTGGACCGGGTGGCCTTGGAAGTGGGCGTTCATGGTGCGGAATTCGGCGTCGACGGGGCGCCCTTCGCGACCGGTGAGTCGGATCTGATCGGGGACACCCTGGTGGTCGCCGAGGAGGGTAGCCAAGATCGCCGGCTGCTGGGAGAGCTCCGACAGGGGTCCCAGGAGGCGAACGGCGGCCTGGTTGAGGTAGTGGATCTTGTCGTCGTCGAAGATGATCACGGCGTCCGGGGAGTGCTCCACGAGGTCTCGGAAGCTGGTCTCGGATCGACGGACGTCCTCGAAGCTGGCGACCAGGGACTCATGCTGGGCGGCGTACTCCTCCATGAGCTCGTCGGAGCTTAAAGCGGCCGTGACAGCTCGTCTCAGCCGGGCCGGGAGGCTGAGCGACGGGGGCAGGTCGATCATGAAGTCTCCCCGTCGGGGGGTCAGGGAGAGCTTTACCCGGGCGGGCTCCATGCCGAGGAAGGTCGGGCCCTCCCGGTCGAAGGAGGCGGTGGCCCGGAAGAATTGGGGGCAGTCCCGGAGATGGTCAGGGATCTCCATCGCCACGTGGAGCCGCCGGGGCCCGGCGTCTTCAAAGGTGGTCAGCTCCACGGCAGGGAACATGGTGGGCCCGAACCAATACTTGGAGGCGTGGAAGTACCACCGGGGGCTGGCCAGGCGGCCGCTGGCCTTTAAGAAAGGGCGAAAGGAGATCAGCGACGGCAAGATCTTGCCCAGGTTGTCGATGGGCTCAGGGCCGACGAGATCCTCGACGCGTTGGAAGTAGAGGGCGAACTCATCCCAGGGGATCCGGCGGTAGAAGGAGGAGCGGAGGTCTTCGTGGGTGAACGACAGGCCCCGGATCAGCTCGGTCTCGTCGAGATCGTGGGCCTCCACGACGTGAAGGACCGGGTCGAGGGCCCGGCTGAGGACATAGTCCTTCATGAGGGCCCCCAGATGGTTGGAAGAGGGGCCTCCACGGCGATGCGGTCGTCCGTGATGGGGTGGGTCAGCTCGATCCGCCAGGCGTGCAGCGCGTGCCGGGGAAAGGGGAGCCTGGCGAGGAGGGCCTGGTCGTCGGGGTGGTCGCAGATGTCGGTGAAGAAGTCGTCGGTCTGGCCGTAGAGCTTGTCGCCGGCGATGGGTGTGCCCTCCATGAATAGGTGGACCCGGATCTGATGCTGGCGGCCGGACTCGATGCGGATCCGAAGGTCCGCCATTGGTGAGTAGGGGTGGTCGATCCGTCGCAGGGCTTGGACGTGGGTCGTAGCGGAGAGATCGCCCTTGGCCATCCGCATGGGGAGCCGGCTGGTGGGGTCGAACCCCAGCGGGGTGGTCAGGGTGGCCCGCTCTCCGGGGGGCCACCGGTGGTCGGGATCCAGGACCAGGGCCCGGTACATCTTTCGGGGGTCGTCGCCGGCGAAGAGACCGCGCAGGGGGGCGACGACGCCGGCGGTCAGGGCGCAGACCAGGACGCCGCTGGTCTCCCGGTCGATGCGGTGCACGGGCTCGGCTTCGGGGAGCCCCTGGCGCAGCAGGTAGTGGGTGATGGTGTTCAGACGAGTCGTGGCGGTCTCATGGACCAACATGCCGGCGGGCTTGTCGAGGATCAGGAGGTGAGCGTCGCGGAAGAGAGGGGCGACCTGATGGTCCTGGACTTCCTCGGGGGGCAGCTCCTGCCGGAGGGTGACGACGTCGTCGAGGCGCAGGCGGGTGGAGGGCTTGGCCCGCCGGCGAGGAGCGACGGTGGCGTTGCCTTCTTTAATGACCCGGGCGGCCAGGGTGCGGGACATGCCATCGATGCGATTGGCCAGGTACTCGTCGAGGCGCCAGCCCACGAAGTTATGATCCACCTCGTAGGAGCGAACCCGGACGTTCTCTTCTATTCGCTGTGGGATGGTGTCTTCCATCATGGTCGTGACAGTAGCATGGATCGTAGGGAACGATCATTGCTGGGGCCGCAGAAACTCCTCGATAAGGCCGGGGTCATCGCGGAGCTCGGCGACCTCTTCCAGGACGGAGATGGCCCGGTCGGTGAAGTCGTCGCCGAGCTCCAGGGAGAGCCGGAAGAGGGCGGCAAACCCCACCCGCTCCCCGTAAGGGTCGTCAACCCGGGGGAGAGCTGCGACCAGGGCGTTGAAGAGGGCCTCGGAGACCTCCCGGGGGCGGTCATGGCGAGACCACTCGGCGGCGGTGGAGATCACCATCGTTGGACTCAGCTCGGGGCTCGACTCTTCGATGTGTCGGGCCATGAGGATCTCGTCGGCCTGGCGGTCGCCGAGGCCGTAGGTGACGGCGAAAGCCGAGCCCACCAGGAAGATCGCCACCAGGAGTCCGGCGAAGAGAGTGGTCAGACGGGAGACCGGGGGGCGAGGGAGGAAGGGGCCTCTGTGGGGAGCTGTCATGGCCCAGGCCAAGGCCATCCCGGCGGCGAAGCCCCCGAAGTGGGCCCATTTGTCGATGACCGGAACGAAGACCGAGAGAGCCACGTTCAGGCCGAGGATCACGGCCCACCACATGCGACTCTGACGGTACGGGGGAGGGAGGGAGGCGCCGTATCGGAGCTGGACGGCGAAGTAGGCGCCCAGGAGACCGAAGAGACCCGTGGACATCCCCACGGAGAAGAGCGCCTGGCCTGCGATGGTGGAGGCCGTGGCCCCGGCCAGAGCCGTGGCCAGCACGAGGACGACGGTGCGAACCTCGCCGAGGAGACGCTCGGAGTAGGTGCCCAGGAAGTAGAGGGCGAAGCCGTTGACCAGGATGTGGACCGTGTTGCCATGGAGGAGGTTGGCGGTGATCACCCGCCACCACTGGCCGTGGTCGAAGACCAAAAGCGAGGAGTTAGCGCCCCAGTACAGGGACTCCAGGACCTGCACGGGGTGGCCCAGGAAGTACTGGCCGGCGAAGACGGCGATCAGCAGCCACAGGAGGTACTTGGAGAACCGGGGCTGCACGGCTGTGGTTTCTTGGCTGAGCTCGGCCAGGGCCTGCATCTCCCGGAGGCGCTCGAAGGCCCGTGGCCGACGTTGGATGCGATCCAGGATCTGGGACCAGAACACTCGCCAGAGCTCGGGGTGGGGGAAGTCGCTGGCCACATAGATCTGGGTCTTCTGGCCACCATCGATGACGAGCGCTGGTTCGCCCCGGGAGACCAGGGGGACGATGGTGCGGATCTCGTCGTAGGGGAGGTCTCGGTACCGCCAGGAGTTGCGGCTCTTGGGCAGGCGGAGGTGGTCCTTCTCGAAGAAGATCACCCGCGGTGATCGGGGCAGGGAGAGGCGCCGTAGCCCTAGGAGGATGGCCGGCAGGAGCGCCGGGGCCAACCAGGCCCACCAGGGCAATTCGGTGTCCAGGATCTCCGCCGATTGCTGGAGGAGCCCGAAGATCAGAAAGGCCAGGAGCGCCGCCAGGATCATCATCCCGCGGGTGATCAACCGGGGGGGAGCCAGGGGGAGCTGCTCCATGGGCTTTGGCGGGGTAACGTCGATCATGAGCAGTGGGTGTCTTCGGCGGGGGACCAGGCATCGCGGACGGCGTGGAGGTCCTGGACGGTGTCGATCTCTCGCCATCCGCCGTCGATGGGGACGGCAGTCAGGGGTACGCCGGCGTCGATCATCTCCTCGAAGAGGTCCGCCAGGTAGGCCCGCCGGAAGGGGCGCCCCTGTCGGAAAGGGGCGTCGTCGGTGAGGCGCTCCCGTACTCTATGAAAGTGTTCTCGGAGCGCCTCTGTTCCCCGGGCCGTGTAGGAGGCCAGGCCGATGAACTCCCCCAGGGCGCCGTCGGGAGGGACCTGCTTGCCGACGGCGGTGATCTGTCCGGTGTCGTCGACCCTGGTGAGCTCGGCTTGCTCCACGGGGTGGTCGTGGCGCCCCTGGTAGGCCCTACGCCACTGGCGGTCGACGATGAGGTTGATGTCGCCCGGGGCCGAGAGGGCGGCTTTCACCACGTCGGCGGTGAAGACGATGTCCGAGTAGGTCGTCAGCAGCGGGCCTTCAAGGGCCTCCTCGGCGCAGAAGAGGGAGTGGAGGATGTTGTTCTGCTCCCACCGGGGGTTCTCGTGGTAGGTGGCGCCGTCGACGGTCAGGCGAGTGGCGAGGTAGCCGCGGACGATGTGGATGTCCGTGACGCCACAGGCCTCAAAGGCGGCGAGCTGGTGGTCCAGGATGGACCGGCCCCCCACGGAGACCATGCATTTGGGCTTCTCGTCGGTGAACCCCTCCAGGCGGCTCCCTCGTCCGGCGGCGATAATGATCACTCGTTTCATCGATAGAATCCCGGGGAGCCCAGGCGCAGGAGCACCTGTAGGCCCGTCTTGGTCAGGTAGAGAAGATAAACACCGAGGAAGGGGACCAGAAAGAGGATCGCCGTGTCCAGGGGGGCGACAAACCCCAGGAGGGTGACCCAGAGGATCCATGACGGGTAGTGAACGAAGTATCGGGCGATGGCCTCGGCGAGCCACACCGCCTTGCCGATCAGGGAGGCCGGGACGGGGCGCTTCTTGGCGGACTCCCCGGGGGCGATCTCCCGACCGGCGTACTCGGGGCGGCGGATGAAGTTGGTCAGCGAGGTGGCCACGCTGACCAGGGCGACGGCGACGAGGCCTCCCAAGAGCCACAGGGGTTCGTCGTAGAGGAGCCACAGGCGGATTCCGCAGGCGCCGACCAGGGCCAGGGCCTTGATCTCGTCCATCAAGAAGTCCAGGTGGGCGCCCACCTCGGAGGTCATCTCTTTGAGCCTGGCGAGTTGGCCGTCGGCGCAATCAAGCACGTAGGAAGCCTGCACCAGGAGGGCGCCGACCAGAAACCCCAGGGGACCCGGGATCAGGGCCAGGGCGGCGGCGGCGAAGAGAAAGAGGCCGCCGCCGAGGAAGGTCACCTGGTTGGGGGTCAAGGGGGTTCGGGCCAGGACGTAGACGACGACGGCGGCGACGGGCCGGGCGACGTACCGGTTCCAGGCGATGTCCTCGGACTTGCGGGACTGCCGGTAGACCTGGCGGATGGAGTCGGCGACGCCGGTCATCGATCCCCCACGTCCAGGCTGGCCCAGGAGGTCATGGTCTCTTCTTCCATGACCATGGTCTGGCCGTCCCACCGCCAGAGGTGTTGGGCGCCGCGGCCGGCGCCGTCGGCCAGGGCGAAGCCCTCTTCGTGGACCCAGTACTCGCCATTGGGATCGGGGGCGGTGATCTCCCAGGTCTGGGGGAGCTCTTGATGCCAGACGCTCCAGAACTCGTAGTGCCGTCGGAAGTCCTCGTCGGGATCCTCGCCAGGGGTCTCCAGGAAGGCCCGCCAGTGATCCTTGAGGACGATCAATGCCTGATCGGTGTCGGTGTTCATCAGCTCCCGGCCGGCGATGAGCCCGGGGACGTCGGTGATGAAGAGGAAGAGGCGCTCCGGCAGGGGCTGGCTCTTTAGAGCGGGGAAGTGTTCTTCGTGGCGACTGTGCTCCAGGAGCTCGAAGAATTGCACCAGGACGCCGCCGGTGATCCGGCGCTGCCAGTGTTGGCGGGCGTCGAGATCGGAGGGGTCGCCGGCCGGGACGGCCCGTGGCTCGAGGAATCGAAGGAGGCTGTCTCGCCAGGTGACGACGTCGTCGCGCAGGGTGGTCATGGTTCTTCCGGCATGTTCAGTGGGGTGAGGGCCCGGGTCTCTTCCAGGAAGATCAGGGCGTCGTAGCGGGCGGCGGGGTTGGTGTCGGGGTAGTTGCCGAACCGCTCGCGGATCGGGTCGTAGACGATGCCGATGGCGCGGTGGCCGGGGCGCTCTTCGAAGAAGGGGAGCTCTCGGTCGGCCTCGTCGAAGATCAAGACGTACCGGGGGACGTCGATGTGGTGGAGGAGGTCGTCGACGGTGCCCTCGATCGCCGTGGGGACGTCCATGACCTGGGTGGGGCGGCGGGTGTCCTGGGCGGCGATCACTTCGCCGCGGTGGTTGGAGAACCCGATGGACAGGACCTGATCTTCGCCCATGGTCTCTCGGCTCCGGTGGCCGATGTTGGTCTCGCCGCGGTCCCCCATGGCGGTGGCTCGGGCGTCGCCGATGTGGGTATTATGGGCCCAGATCACCCCCCGAGAGTCGGGGCCGAAGCTCTCGAGCAACCCCTGGGCCAGGGTGTGCATCCCCTCGGCCCGGCTGTTCCACCGGTCGTCGATGTGGGGGAAGTGAGCGCGCTGGTAGAGCTCGTTGATGACGATCACCCGGGCGTTCTTGCGGGCTCTGAGGTCGTCGAGGGAGTCACCGTCGAAGAGCTCCCGGGTGAGGTCCTGGGCGGTCTTCACGGCGGCCTCGCAGCTCCAGCCGTCGTGGTCGTGGTCGTGGTCGTGGTCGTGGTCGTGGCCGTGGTGGTGATGGTGGTGGTTTCGGTCGTGGAGAGCTCGCAGGTAGGAGACCATTTCGGGGCGGTACTGACCGATGCAGTCGAGGTGGCCGGCGATCTCCTCGGCGTGGTCTGGGTGATGACGAGCGACGAGCTCGTTCAGCGCGTCGATGGAGTCGAAGGGGCTGAAGATGTCGATGCCGAAGAGGGGCACGGCCCGCTCAGGGTGGTCGGCGAAGTAGGCCCGGAGTTCGAGGAGGAAGTCGGCGAACTCTTCGTTAGCCCAGAGCCAGTCGGGCCACCGCTGAAAGGTGTCGCGGAGGAGCTGGTGGAGGTCCTCTTCGTCCCCTTCGCCATGGACGAAGGCCGTCAGGGCTTCGCCGGTGTGGAAGTCGCCCTCGTAGGCGATGAAGTCGATGCCGGGGTCGGCTTTCAGGAGCTCCAGGGTGAGCTGGGCCCGGATCTCGTAGTACTCACGGGTCCCGTGGGTGCTCTCTCCGAGGAGGATCAGTCGCCGAGAGGCGGCCATCTCCAGGAGCTCGTCGATGTCGACGATGGACTCGAAGGGGAGGGCCCGATCGGCGAGCCACGCTTCGACGGTGAGTTCGGCGGGCTCGTCGTCGGCGGTGGTCACCGATGCCTCTTCGGGGGAGGGCTCGTGCTCGGGGCGGTCGCAGGCGGTGACGGCGGCCACGGCGGTGATCAGGGGCAGGGTGGCCAGAAATATAAACAGTGGAGGATGGGAACGACGCATGGATTGATTCTCCCGGCGTTGGGGGACTCAGACGCCGGGAGTGTAGTCGTCGTCGCGAGGAGGCGCAACGGGGAGGGTAAACCAGAACCGGGCGCCCCCTTCGTCGCGCCGGGAGTACCCCACTTCGCCGCCCATGGCGGTGACCAGGTGCTTGACGATGGAGAGGCCAAGGCCGGTGCCGCCGAGCCCGGGGGTGCGGCCTTCGTCGGCCCTGTAGAACCGCTCGAAGATACGCTCCTGGTGGGCGGGTTCGACGCCGGGGCCGTCGTCGAGGACTTCGATCAGGACCTCGAGATCACGGGGTTGGGCTCGGAGGATGATAGCTCCGTCTTCGGGGGTGAACTTCAACGCGTTGTCCAAGAGGTTCAAAAGGACCTGGTCGAGGGCGCCGGGATCGGCGATCACGCGGATCGAAGGGTCCACCTCGTGGAGAAGGGTGGGGCTCTCTTCCGTGGCCGGGGCGGCCTCGATGGTGTCGCCCACGGCCGCGGCCAGTTGGATCTCCTCGGGCTGGAAGGTCCGTCGGCCGGCCTCAATGCGAGAGATGTCGAGGAGGTCGGCGATGAGGCGGGTGAGGCGCTCGGCGTTGCGGTGGATCCCGTCGGTGAACCGGCGGGCGTGGTCCGGGGTGTCGAGGGCCCCGTCCAAGAGGGTCTCGGCGTTGGCCTGGATCACGGCCACCGGGGTCCGCAGCTCGTGGGAGACGTTGGCGACGAAGTCGCGGCGCATGGTCTCCAGCCGTCGGATGGCGGTGACATCGTGGAGAACCAGGATCAGCCCGGCTCCTTTTCGGCTGGTCCCGTGGGCCAAGAGGCGCACCCCGGGGGGATCGAGGGTGAACTCCGCCATGGCCTGCCCGGCGTTGTGTGCTTCTTCGAAGAGGGTGAAGAGCGGTGCGTTGGGGACCAGCTCTTCCAACGGACGCCCGTGCACGGCGTCGCTGGCGTCGAGGAGAAGACGGGCGGCGGGGTTGATCAAGGTGACCCGGTGCTTCTCGTCGAGGACCAGCACCCCTTCGCTCATGCCCTCCAGGACGGCCCGAAATCGATCCCGCTCTTCGGCGAGGGTGCCCATGGTCCGCTCCAACTCCCGGGTGAGCTCCCGCACAGATCCCCCCGAGGGGGATCGGTCGGACTCCCGGCTTCGGGCCAGGAGCTCTTGCAAATGTCGAGACATCATCGAGGAGGCGAAGCTGCTCATGAAGATGGCGACGCCCAGGCCGAAGAGGCCGCCGATGAAGAGGAGCAGCCGGAGGTGGCCCAGGACCTGATCGACGTCGCTCAGGGGCATCGCGACCCGGACGACGGAGTCGGTGTCGGGCAAGTCCAGGGCGACGTAGAGGAGATCGGTGCCCGTGGAGGTGCTTCGCCGCCGAGCCCGCCCCAGGCCGTCCTCCCGGGCGGCGACGATCTCGGGGCGGAGGTTGTGGTCGTCGAGGTCGGCCAGGCGTTCTGCCTCGACGGTGTTGTCAGCCAGGACCCGGCCGTCGCCGCCGATCAGGGTGATTCGGTATCCCAGGTCACCGATCTCGTCGATGAAGCTCTGGCGAGCGTCTTCCTGGTCGAGGGCTTTCAGGGATTGCGCGACCAGGTGGGCCCGATCGCGGAGATCGGCCTCGATCATGGACTCCGTCCAGCCTCGGAGGGTCTGGTGGAGGTACACACCGGTGATCAGGAGAAACCCGGCGATCAAGGCCAGGGAGAGGAGAAAGAGCCGGCTTCGAAAGGAGAAGAACACGCCCCTACTCCTGGGGTGGGGGCTGGTCGGCAAACCGGTACCCGATCCCGCGGAGGGTCTCGATATAGGCGCCGACGGGGCCAAGCTTTTCGCGGAGCCGCTTGATGTGGGTGTCCACGGTTCGTGTCATCACGTCGGCCGTGATATCCCAGACGTCGGCCAGGAGGACCTCTCGGGATTGGGCGCGGCCTCGGCGGACAAAAAGGGTCTTGAGGAGGCGAAACTCCAGCGCCGTGAGTTGCACGGGCTCACCATCGACGGCGACCTCGCAGGCCGGGATATTGACCAGGAGGCGACCAAAGGAGATCTCCTCCTGGATCGGCTCGGAGGTGGAGCCTCGCCGCCGCAGGAGGGCCCGGACGCGGAGCATAAGCTCTCGGACGCTGAAGGGTTTTACGACGTAGTCGTCGGCCCCGGCCTCGAAGCCGACCACCCGATCGGTCTCTTCTCCCCGGGCGGTGAGCATCAACACGGGGATCTCCCGGGTGGTCTCGTCGTTGCGGAGGCGGCGGCAGACGTCGGTGCCCGGGAGATCGGGGAGCATCAGGTCGAGGATCACCAGATCGGGGAGCTCGTCACCGCGGAGGGCCTCGATGGCGGACTCGCCAGTGGTGGCGCTCTGAGTTCGGTACCCCTCTTTCTGAAGGTTGTACTCCAGGGTGTGGACGAGATCGACTTCGTCCTCGACGACAAGGATCAGGGGACTGCTCATGGAAGGCTCGTCATTGAGTTCGGGCCCGATTCTTTGCGCGCTCCAAGACCTCATGGCGAAGGTCACGGAGGCGCAGGCTCAAGCCTACTTTGTAAATGTGGGGGTTGTCGAAGCGTTGGTGTTCGTCGGGGAGGAGAGCCAGACGCTCTCCGGCGTAGGCTCGGGCCTCCAGGGTGGAGTGGAGGGGGGCGCTGAGCTCGCCGCCGTCGAGGACTCGGTGGAGGAGGGGCTCCTGACGCAGATGACCGACGGCCACGTCCCGGTAGGGGTCGTGGGGGTGGAAGAGGTGATCGACTTGATCCTCGTCCTCGCAGGCGATGGCGTCCCCGTAGAAGAGGCCCTCGTCATCGTAGAGGCGATAGACCACTTTGGGGCCGGGAAAGTTCACCTTCTCGAAGTTCTCGGAGATCTTGATCCGGGGGGAGCCGGAGAATTCGCAGAGTTTGTAGACGCCGTCGAGGGCCGGGTCGTCGTGGGCGGTGACGAGCTGGGTGCCGACGCCGAAGACGTCGAGGGGCGCGTCCTGATCGCGGAGGAGGCTGCGGATGACCCGCTCGTCGAGGGAGTTGGAGGCGGCGATCTTGACGTCCGGGAACCCCGCTTCGTCGAAGAGGCGGCGGGTCTCCCGAGAGAGGTAGGCCAGGTCCCCGCTGTCGAGGCGGACGCCGACGAGCTCGTGGCCTCGGGCGCGGAGCTCCCGGGCGACGGTGATGGCGTTGGGGACGCCGCTGCGCAACGTGTCGTAGGTATCGACCAGGAGGATGCATCGGTCCGGGTAGTGTTCGGCGTAGGTGCGAAAGGCCGTGAGTTCGTCGGGGAAGCTCTGGATCCAGGCATGGGCCTGGGTGCCGGCGACCTCGATGCCCTCGTTCTTGCCGATCAGGACGTGGGAGGTGGCGTCGAACCCGCCGATGATCGCCGCTCGGGACGCCTGCAGTCCGCCCATCCCCGGGGCCCGTCGGAGTCCGAAGTCGATCAGCTTACGGTCGCCTGCGACCCGTCGCATCCGAGAGGCTTTGGTGGCGATCAAGGAGGAGAAGTTGATCAGGTTCAGCAGGGCCGTCTCGATGAGTTGAGCTTCCAGGACCCGCCCGCGGACCCGGATCACTGGCTCGTAGGGGAAGACCACTTCCCCTTCGGCGGGGGCCAGGATCTCTCCCTGGAACCGGAGATCCTTCAGGGCCGACAGAAAGGGATCCCCGAACCCGAGGGTGGCCAGGTACTCCAGGGCGTCGTCGTGAAACCGAAAGCCCTGAAGGAGGTCGATGAACTCCTTGAGGCCAGCGAAGATCACGTAGCCGCCGTCGAAGGGGGCCCGTCGGAAGAAGTAGTCGAAGGTCGCCGGCTCGTCGGCGGTGCCCGCCAGGAAGTGCCCCTGAGCCATCGTGAGCTGGTAGAGATCGGTGTAGAGGGGCAGGTCGCGGGAGAGGAGATGGGCGCTCATGGGAGTCCCGAGGCAGTGGTTGAAAAGTGGAACCATCCGGGCAATGGTGGTCACGACCACGGGAGATTGCAACCCTTTTGCGGAGCCCGTCTATGGCAGGAAAGCAACAATCGGTGCTCCAGGCGGTCTGGCGCCTGTCTCCAGGGCCCCTGGAGGAGGGAGCCGTGGCGCGCAGGCTCTTCGAGTGTGCCCGGGCCGTGATGGGGGTGGAGTTCCACCGGTATGACCTAAACCAGCGGGGGCAATGGAAGCCATACCATGAGGAAGCGCTGGTCGTAGACGCAGTGACCCAACGGACGCAGACGGTGCAGATCGAGGGGCGGTATCGGGATGACTCTCGGGAGATCGCGCCTCGGGAGCCCACTCCGGTCATGGTGGTGGCGACCGGGAAGCATGGAGAGGCACCCCAGGCGGTGGCTCGGTGGGAGGAAGGGTGGGATCCCGGGAGGCGAATGGAGATCGAGGAAGCCCTGCGGACCCTCGACGGGTTGCCCCTGGAAGAGTTCCGGCTCGGTGCGCCCGACGGCGATCCCCTGGTGGTGGTGACCGAGGACGGGGTGCAGGTTTCTTGGAACGAGGAGGAGCGATGACTGATCGGGTGAGCTGGGATGAGTACTTCATGGCGATCGCCAGGCAGGTGGCCACCCGGGCCACCTGTGATCGCAAGCACGTGGGTGCCGTGATCGTCCGGGATCGGACGATCCTGTCCACGGGATACAACGGGAGTATTCGGGGGTTACCCCATTGTGATGAGGTGGGGCATATGATGGAGGCCGGGCATTGCGTCCGGACCATCCACGCCGAGGCCAACGCCATCATTCAGGCCGCCAAGAACGGGGTGGCCATCGCCGGGGCCGACATTTACATCACGGCGTCGCCCTGTTGGTTGTGCTTTAAGATGATCGCCAACGCCGGAGTGCAGCGGATCGTCTTCGGAGAATTCTACCGGGACCACCGGATCTACGAGGTGGCCCAGGCGCTGGGGATCGAGCTGATACAACTCACCGAGGACGAGCCCGGTCAGATTCCAGCGGAATAGATGGTAGGAGAAATGCGAAGGGGCGGACTCGAACCGCCGACACCGGCCTTTTCAGGGCCGTGCTCTACCTGCTGAGCTACCTTCGCCCGGTACGGGAGGGTCGTAACGCGAGGGGTTCGCGTCAGGACGGCCCGACTTATAAGTCCGGTGTTTCCCTGGTGTCAAGAACAATCCGTCGGGGCGTTTCGCGCCGCCCCGCCCTCTACGGAACCTCCCCTCCGCGCACCCCTCCGTTTCGGAGCCGCGGAGTCCTTGCATTGGTGGAATCCATAGGGTAGAACAGGTCGCCTGTAAATATGCACTCCAGAGCAAGAAAGTCGCGGAGTGTAGCGGTCCGTAGGAGGCTGCATAGAACTCATGGCGAGGAAAGGTAGACATGAGAGTAGGTGTGACCGAGGGAGAGCGAAATCGCGGCAGCCTGGTCCCCACAGCGGTAATGCTGGGGGGATTGTTGATCGGGGTTTCGATCCTGGCAATGAGCGGCTGTGATACGGTGGCTCAGATCGCGTTTCCGGAGCGGCGGTTTCAGGAGATTCGACCCATCGGGGTAATGCCCACGGGCGGCCAGTGCGATGGGGTGGGCAATCGAGGGTCGCTGCGGATGGTCTTGATGGCCAACGATGGGACACCGATCAAGCCCGGCGAAGATCTCTCCCTGGCGTCCGTGGATCTGCGGGCCCAGGATCTGAGTTGGAGCGACGGTCGTCTGTACACCTTCCCCGACGAGACCTGTGGCAGTGGCGAGTGTCCTCCGGCGTTTACGTGCACGGAGTCGACCACGGGTGTCGAGGAGCTCGGCAACCGATGCATGAACACAACGGCTCTGGGCGTGCCTTCGGATCCGGTGTTCGTGGGCAATGAACCTACCAGTCAAGCCCTGGCGGTGGTGCTCTCCAACGAGGGTCGGTGGCGGGGATGGCTGCCCGACGATCTAGGGACCTACTTCGAGGCCAACCCGGACGGAACAGCGGTGGCGGGCGCCTCGGCGGATATTGGTCTGGACGATGGGCGAGCCGGAGACCGTCCGGGAGAGCGATACGGAGCCCTCGATCAGGCCCGTCAGGTGTGGCAAAACCTGGTGAATAACGTCGTCGAGCCCCAGGGGCGACAGGCCTTCTTTGGGCTGTGGACCTTCGCGGAGACGTCGGCGGAGACGACCTCCCATGTGGGCCAGTTGAGCAGCCCCGAACAGCCATCGGTGTGGACCCGTCAGCCTCTCCGGGTAGCGCAGGCGATCCGGCAGGCGGAGGACACCAACCCTCAGCGGACCCGGGCTGATGTGTACGCCCGTCTGCAGGACATCCTGGACGAGGGGTTCGGGCCCGACTCCCAGGTCGCCGCGGCGGTGCAGAACGTCGAGGATCGGCACCTGGTGCTGATCGTGGGCGGTCCGAACGAGCGACCCCGACCGACCCTGGGGTACCAGGAGGTCGTGAGCGCCGCCCAAGATCTGGGGGTGACCATCTCGGTGATCCAGGTGGATCCGGCGATGGACAAGGACCTGCTTCGAGACGATCCCCGATACTACGAGACCGCAGCGAGTTGCTCCAGCGATGCTGATTGCAAGAACTTCGAGGAGTGTCGTCAGGTGCAGCTCTGGTGCAACGCGTCGTCGGCGCAGTCCTGCAACGACGTGGCGTTCCCGGCGAACCCGGACAATCAGTACTGCGTCCCCGCCCGGGATGAGAACGGCCGCGTCGGGCCGATCGAAGATTATCAGCTCTTGGCCTGCGAGACCGGCGGCAGCTACTCCTACATCCCGACGGTGACGAACAACCTCCTCTTTTCGCGATTGGCCGGGCAGGTGATGTGGCAGGAAGCGGGGTGGGAGGTGGAGATCGATATCAACGAGTCCGGGAGCTTGATCCCCGGTGAGCCCGCCGCGCTGCAGGGGGCCCTCCAGATCACCCAGGGGCAGACCCAGAGCTACAATTTCTCTCAACGGGGGAGCGTGTTGGGCACCCCGGGCGACCCATCGAGTTGGGACACCCGGCCGGTGTTCTTCAAGGCGCCCTGAGACAGTGACGATGACGATCGGAAGTGATCATCGCGGATCAACGGAGAACCATACCGTGAAAGCCAGACCATGGAAGTTGGGCCTCGTAAGCCTCCTGATGCTGTCCCTCGTAGGCCTGAGCGGGCCTGTGATGGCCCAGGAGTTGGAGGAAGAGGAAGAGGCGGGCCTGCCGGAGCTCGATGATGACGACCCGATGTACTGGGCGCAGATGCGGGACGTGTACACCATGCAGCGGCGGGCGTTCCTGAAAGAAGGACGGTTCGCGCTCTCGGCGTACGCCGGCCTGATCCCGAACAACATCTTCGAGCAGTACTTCCCGCTGGGGCTGCGAGCCAACTACTACATCCTGGAGAATATCGGGCTGGAGTTGTCGAGCTCCTATGCGTTCCGGCGGTCCACGGACCTGCGCCCGATCCTCACGGAGGACAGCGGGATCAACGCCCGAGACGTGTTGATCGGTGACAAGCAGGTCTCCCACACGGTTTTCGGGGTCCAGTGGAGCCCGGCCTACGGGAAGTTTGCCCTCGGAGACTCGGGGCTCTTCTATTTCGATCTGAACGTCTTCGGCGGCGCCGGGATGGTGGTGGTCCAGACCGAGAGCGACTTCAACGCCCCCCCGGATACGACGGTGAAGCCCGAAGGGGTGATCGGTGCGGGAGCGGCGATCTTTCTGGGGCAACACGCCGGTCTTCGAGTGGACTTCCGACAGTTCGTCTTCCAGAAGGTGGAGGGCATCGGTGGGGTAGCCAACCCCTCGGAGGTCTCCGTGGGCTTTAGCTGGTTCTTCTAAGCGTTAAGCGACAACCGAGCAGGACAGGACATCTGATGATCAAGAAGGCAAAGTGGAGTCTGGCAGCGGCGGCGGCCGTGGCGGTGTGCCTGGGGCTGAGCCTGCCGGCGTCGGCGGAAGAGGGCGGCCTGGACACAGAGCTCGAGCAGTTCTGGTCAGCCGACAGAGACGTCCGTGTGATCGAGAACCGCCTCTTCGAGCGAGAGGGCCGGTTCGGCGCCGGGCTGTACACGGGGCTTCTGTCCAGCGATCCCTTCTTCTACTACTTCCCCGTGGGGGTGCGGGCGACCTACCACTTCTCCAACAGCCTGGGGGTGGAAGTGGGGGGAGCGTTCATGGACGCCCCGTTTTTGACCCATAACACGGAGCTGACGGACTTTCTCCAGGAGAGCCGCCGAGAGAGCTTCAACAGCGCTACGGATACGATGGATCGGTATCTGTGGCGAGCCAACGCGGTGGCGGTGTGGAGCCCGTTTTACGGGAAGCTGGCGATCCTTCAGCGGAAGCTGGCCCACTTCGACCTGAACGTCGCCGGTGGGCTCGGGATGGTGCAGGTGGAGCGTCCCGGGCTGGATACGGCGGGACAGCCGTCGCTCTCGGGGGAGGCGTTCAACCATATCACGATGGAAGTGGTGACCGGGGTGGGGGCCCATTTCTACATCACAGATTCCCTGCTGGTGCGTCTCGACGGGCGAGGATACCTGTACCGGGGGGCGGAGCTGGTCCACAACACGGACAGCTTCTTTCGCCAGTTGAAGTTCCCCATGGAGTTCCTGGTGGGAGCGACCTATCTCTTCTGAAGACGCCCCGCGAAGGGCCGGACAAGACGGCAGGACTACGACGATGCAGAAGGAAGCGATGACAGAACGAGTAAGAGGTGTTCGTCTGCTGGCGGCTCTGGTGGTGGCGGTGTTGATCGCACTGCCCGCTGTGACGGCGATGGCGCTGGACAAGGATCAGATTGTCCAGATGACCCAGATGGGGCTCGACGACCGGGCGATCATGGGTGCCATCGACTCCGCCGGTGAGTCCCTGGCCCTCGATGACGAGGACGTCGAGGACCTTCGAGAGCGGGGCGTCAGCGAGGATGTGATCAACCACCTGCGTCGGCGGGGGTTCATCATCTCCGATGCCGTCGAACAGGACGACCTCGATGACGATGACTTCGACGATCTGGCGCCGGCGCCGGCGCCGGCCGAGGAGTCCGAAGAGGAGCGCGAAGAGCGAGAGCGCCTGGAGGCCGAAGAAGAGGAGCGAATTCGGCAGCGGGCCGAGGAGCTTCGTCGTGAGGAAGAAGAGGCAGCGCAGCGAGAGCGAGAGCTGGCGTCGGCCGCCGCTGAGCTTCCCCGGGCCCGGCAGCGCCTGGACCGCGACGACAATATGGCCGCCGCCCGGGTGTACCTGAGGTTTTTGGCCATGGACCCCCCCTACGACTCCGAAGAGTGGTACGAGGCGACCTTCGGCCTGGCGCGAGCCCTGGTCCAGGAGGGGATCTACTCCGGGGCCACCTCGCCGCTTCTGGAGGTGTTGATGATGGGCGCCGACCGGAGCCACTTCGACGAGGCGTTCCGGATGCTCCAGACTTTGACCCGGGAAATTGGATATCAGCCGCCACTTCTGGAAGAATTGACCCAGTTTAACGTGGCCAATAAGAGCCAGTCCTTTCAGAACGAATTCAACTACTACATGGGCAAGTTCTTCTTCGACTACCGCCGGATGGATCTGGCGCTGGATTACTTCGAGCGGATCCCACAGCAGGCTCCTCAGTATCCGGAGAGCCGGTATCTGGCCGGGGTGGCGCAGTTGGATCCGGCGGTCAACGACACCATCGGGGCCCTGCGAAACTTCGAGGATGCGATTTTGGCGGCCGAGGCGGCCACCGATGGCAATGAGGACATTCTGGAGCTGGGGTATCTGGCCCTTGCCCGAGTGTTCTTCGAGTTGGGATTCTTCGATGTGGCGCTCTACTACTACCAGCAGATTCCCTCGGAGAGCGCCCGGTTCGCCGATAGCGTGTTCGAGTCGGCGTGGAGCTTCTTCATGAAGAACGACTTCGAGCGGGCTCTGGGGGCGTTCCACTCGTTGCATAGCCCCTTCTACGCGCAGCGATACTACCCGGAGCTCTACATCCTGGAAGCGACGGTGTATCTGAACCTGTGCAAGTTCCCGAAGAGCCAGCGGGCACTTGCGGAGTTCCAGAGGCAGTACCTGGATCAGCGGCCGATCCTCCAGGAGTATCTGGAGACGACCTTTGAGCCCCGGGAATACTGGGAGATGATGAACAGGGTTTATCAGAATGGAAGCGAACCGGAGCTTCCCCGACTCTTTACCAACGCCGTGTTGGAGAGCATCTCGTTTTACAATATTCACCAGGTGATTCGAGCGCTGGAGGCGGAGAAGAGGGCGCTGATGGCCAATATCGACGCCCTGGGAGAGTTCGGAGAAGAGGTGTTGGGCCGAGTGGAAGAGCAATTGGAGCTGAACATCGAGGAAGGGGGGATTGTGGTACAGCAGCGCCTCAATGCCGTGGATCAAGAGTTGGAGACCTGGGTGTCTCGGGCGACGATGATCGAGATCGACATCGCCAGTGAAGAGATCGAACAGACTCGGCAACTCCTGCAGAACCCCGACTTTCAACCCCAGGACGGCCCGGAAGCGGGGACCACCTTGATGGTGGTGGCCGATGACTGGCAGTCCTGGCCCTTCGAGGGAGAGTACTGGGTGGATGAGGTCGGAAGCTATCGCAGCGCCTTGCGAACGGAGTGCATCGAACAATGAACATTTCACCGCTGATCAAGAAATCACTCGTGGCGCTGGCCCTGGTCTCGTTGACCGGGGCGTCGTCGACGGCGTTTGCGCAAGACGTTCGGGGCTCCGGTCGAGCGACGACCGACGATATCCTGTCCGCCGCCGAGGAGCGACTGGACGCGCAGGTGGAGGAGGAGGCCGAACGGGAGGTGGAGACCGACCTGGAGGCCGAGACCCGGGTGCGGCTGGAAGACACCCAGGTCGATGAGCGCTCTCCTGAGGAGATCGAGGCCCTGCAGCGCCAGTTGGAGTCTCGGTACGACAGCCAGATCCAGCGATTTCGCCAGCTGATCGAGAGCCAGCCCTACGATGCTCAGCGGCCGAACTGGATGTTCCAGAAGGCCGAGCTGCTGTGGGAGCTGCGGAACATGGAGTATGTCCGGGCCCGGTCGGAGTACAACGTGTGCCTCGACGCTGTGTATCAGGGGACTCTGGACGAGGCTGACTGCGATGAACCGTCGCCGGAGTACGAAGAGCCCCAGCGGCTCTACGAGGCGGTGCTCCAGGAGTTCCCGGACTATCCGCGGCTCGACGAAGTCCTCTTCCGACTGGGGAGCGGGCTGCTGGAGGCCGATGAGGGCGCCCAGGCGGTGAGCTATCTGCAGCGTTTGGTGAGCTCCTACCCGAACTCCCGGTACCTGCCGGACGCCTACCTGGCGCTGGGGGATTTCTTCTTTGACCAGCAGATGACCAGCGCGGCCCGGGACAACTACGAGAACGTCCTGAACCACGAGAGTTATCGCAACTTCGACTACGCCGTGTATAAGCTGGGGTGGACCCACTTCAACATGGGCGAGCACCGGGAGAGCGCCGATCGGTTCAAGCAGGTGATCGAGGCGTCGGAAGGCCACCAGGCGTGGGGGTTCTTGCAGACCCAGGCGGCCAACGACCTGATGCTGGCGCTGGCGGAGCTGCCCGGGGGCTGGATCGAGGCCCGGGATTACTTCACCAATCTGCGGGATATCGACTACGCCTACGAGCAGTTGGATCGGATGGCGGGATACCTGGAGATCCAGGGCAAGGATGAGGACGCCATCGCCGTGTACGACTGGTTCCTCCAGGAGCGGCCGAACCACCGAAACGTGCCGAGCTGGATGGACGCGGTGGCTCGGTCCCTGCGAGAGGTCGACTTCGAAGGGTATGAAGAGCGGGTCAATCAGGCCGTGGCCTACCTCCACCCGGACAGCATGTGGTCTCAGCACAACCGGGAGGAGGAGCGGGCCCGACGCAACGCCGATCTCTTCGTGGAGAGTAACCTCGCCCGTCTGGCCAACCATTACCACCGGCAGGCCCAGCGGCAGGAAGACGTGGAGAGCTACGCCACGGCCGCCGACTACTACCAGCAGTTCATCGATTGGTTCCCGGAGCACCCGGCGTCCTTCGATATGACCTTCTTCCTGGGTGAGATCTACCTCTACGCCCTGGAAGACTATGAGCGGGCCGCCGCCCAGTATCAGATGGTGGTGGACCTGTACAACGGCGACAATATCCCGTCGGAGGCGAACGAAGACGACGTGGAGGCCCTGGTTCGGGACTCGGCGTACAACATCGTGGTCGCCTACAACGAGCTGGTGCGGATGCATCACCCGGAGAGCGTCCTGGTGGATATGGCGGAGCGGGCCGGGGAAGACCCGGAGCTGACCGTGCAGAGCGTCGACGAGCTCTCCGGCGAAGACGGGGAGACCCCGCCGATCGAGCGGCAGGATCTCTTGCGTTGGGAAGAAGGGTTCGTGCGGGCCAGCGATCAGTTCTCGGAGATGTATCCGAACGACGACATCACGCCGACGGTGGACTACGTGGCCGCCGAGGTCTATCGAAGCCGGGGGCACTACGACAACTGCATCCCCCGGTACGAGAGCATCATTCAGAACGCGCCTCAGCACCGGTACGCGAGCTTCGCCGGGAACTCCCTGTTGGAGGCGAACTATCGCCTGGAGCGATGGGATGAGGTGGAGAAGTGGGCCCGGCACCTGTTGGAGAACGAGATCTTCGACGTGACGCCCGAGGATTCGCTGACCTCGGCGATCGCGTATGCGATCAACGAGCGGGCGATCAACCTGATGGAGGACGAGCAGTTCGACGACGCTGCCGACGACCTGCTGCGGCTGGCCGCGGAGTTCCCGGAGAGCCACCTGGCGCCGGGAGCCCTGTTCAACGCAGCGGCGATCTTCGAGCGCGGCGATCGGGTGAACCGGGCCGTGGAGGTCTACCTCCAGGTGGTCGACGACTATCCGTCCAGCGACCAGGCTCCGGAGGCCCTCTTCGTGCTGGGCTTGATTCACGAAGCCCGGACGGACTTCGCCCGGGCGGCGGACTTCTTCCAGCGCCTCGGGGAGGAGGAGTATCGAGACAACGAGAACGCCTCCACGGCGGTGTTCGACGCGGCGGTGTTGCGAGAGGCCATGGAGGACTGGCAGCTGGCCATCTCGACCTACGAGGACTACCTGAGCTTCTTCGAGGACATCGACAACCGCAACGAGGTGGAGCTCCACCTGGCGTTTTTGGAGAAGGAGCGGGACGCGTGGACCGATGCGGAAGGGCGGTTTGAGCGATACCTTCAGAAGGAGGACATCCCGGACTCCGAGCGGGTGGAGATCCACCTGGAGCTGGGGTTGATCGCCGAGCGTCTGCAGCGAGGCAACAACTGGCAGGAGGAGGCGGATCGACACTTCACTCAGACTCTGGAGATCTGGGAGAGCCTGGAAGACGAAGAGGTGAAGCGAGCCTTGCGGCACCAGGCTTCGCAGGCTCGGTTCCGGCAGACGGAGGTGATCTTTGAGCAGTTCCGGGACGTGAACCTGTCGTTCCCGGTGGCCCGGCTTCGAGAGACGGCGGAACAGAAAGCGGAGCTTCAGCAGCAGGCGGAGACCATGTACCGAGAGATCATCGGCATGGGAAGCCCCCTGTGGGTGGCAGCGGCGTCGTTCCGAATTGGTCAGAGCTACCAGGAGTTCGCCGAGGCGCTCTTCGCCCTGCCGATTCCGGAAGGGCTGACCATGGAGCAGGAGATGGACTACGAGATGTCCATTGAGGATCTGGCGATGCCGCTTCAGGATCAGGCGCTGGCGGCGTATCGCAACGCCCTGGATCTGGCCCTCCGATTCCAGGCATACAACGAGTGGAGTAGCCGGTCGGCGGAGCAGATCAGCCAGTTGGAGCGGATCGCCTTCCCGATCACCGGCCAGGACGGGGTGACCGTGGAACACAACCGAACGGAGTTCTTCTCGCCGCCGGCGGTGGATTCCCTGGATGTGGTGTGGGAGCGAGGCGCCCCGCGGTGGGAGCGGCTGCGACCGCCGCCGCCGCCGGAGCCGGAGCTTGATGAAGAGGGCAACCCCATTGAGGTCGACCAGGAGCCCGCATCGTGAAGACGACAGAACTCGAGGAACGAAGCATGAAGATCACGACGATGATGAGAGCCCCGGCGCTGCTCCTGGTGTTGTTGGTGGTGGCCACGGCCTGCCGGACGGCGCCGACGGTGGAGGACGATACAGCGCCGCCGGAGCCGACGAAGTTGGAGCGGATCTCTGAGGACACGGGGTTGTCCATCGAGTCTCTGGAGCTCTTCGATGAGTCTCTGGGGGTGATGGACTCCGACCGGAGCGCCGCGGCGGCGATCCTGGAGCGAGTGGTGGAGCTGGAGCCGACCTTCGCGGAGGCCCACTTCAACCTGGGGCTCCTCTACGGGGACATGGATCGCCCCGAGGACGCGGTGGTCCATATCCAGCAGGCCCGAGAGCTCGATCCCGACGTGTTCGACTACACCGTGGCGATGGCCAAGGCCTACGCCGAAGCCGGGGAGTACGAGGACGCCAAGCGGCTGTTCAACGAGGTCGTCACCCGTCAGCCCGACAACCTGGTGGCCAAGAATAACCTGGCCGTGATCGCCCTGCGGCAGGGAGACGAGGAAGAAGCCCTGCGGTTTGTGGAAGAGATCCTCCGGGAAGACAACCAGAACGTGGGGGCCCTGAACACCCTGGGGCTGGTGTACATGGAGCGACAGAACCTCTCCCTGGCGAAGTTCGTGCTGGGTCGGGCCCTGGAGCAAGACGAGCACCAGGTCGATGTGTTGAACAACCTGGGGCTGGTGTACATGCAGGAGGAGAACGTGCCGGCGGCGGTGCGGGCCTTCGCCCGGGCCGTGGATGCCGATCCGAACTACCTGGAGAGCCGCCTGAACCTGGGCTCGATCCTCCTGGAGTATCTCGATTACGAGCGGGCCCACGACCACTTCGAGAACGCCGTGAGGATCGCGCCTCAGAACTGCGTGGCCAATCTGGGTAAGGGGGCGACCTCCTTTGCCCTGGGGAGCCACGAAGAGGCCTACGAGTTGTACTCCTACTACCTGGACAGCTGCGACAGCGATCACTATTCGTCGACCCAGCGGCTGGCGTCTCTGGCGGAGAACTACCTGCAGCGGCCAGGGGACGCGATTCGTCATTACGAGCGGCTCATCGAGCTCAGCGATGACGCCAGCGATATCGCCAACTATGAAGCCACGATCGGGTTCTTGCGGACCCAGGCCGACCAGGCACAGCAGGCCCAGCCCGTGCAGCCTGACGAGATCGCCGAAGAAGAGGAAGAAGGCGATCAGGACTGATGGATTGACGGTCAACGATCCTGTTTGTTACCTTGAGGGTCAGCAGTGAGCTGAACAGCCAACAACCGAAAAGAGGCTTGCGATGAAGAGGAATCTGCTTTTTGCCCTGATTTTGGCAGCGGTGATGGCTCTGGGGTCCACGGCGATGGCCGATGATGGAGATGGGGAGGAGCGAGCACGGTTCTACGATTTCGAGAACATGCTCATTGACGGGGAGTTCAGGTCGCCTGACCTGATGCTGATGGAGGGGCAGGGGCGAGCTCAGTTTGACCGTCTGTTGAACCTTCGGACCAGCTTCATCCCGAAGATCGAAGAGAGCACAGAAGAGCGCTCGTTGCGCTGATGGGTCGGTTCTCCGGGGCGTTGCTGATTCGTCCTGAGCAACAGAGAGCGACGATGACTGAGCACGCCAGGAAAGGAGCAGTTCCACAATGAAAATCATTTGCGACAGCTGTGGAGCGAAGTATTCCATCGCCGATGAAAAGGTGCAGGGGAAGGTCTTCAAGATTCGCTGCAAGAAGTGCAGCGAGGTGATCGTCGTCAAGGGGACCGACGACGGTGGTGGCGGTGGCGGCGGAGATTACGGCTCGGCGTACGGCAACGGAGCCGGGGCGGCTGAGTGGTACGTCGTGATCGATGGAGAGCGGGACGGCCCGATCACCCCGGAGGAGATCGAAGCCTACTACACGATCGGCAAGTTGGGGCCCGAGACCTTCGTCTGGCGAGATGGGCTCGATGATTGGGTGATGTTGAACACCCTGTCGGAGTTTGCTCATCTGACGGCGGACTCCGCCGGTCCGGAAGAGAAGACCATGATCGCCGCCCGATCCCCGGAGCTGGCGGACTCTCCGATGGCCGCGTCTCCGATGGCCGCGGCACCGGCGGCGGCCTCTCCGGCCGCGACGGCGCTGGGGATGGGAGGTCTGGCGGGGCTGGACGGTGGCGATGATGAACTGGAAGACTCCACGATGGTGATGGAGTCGGGGCGGTTCGAGGCCGGCCAGTTCGAGGCCCCCGAGGAGGAAAGCCATGCTGCCGTGGAGAGTGGAAGTTACGGTTCCCTGAGCGGGGCGTCCGGCGGTGCCGGGGCGGCCAACGGAGTCAACAACGGGTATGACTCGGGGTACAGCTCGGGAGGAATCGAGGCCAGCGCGGCAAGCACCGATACTGGTGGAATGGACACGGGCGGTGGGTTTGACGCCGGGTATGACTCCGGCAGTGGCTACGATGACGGTGGCTACGACGACAGCGATCAGGGGGGGATGTTTGCGGCCTTCGATTCGGGAGACGACTCCGACTACAGTAGCTCGGACTACTCGGCGGACGCCGGTCCCTCGCTGGAGAGCTCCGGCGGTGATGACCTGGTGGGGGCCCGAAACGATAACAGCGTCCTCTTCAGCCTGAGCAGCGTCGATCAGGTCAAGGCGGTGAGCAAGCCCGGTGACGGTCAGGCTCAGGGCAACGACAAATCCGGGCTGATCGACATCCAGGCGTTGGCGTCGACCCAGGCGGCCCTGAAAGGGGGAGGCGGCCTCGAGGATGACGATGACGCCGACTTCGCGGCCGGAGCGATGAGCGTTCCCGCGTTGATGCCCATGGGTAGCCATAAGAAGAGCAACAATGGGCTGATTATCGGGATCTCCATCGGCGGTGGTCTGGTGGTGGTGGCTTTGATCGTTATCGTGGCGGTGCTCTTGCTGAGGGATGGCGACGATCCACAGACTCAGCAGGTGGTGGCCGTGGCCGAGGAGTCCGAAGAGCCCGAAGAAGAGGAGCTCAGTGAAGAGGAGGCCGCCGAGGCGGAGGCGGCCGCTGAGGCTGCCCGAGCAGCCCTGGAGGCGGCCGAGGAAGAAGAGGAGGAAGAGGAAGAGGCCGAGCAAGAGGAAGAAGAAGCTCCTCGAGAGACGGCTCGAGCCGAGCGGACCCCCCGGCAGCCCCGCGGTGACAGTGGTGGGGCAGCGCGGCCACGTCAAGAGAGGCAAGAGACTCGTCAAACCGGCAGCAGTATCGTCGACCAGCTCGACCGGGGGCAGCGGCAACAACAACAGCAGCCGGCACAGCAGCAGCAGGCCAGCCGATCGGACCTCCCGGAGAGCTTGAGCCGGAATATGGTGAGCAGCACGATCCGTCGATACAACGCTCAGATTCGAAGCTGCTCGCAGAATAACCCCGAAGGGGTGAGTGGGCAGGCGACGGTCCGGTTTGTGGTGATGGGCAACGGGTCGGTCTCCTCAGCGTCGGCTCAGGACGAGTTCTCGGGAACCACGGTGGGGAGCTGTCTGGAAGGAGTCGTGCGGGGGATGCGGTTCCCCGAGACCCAGGATGATCGCCGAACCATCGCGTTCCCGTTCCCCGTACGTTAATATGATCCGTACTATTCTCAGCGCGATCGCCGGAAGATCGGCGATCGCGCTCGTCGTTGGGGGACTCCTCGTGGTGGGCTGTCAGGGGCCCCAGGAAGAGCCGATTCCGTGGGTCCCCGAAGAGGAGGAGAGCTCCAAGGCGTCGACGCAGGAGACGGCGGAGAGCACCGGAGGGCTGGCCACCCAGGAGGACCCTCAGTTGCCAGGGGGACGTTCCTTGCGGGAGATGGGGCAGGATCTGCAGGCTCGGCAGGGATTCCGGCCGGAGATCACGGGGGTCCACCTTCGGTATCTGATGGGGGAGTATCGGGAGGTCTGGGAGGTCTGTTACGAAGAGCACGGCGGGGACGAGCGGCCCGAGGTGGTGGTGCATTTCTCTGTGAGCCCCAACGGGAAGCCCTTTGAAATCCAGGCGGCCGAGGAACTGGCGGGGGGAGAGCTAGCGACTTGTCTGACCGACGCTCTGGCGTCCTATACCTTTCCCCCGTTGAACCGAGCGGAGCCGCAAGAGCTGCGGTACATCTTCCGGCCCGAGCCCCCTCAGGCGCTATTCTCCGAGCCCAGAAGGCGTTGAAGGCGAGGATCATCGGGGCGGACGGCCAGGGTCGAGCCGCCGGAGACTGTGACCAGACCGTGCGGGGCGTTAGAGGGCTTACGGACGTGCTTGGCCCGGGTGTAGGTGACGTCCACCAGGGTGTCTGACTTCCCACGAGAAAAGTGAGCGGCGAGGAGCGCGGCGTCGAGGAGGTCCTCACTGCGGGGATCGGCGTCTTTCTCCATTCGCAACACCACATGGGCTCCGGCGAAGTCCCGGGCGTGGAGCCACAGGTCTCGCCCACGGGCGACGGAGACGGTGAGCTCGTCGTTGTGGCGAGCGCCGCGGCCCACGAGGATGGTAGCGCCGCTGAGGGCCAGGAAGGTACGATAAGGGGGCAGCGAGGCGGCGCCTTTTCGACCGGGAGTGCGTCGGGGCTGTTTCTTCTTGAGAAGTCGCCGGCTGCGGAGGTCCTCCCGGAGAGCCTGGAGCTCTTGGAGGGGGAGCTCGGCGGTGATCTCGGCCCGGGCGGCTTCGATGGTGTCGAGGCGTTCCATGATGGATAGGAGGCGATCCTCGACGCGTTGCCGAGCCGCGCTGTAGCGGCGGTATTGATGAAAATAGCGGTCGATATTGGCCTGGAGGCTCTTGGCGGGATCCAGGGGGATCTCCACCAGGGGCATGCCCTCCTGGTAGTAATCGGGGACCTCCACGGAGGAAGCCCCCCGTTGGACGACGCCGTAGGCGCTCTGCAAGAGCTCGCCGCGGCGTTGAAACTCCTCGGCGTCTTCGATCTTTTCGAGGTCCGCTTCGATGTTCTGGACCTTGCGGCGGGTGCGGCGGGCGGCGCTCTTCAGGGAGCTCCGAAGGGCCCGGCGGAGCTCGTCGGCGGCGGCTTCGCCGAGGTGGCTGTCGAGGAAGCTGGCCAACGCCTGGGAGCGGCTGCCGTCGGGGGGCAAGTCGTCGAGGGGTGGCAGGTCGTGGGGATCCGTGTCCTGGGAGAGCTCCGGAGGGGGAGCGGGGAGGGTGTAGGGACGGCCCGGGTCGTCGGTGCGGTCGCCCAGGAGGGGACCGGGGGTGGCGCCGAGGATGGTCCCGGACTCCCGAAGGAGAAAGATCTTGGGGGAGCCGCCGACGAGCTCGGCGACGAGTCGCAGGGGGACCCGTGGGGCCTGGTCGTCGTCGTCGACGGGCTCCCAGTCGGGGTCCACGGCCTCGAGGTCCAAGGTGATCACTCGATCCCGGGGAGAGAGGGCGATGTCGGTGATCCAGGCGCCGTGGATCCACTTGCGAAGGAGCATCGTCCAGGCCGTCGGGGTGTCCGGCTGGGTGGGTTTCTGGGCCACCAGGTGCACCCTGGGCCATCGCCGGTGGGGGTCGAGGCGCAGGTGGTGGGTGTGCCCGGGGGAACGGATCTGGAGGACCACGGCCCGATCGGAGGCCCCCTGGAGATCGAGGCACCCGAAGGCCCGCTGGATCCGGGCCGGGATGAGCAGGGACCGGAGCTCTTCGGTGATCAGGTCGAGGGTGTGGTGTGAGAGGGGCATCAGGACGTTGTGGGGAGCCGGTGAGGAGGGAAGTACTTGGATTCTGTCTCGATCGTGGTAGCCTCATCGCGAGGCGGATTTTATGTCAGGAGGCCTCGGGCGGCGGAATCAGGGAGTAGAGAGCGATGACGGAGTCGATGGGAAGAGGGCGAAGGGCGGTGGGGATCTGGGCCGCGGTGTTGGGGCTGCTCTTTTTCACGGGGTGCGCCATGCTCCAGAATCCCGAGAATGAGGATCAGAAGCAAGCCGAGTGGCACTACGAGATGGGGATGGGGTATTTCGAAGCCAATGACACGACCCACGCGATCCGGGAGCTGACCCGGGCGTTGGAGTTGAACCCCGATCACAGCCAGGCCCACTACTTGATGGGGTTTATCTACATGGGTCGGCGGGATTACACCCGGTCGATCCATCACTTTCGAGAGACCCTGAGGGTGGATCCAAATTACTACTTCGCCCAGAACAACCTGGGGACCGTGTATCTGGCGATGGAGCGGTGGGAAGACGCCGCGGAGCTCTTCGCGGAGCTTCTGGAGAGGCCGCTGTACACCACGCCGGAGCTGGCCCATAACAACCTGGGGTGGGCCTACTTCAAGATGGGGCGCCACGCCGAGGCCCTGGAGCACCTGCGGATGGCCGTGTTCTTGTCCCCCGATATGTGCCTGGCGGACAACAATATGGGGCAGGTCTACGAGGAGATGGGCAACCGATCCGACGCGGCCCGGTATTATCGGCGAGCCATCGAGAAGTGCCCGCGAAACTATCAGGAGCCTCACTTTCGGTTGGGGAGGCTCCTGCAGGAGCAGGGCGACCCCAACGCGGCGGCGCATTTTCGGCGGTGCATTGAGATCCAGTCCCGCAGCGATCTGGCCGAGCGGTGTCGGCAGTATCTGAGCGTGAACTAGGACAGGACCAGAGAACTAGGGGAACTCGGAACGAACGCTTCGCTCCATGAGCCTCTCGAAGAGGCCCGGGGCGACGCGTCGTAGCCAGTAGGAGACGTGGGCGGTGGTGCCGACCAGGGCCTGGCGGCGGCGGTTCAGGACGGCGTCGGCGATCTGGCGAGCCGCTTCGGAGGCGTCGACCTCGGTGGCGCCGTCGCGGGCGTTCTGGCGAAACTCGGTGCTCAGGTAGGAGGGGCAGACCATGGTGATGGAGACGCCCTGGTCGTCGACCTCGGTGCGGAGGCTCTCGAAGAATCCGTGGAGGCCGTGTTTGCTGGCGGCGTAGGCGGTTCGCCCCTTCAGGGGGGCGAAGCCGGCGACGCTGGAGATCACGGCGATGCGGCCCCGGGCGGCGATCAGGTGGGGCAGGGCTGCGTGGGTCATGCGGATGGAGCCCATGAGGTTGACGTCAAGGACCTCGTGGATCCGGGAGAGGTCGGCGTCATGAAAGAGGCTTCGCAGGGGCAGGCCGGCGTTGTTGTAGAGCACATGGAGCTCGCCGAAGCGCTCCAGAGTCTCGTCGACGGCCCGGCGGCAGTCCTCTTCGGAGGTGAGGTCCGCTTCGATGATGAGGTGATCGCCGTCGAGGTCGAGATCGGCGGGCCGGAGGTCGACGAGGGCCAGCCGGGCGCCTCGCCGGGCGTGCTCTTCGGCCAGGGCCCGGCCGAGACCGCCGGCGGCGCCCGTGATGAGCACTACCGGGGCGGTGTCCTGGCGAGCCTTGCGGTATCGCTCAAAGGCCTGGCGAGAGGTGTAGGTCGGGGTGAACCCGAAGTCCTCCTTCAGGGCCCGGTTGTCGAGGACCGGGCGGTGCTTCAAGAAGATCACCTGCTCCGGTCCGTAGGGGCTGAGGCCATGGCGAGAGAGCTGTTTGAGGGCCAGACGAACCAGGTGTTCCGGGAGGGCCAGGTAGCGACCGCCCATCAGCTCGGCGATCTCCGAGAGGTGGAGGACCCCGTCGCCGGTGAGGTTGAAGACGCCCTGGCGGCCTGTCTTGAGGCCGTGGAAGAGGGCGTCCACGGCGTCGTCGTCGGCGATGATGCAGAAGGGGGCGTCGGCGCCTCGGATCCCGGTGACCAGGGAGCGCTCGAAGAGGGCGGTGATCTGGTTGTCCGTGGTGGGCCCCAGGATGGTGGAGACCCGAAAGATCAGCTGTTGGAGCTCCGGGTGGTTTGCCCGGACCTCTTCGAGGTACTCCTCGACGAGGCGCTTGTGGTGGGCGTAGGCGAAGACCTCGTTGCCCCGGACCGGATCGGTCTCCACGAGGGCCGGTGGGTTGTCGGGGTGGTAGCCGTAGGCGGCGCCGCTGGAGGTGTAGAGAAACCGCGTAACGCCCTGGGCGAGGCAAGCCTCGACGACGTATTGGGTGCCCAGGACATCGACCTCGTACTGAAGACGTCGGGTGTCTCCCGGGGGTGGGGTGACCATGGCCGCCAGGTGGATCACCGTGGTGGGGGAGAATGCGTCAAAAGTCTCGTGGACGGCCGCTTCGTCTCGGATGTCCAGGATCCGGGTCTCGACGAGCTCGGGCCTGGACGGCGTGATGGGCCGAATGTCGGTGGCCATCACGGCGTCGGCCATCTCGGGGTTGTCCTCGATGCGCTGCAAGAGGCGAGCGCCGAGGAAGCCGGCGGCGCCGGTGATCAGGATTCGTTCAGTCATCAGGTGCTCCGCGTTTGCGATGAAGGAGGTTCCACACCGACGCCATGGTCAGGCCGGCGATGATATGCCAGATGCCCCACCAGGCGGCGATCACCGCCATGCCCCCGAGGCCTCCGAAGAACCCGAAGATCAGGACCAGGCCGAGGCCGGAGTTCTGGATCGCGACCTCGATGGAGACGGCCCGAACGTCGTCGCCCGGAAGGCGAGCCACGAGTCCCGCCCCGTACCCCACCGCCCAGGCCAGGGCGTTGTGGATCGCTACGGGGAGGAAGATCACCCCGATGACTGCCAGGAAGGCCCCGAAGTTGGCCTGGAAGGCCACGGCGATCAACAGGAGGAACAAGACGATGGAGCCCACTTTGAAGGGCTTGACCAGGCGAGCGGCGAAGGTCGGAAACCGATGGTTGATCCACATCCCCAGAACCAGGGGCACCCCGAGGAGGAGCATCACGTTACCGAACATCTCGACGGGGCTCAGGTGAAACTCCTCGATCAGCGCCCGGGTGTCCGCCGATCGGGTGCCCCAGAAGGTCACGTTCAGGGGGGTCATGACGACGGCAGCCGCCGTGGAGACGGCGGTCACCGAGATCGAGAGGGCCGTGTTGGCTCGGGTGATGTGGGCGATGAAGTTGGAGATATTTCCCCCCGGACAGGAGGAGACCAGGATCATCCCCAGGGAGACGCTGGGCGGAAGTCCCAGGATCCGTGTCAGGCCCCAGGTCGCCGCCGGCAGGAGGAGAAATTGAGCCGTGAGGCCCACCAGGGGAGCCCGGGGCCGGGTCAGGAGGAACCGGAAGTCCGAGATCCGGAGGGAGAGGGCGACGCCGAACATGATCAGGCCCAGGATCACGTTCAGGGTGATCAGGGTAGAGGGCTCGAAGTCGAGCACGATGGCGTCAATTCTTTCCATGATCCAGTGGTGACCCACACAGGGGGAAAGCGCAAGAGGACTGCGTGCTGACCGTTCGGTTAGGTTTTTAGTGAAAAGGATTGGCGACGTCAACGGGGCTTGTGTGCATGGGATTGTATAGAAGGGACTTTTCAGAAAACCCGGAAGTGCTGTAGGCTCGCGGGAACCAAAGGTCTGAAGGCGTTTCCTGGCGAGGGGAAGAGAGCGGTAATGCAGGACTCAGTTTGTAGCCCCCCGGAAGAAGGTTTGTCGGGAGAGCGAGAGAGCAGGGGGAGTGAGGTGGTACGGATGTCCAGGGCCTTGTCGCTGGATGTAACGCGCGGCGAGACCGTGGAGACCGTGGGAGGACGGCTGCGGGATGCGTTGGGGTTGGGACATCCGGGGATCGCGACCCTGGTCACGGCCGGTTGTGAGGGGGATGAGCTGCGGTTGGAGTGGGAGAAGCGGGCCGGGGAGGAGTCCCTCTCGAAGGTGTTGGGGGAGCTGGAGTGGCCGGATTTCCAGGATGTACTACAACAGCTTTTGGAGGCGCTCTCTCATGGACATGCCCGGGGGGTCGTGCACGGGGGCGTAACGCCCTATCGAGTCGGGGTGAGTTCGAAGGAGGAGTCCCGTGGAGTGGTGAGGATCTTCGACTTCGGGGTGCATAGCTCTGCGTCGTTGGATGGTTTACCTCCGGAAGAGGAGTGTTTCCGGGCGCCCGAGACCTGGGGGAGCGCCGATCGCTGGACGGGGGCGACGGATCTCTTCAGCGTGGGATGGATCGCACATCAGTGGCTCTATGGTAGGCGGCCCAACGAGGAGAGGGGTCATCGGCGGGAGCAGCACCACTTTGTGCCCGGGGAGTTTCCTCGGTGGATCGACTCCTGTCTGCGCCGGCAGGCGCCGCGGTTTCCGCTGGCCGTGGATGCACTGGAAGCCCTGGAGATGGTGATCGCCGGGGAGAGCCTGGAGGGCTTTCGAGGGTCGCCAGTGCGGGCGGACTGGCGGGAGGGAGAGCTGGAAGGGGGGGCGTTTGTTCGGCAGTGGTGGAGAGAACCGAAGCTCTACGGGATGCGAGAGTTCGCCATGGTGGGGCGGACCCAGGAGAGGTGGAGGCTGTGGAGGGCGTTGCTGGAGACCCGGAGGCGACGGCGGCCGCGGGTGGTGCTGATCAGTGGCCCTGGAGGGGTGGGCAAGAGCAGGATGGCGAGGTGGTTGTGTCATCGGGCACAGGAGACGGGAACGGGAGGAGCGCTGGAGGTGTCGGGGGTGACGGGAGAGCTGAATCAGTTGGGGGCCTACCTGGCCAGCCAGCGGCGGCCCTGGGTGGTGTGGATCGACGACGCCGATCGGGCCAGCGGGCTCTTGGACTGGGTCGAAGGGATGATCGGGACCGGCAAGGAGCTGCCGGTGCTCTTCGTCATCTCTGTGACCGATGAGTTGTTGGTCAAGCGGCCGGTGGAGGCGGTGCAGATCGCCCAGCTCTTGGAAGAACCGGGGGGGGAAGAGATCTCGTTGGGTCCGATGGAGAGGGGAGAGTTCATTCGGCTCTTGAGATCCCTTGGGCCGATCACCGAGGAGGGAGCGATCGCGTTGGAGAGGCGGTTGGGGGGGAACCCGCTCTTTGCCCGGCAGCTGATGCATCATTGGCTGGCCAAAGGGGTGCTGAGCGCCGACGAGCCGCGGTCGCAGGTGCCCGAGGGGGTGCCCGATGATCTGGTGGACTTTTGGGAGCCCCGAGTGGGGAGATTGATCGCCGAGGTGGCCGCCGACGAAGAAGAGATGGCGGGGCTTGTGATGAGCCTGAAAGTAGCGGCGGTGCTAGGTCTGGAGGTGTCGTTGGAGGAGTGGGGGGCGGTTTGTCGGGAGTTGGGGGTGCCGATGTCGGAGCTGTTGATCCGTTCCCTGATGGCACATCGTCTGTTGGAGGAGGCTCACGATCCGGGGGCGGTGCGGTTTTCGCACAGTATGTTGAGAGAGTCCTTGGTGGGCTCCATGAAGAAGAGCGGGGAGGCCAAGAGGATCCACGGGGCCTGCGCCCGAGTGCTCGCCACGGCCGGGGGAAGTCCGGAGCGACTGGGAGTGCATCTGCTGGAGACAGGAAGGTGTGAAGAAGCTCTGGAGGAGCTGATGGACGGGATGGTGGGGTTGGGGAATCACGGGGAGCATCGTCACGCCCTGGCGCTGCAGGTATGGTACCAGCGGGCCTGTGATGAGATGGGTCTGGGGCCGGGAGATCGCCGGCGGGTGGTGGGGTGGATCAGGCAGGCGTGGTCGGCCCAGGCGCTGGGGTTGGAGGAGGTGGCTCGGGAAGCGCTGAACGGTGCGAGGGCGAGGCTGAAGTCCGAGGACGAGGAGGAGCTTCTGGGGAGGATCTACTGGTTGGATGCGGGCCAGGCGTTTAGTCGGGGAGAGTTGGGAAGGGTGGAGGAGAGCTTGAGGAGGGCCCGGGATCACTTCGAAACCGTGGGAGACCAGCGGGGGTTGGCCGGGACGTGGATACGAGTGGGGTCCTACTATCGGGAGCGGGGAGAACTGGAAGAGGCCGAGGAGGCGTTCTCGCAAGCCCGGGCGTATTTTGATAAGGCCGAAGATCCGGCGGGATTGATGGCGGTGATTCGGGGCCAGGCGTCGATCTTGGGGCTGCAGGGACGGCTCGACGAGGCCGAGGCGCTCTTGTTGTCCTGTGAGGAGTTCATTGAAGGATCGCCGAAGTGGGAGGCGGATCTCTTGAATAACCTGGGGGAGGTGTATCGGGAGAGGGGGGGGTGGCAGGAGGCGGAGGAGGCCTATCGGAGAGCGGCCGAGATCTGTGAGGAGATGGGGGATCCCACCGCAGAGGTGTCGCGGATCAACCTGGGGATGACCCTGGTGGAGCAGGAACGATACCGTGAGGCGTTGGAGGTATTGGAGCGGGCGGAGGCGGCGCTGCGAGAGGTCAGCTTTATTCGGGAGCAGATGTATGCGATGGCGTCGATGCTGCCCTGCCTGGCGGCGACGCAAGACTGGCCCAGGTGGAGTGAGTACGCCCGGGTGTTGGAGGTCTACCTGACAGGAAATCAGGTGAGGTCCCGGGACCTGCGGCGGATGTTTGAGATCAGTCTGGAGTTGGCCCGGGAGAGTGCCCCAGAGCCAGTGGTCGCCTGGGCTCGATTGTTGGTGGAGACCCAGGAAGAGTCAGGGGGGGATCGACGGTGACAAGGAGGGGGAGATTTGCTACCTGAAGGCAGTGTGCGTCAGAGCTTGAACCATCGAACCCGAGGAGACGTCGTATGAGCCGTAAACTGTTGATGCTTAGCCTGTGGATCGCCCTTGTGAGTGCGTGCTCGTCGGCCCCGGCCGTGGAGGACGAAGGGCCGACGGAGGAGCCGGAGGTGGTGGAAGAGGAGGCGAAGCCGGCAGAGGATCGGGAGGCGTCCTACGACTCGCTGCGGGAGCGGCTGGAAGAGATCGTGGACGGGACCCATCGCAGCGACGCCAATCGAGCGCGAGACGTGTATCGCAACCCTGTGGACACCCTGAGGTTCTTCAAGGTCGAGCCTACGGATCGAGTGGTAGAGTTGTCCCCGGGCCGGGGATGGTACTCGGAGATCCTGGGGCCCTATCTGTATGGGGAGGGGACGCTGGTGGCGGCGGTGCCGCCCATTGATCCCGAGGACGAAGAGTCGTATTTGACGCAGATCGTGACGGAGTACATGGGGTTCGTGGAGGCGAACCGGGACACCCTGGGGATGGTGGAGGTGGGGACGTTTGCGCCGCCGGAGGTGGCGGAGATTGGAGAGCCCGGGTCGGCGGACGCGGTGGTGACGTTCCGGAATCTGCACGGGATGTACAACCGGGGTACCATCGAGGCGACGCTCTCGGCGGTGTACGAGGTGTTGAGGCCGGGAGGGACCTTCGGGGTGGTACAGCATCGGGCGCCGGAGGGAAGCGATCCGGCGGAGTCGGCCTCGATGGGGTATCTGCCGCAGGAGGTTGTGATCGAGTTGGCGGAGGCGGCGGGGTTCGTGTTGGACGGGGCCTCGGAGATCAATGCCAACCCGATGGACACCGCCGATCACGAGCACGGCGTGTGGTCTCTGCCGCCGACGCTGCGGGGCGGGGAAGAGACGGCGGAGCGGTACCAAGAGATCGGAGAGAGCGATCGGATGACGCTGCGGTTCGTCAAGCCGGAGTGAGCGTTCGCTTGCGGCAGAGGGTCAGTCCGTCGCCGATGGGGACGAGGCTGAGGTCGACCCGGGGGTCATTGTGGAGCTTCTGGTTCAAGGCTCGAATGGCCTGGGTGTCGGGGTCGTCGTGGGAGTGGAGGGCGACCTTGCCGCTCCACAGGACGTTGTCGATGGCGATCAAGCCCCCGGGCCGGAGGAGCTTGAGGGCCTGCTCGTAGTAAAGGTCGTAGGACCCCTTGTCGGCGTCGATGAAGGCGAAGTCCAAGGTGTGGGCGGATCCGTTGTCCAAGAGCTCCGCCAGAGTGTCGGCGGCTTTGCCGAGGCGAAGCTCGACGCGGTCCATCACCCCGGCGTCCTCCCAGTGGCGGCGGGCCCAGGCGGCCCACTCCTCGTTTTGTTCGCAGGCGATCAGGCATCCCCCGGGGGGCAGGGCCGAGGCCAGCCACAGGGCGCTGTATCCGGTGAAAGAGCCGATCTCGACGCCCTTTCGGGCCCCCAGGAGTCGGAGCTGGAGGTGGAGGAACTGCCCCTGCTCAGGGGCGATTTGCATGCTTCCCAGGGGGAGCTCGGCGGTGGCGGCCCGGCACTTCTGAAAGGCCGGGGGCTCCCGGAGGGAGACGGCATGGAGGTACTGGTAGAGCTGGTCGTTCAGGGGGAGGGTGCGAGTGCTCATCATGGCTCTCATGGGGAAGGGAGAGGTTTCCAGGACTCTAGGTCTAGGAAACGTTCACACCGACCCGGGGAGAACAAGGCTCACCGGTGGTCACCGCCCGTTGCGGGAGGCCACGGTCATGGTCTGGCCCGTGCGCGGGTCAGGGGTGAAGATCAGGCTGAGCTCCTGAGAACCACGAGAGAAGTGGAGGGAGTCGCCGGTGGGGGTCTGGGTGTCGAAGTGCTCCTGAATGGCTCCCATGGTGGCGCCCAGGTCGGTGGGTTGCCAGCCGCGGGAGGCCATGGCTTGCTGGTAGAACCGGAGGGTCTCATCGATGCCCTGAGGGCCCATGAAGGCCATGTCGACCCGGCCTGTGCCGTGTCCCGATTCGGCGAACCGGGTCAGGCGCACACATCCCGGGCAGGCCGGGACCTCGACGTCGAAGCTGCCCCGCATGGAGTCGGCCTCGGGCTCCATGGCACCCAGATCGAAGTCTTCGTCGCTCCAGGTAGCCACGATCGAGGTGTGACGGCTGTCGGGGCGGCGGACGATCTCGATGAATCGATGGCCTCGAAAAAGCTCGGTGGGATCTGCGGCGGCCTGGAAGTTCTCGGCCAATCCCTGGGCGTCGTCGGCGTGGTTGGCCGGGATCGCCGCGGCCAGGATGACCCGGTCTCGGCTGATCGCCAGGGGCACCACGCTGCCCGTCAGGCCCGCCTCGGTGGTCTCCCGGGCCTGGCCGGTCATGACCTCGCGGTAGAGGCGGTCGTTGAGGCCCTGGCGTCGAAACTCCTCCTGGTAGTCGAGGAGGAGGGACTCCGGGGTCTTCCGAGAGATGGCGGTGGAGAAGTAGACCCGGTTGCCGTTGAGGTCGTACTCCTTGGGCTCGGAGTGTCCGAGCCGATCCAGGGCGGCCTCGAACCGATCCGTGTTGGATCGCTCGAAGGGGCTCAGCCAGGTCAGATCGGCGTGGGATTCAGAGACCGGTCCGTCGGTGCCCACCACGGCGATCGCGAAGGCGATGGTAGCGACGATGGCTCCGGCGCCGGCGATCTTGCCGACGTTGAGGAGGTGACGACCCAGGGGGGATTGTTTTTCCGCGCTGCCGTTCATACCATCCTCGGGGACACGAGGAACGTGGGTTGATGTAGTACAGTGTAGTTCATGGTGCGAAAAATTCAAACGGTATACCCAGAAAAATTGTACCCATCGGGAGGAGCGGATGCGAGCCTGGATCTTGGACGGTAGTTTTGGCCTGGAACAATTGACGCTGAAAGCGCGGGATCGCGCGGAGCCGGGGCCAGGCCAGGTGCGGCTGAAGATGACGGCGGCGTCGTTGAACTTTCGGGACCTCCTGATGGTTCGAGGGCTCTACAATCCCAGGCAGCCTCTGCCGTTGATCCCCTGCTCTGATGGTGTAGGGGTGGTGGAGGCTGTGGGGGACGGAGTTGACGAGGGGATGCTCGGCCAACGGGTGATGCCTATCTTCGCACAGGGGTGGCTCGCCGGAGCGCCTACTCGAGAGAAGTTGATGTCGACTCTCGGTGGCCCTCTGGACGGAACCCTGGCCGAGGAGATGGTGGTCTCGGCGGACGGTGTGGTGGAGGTGCCGGAGCATTTGACCGATGTGGAGGCGGCGACTCTGCCCTGCGCGGGGGTCACGGCCTGGAACGCGTTGGCCGAGCAGGGGGGGATCAGGGCGGGGCAGACGGTGCTGACCCTGGGGACCGGGGGGGTGTCGATCTTCGCGCTGCAGTTTGGGAGGTTGCTCGGTGCTCGGGTGTTCATCACGTCGAGTAAGGAGGAGAAGCTCGCCCGGGCCCGGGCACTGGGCGCCGAAGAGTGCATCAACTACGTGGAGAACCCCAAGTGGGGGAAGGTGGCGGCGGAGTTGGCCGGCGATGGGGTGGATCTGGTCGTGGAGGTGGGAGGGGCCGGGACCCTGGAGCAGTCGGTTCGGGCCGTGAAGATCGGCGGGCGGATCAGCCTGATCGGGGTCCTCTCGGGAGGGGTAGAGGCCTTTAACGTGATCCCCGTGTTGATGCGTAATCTACGGATTCAGGGGGTGATCGTGGGCCACCGAGAGATGTTCGAGGCCATGAATCGGGCGATCGAGTTCCACGGGATGCGCCCCGTGGTGGATCGGGTCTACGGCTTCGAAGAGGTCCCGGCGGCCTTTGAGGATCTGGGTAAGGGCGAGCACTTTGGCAAGCTTTGCATCGACCTCACCCAGTGATCACTGGTTGCGCTCGAGGCGGCGGGTGACCGTGTTGATCAGGCTGTTGGCCTGCTGTGTGTAGCGGCCGTCGGGATCTACCTCGAGGTACCGGTTGAGGGCCTCGAGAGCCTCGGCGTCCCGGTAGGTCCGAAGCAGCACAAACCCTCGGTTGTAGTGGGCTTCAGCGAGGTTGGGGTTGGAGGCCAGGAGGCGGTCGAAGGTCTCCAAGGCCATGTCGGGCTGCTCTTGCACGAAGTAGAGGAGTCCCCGGGTCAGGTGGCCCCGTTCGTCATCGGGGTTGATCTCGATGGCTTTCTCGATGGTGACCACCGCCTCGTCGTGAGCGCTGAGGAAGGTGTAGGCGGCGGCGAGGTTCAGGAGGGTCTCGTAGTCGAGCTCTCCGGCGAGGGCCATGGAGGTGCGGTAGGAGTCGGCGGCGATGTCGTAGAGGCCTCGCTCCTGGTAGAGGTTGCCGAGGTTGAAATAGAGCACAGATTCCTCAGCGCCGCCGGCGTCGATGGCGTCGCCGAAGGCTTCGGTGGCGGCCCGGAACTCGGCCATCCGGAGCAGGGCGATGCCCCGGTTCATGTGGGCGTCCCACCGGGTGGGGTCGAAGTTTACGGTGGCCTCGAAGTACTGAACGGCGGTGGCCCACTCCCGGGCGTTGAGGGCGTCCGTGCCCTGGAGGAATTGCTCCTGGGCGCGCTCTTCGGGCGGCACGGGCGTCTCCGTGGGGGTCTCGTCGGGAGTAGACGAGGAGGTACAGCCCATGGAGACGAGGCCAACGGAAAGGCAGAGAGCGAAGAGCAGGTGGCAGGTGGCGAATTTCACGGGTATGCTCCAGAGAGATCGGTTCGTAGAAACGATGAGGAGAAAACGTGGTGAGAAGGTATTACGTTCGAGCCGAACGGACAAGGTGGGCGGGGCGATTTTTTCGGCCCTGGATCTTGATGGTGGGGGCGCTTTGGCTTTGGGGATGCACGGGGTTCGCCGACGCGCCCGGTGACGAGGCGCCTCGGAGCGACGCCGGAGAGATGGCCAGTCAGCTCTTTGAGGCGATGGTGGCGGTCTTTGAGGAGGAGACGATGGGGGTGGACTTCATGCTGGAGACGAGCTGGATGGTCCGGAGCGAGTACGAAGGGCTCGACGATGGCCGGCGGCGGCGGTTCTTCGGGCGGGTAGTGCCCGTGGGGCGGAGCGGGTTGGGCGTGAGGATCACCGCCGAATATCAGGAGCCCGCCGGAGAGGGGGCCGAGGAGGAGTGGAGAGATCAGCCCCGGGAGGTGGTGGAGGAGGAGGCCGCGGCGGTGGAGATCAGGATGGCCCGGCAGGTGGAGCGGCGGTATCACGCCGACCGATAAGGAAGAGGGCCATGGCGAGGAGGATCCAGAGGGACACAGGGGGGGTGGGGCTCGTGGAGCAGCCGCATCCGCCCTGGTCGGGGTCGTCGTCGATGGAGAACCCGGTGTCGGCCTGGTGACCGGCGTCGCTGTCGAAGGTGGCGAGATCTTCGACGGTGATCACTTCGCCCTGGTCGTCAGGGGGGACGAAGGTAAAGTTCAGGGGAGCTCCCAGGGGTGCCTGTTCGCCGTCCCGGGCGGTGGCGAGGAGCTGTCCGCACCATTCTCCCAGGGGGCGATCGGTGGGAGTGAGGACTTGGTCGACCTCGAAGGAGTCGCCGGTGTCGAGATCGATGTTTTGCAGGGAGAGCCAGGGGTCGGTGGGGTCCGGGGCGTCCTCGGCGTCGCAGGCGCCCTGTCGGATACGAAACTCGAGGCGTCGAAGCCGCAGCAGGGAGGGGCCGTCGTAGGTGAGGGTGGCCCCGAAGAAGGCCGAGGACCCTCGGGGGATCTCCCGGGGGGCCAGGGAGGGGCCGTCGGAGACGGAGAGGGCCGATAGATCGCCGTCGTCGTCGAAGAGGTCGGCGAAGAAGTCCACCGTGCCCGTGCCGCCCTGACCCGATTGTAGCTCCAGGCGCAGGGGGGCGGCGTTCAGGGCGGCGGAGCTGGCCAGCAGGGGGGATGGCTCGGCGGGGTCGAAGAGGTGGACCCGGTGGTTGGTGTGGGGAGTCGTCCAGAGGCCAGGCTGCCGGGTGGCGGCCAGGATCAGGCCCGTGGGGAGCCACCGCGCCGATTGAAAGACCCCGCCGGCGGCGCCGCTCTCTTCCACGCCGATCTCGTCGAGGATCCCGCCCTGGGCGTCGACGACGAAGAGGGTCTCCCGAGAGGTGATCAGGAGGCGGCCGTCGATATCGGCCGTGAGGTCCTGGGCGGGGTAGAGATCGCTGATCAGGGCGGCTCCGGGGAAGTCCGGGGAGGTCGAGGAGAGGATGGCGGCGTCGATCACCGGTGGTGTGTCCAGGGTGATGACCAGGAGCGCTGAGGTGGAGAGGCTGGGCCAGTTCAAGAGGACAGCGGCGCGGTTGGAGGGCAGGAGGACGGCCCGGACCATATCCCCGGGGGTGTTGCTGAGGAGGAATCGCTCGCTGAAGAGGTACCGCTCGTCGACGAGGTCGTAGACCTGGACCCGACGCACGGAGTTGTCCGTCAAGAGGACCCGCTCGGGTTGATTGGGGCCCAGGTAGGAGGCGGCGACGGCGCTCTGCAGCGGGGGGAGTTGGCCCGGTCCGGCGAGCTCGTCGGTCTGGTGGCCCTGGGCGTCGAAGATGGCCAGGCCCCGGCCGGAGGCGTCGGTGCCCATCAGGTGGCCCCCGGGGAGGACGACCAGATCGGTGAAGGTCGCCGACGTGCCGGAGTCGAAGGTCAGGGGGAGGGCGGCGGCGGGACCGACGGCGGGAGGCTCATACCGGACCTGGACGCGCTCGACCTGGGAGACGCCGCCGGCGGTGAGGACGAAGACGGGATCGTTGGCGTGGGAGGTGGCCGTGGCGAAGGTCGCCAGGGCCACGGCGGCGATGGCGAGGAGGCTCTTCAGGGCGCGCCGTCGCGAGACAGCCCACAGCCGCTGTGGTAGAGTAGAGGGGTCGGTCAAGGAGGTGCCTGTGAAACGGTGGTTTGGGCCGTTCGCGTCGCATGGATAGCGCGTCGCACACATAATAGGGGAAGGAGGAGGAAGAATTCCAACCCCCTCGGTTTCTCCACAGCAACAACATCATCATCTTATCATCATCATGGCGATTGGTATGAGTGGATCAGGTGCAGGGGTGATCTTGACGGTGGGGGCGCCGGTGGTGACCGGAGGGGGGCGAGAGGTGTTCGCCTTTCACCTGTACCGTTATCTGTCGCCCTGGTTGCGAGAGGCCGGGTGCGAGCGGGTGCTGGTGCGCCTGGGATTTCCCGGGTCCGCCGCCGATCTGGGATCCTATCAGATCAGCGCGTCCCGGGGGGTTCCCGTACAGGCCCACTGGACCGTGGAGGATCTGGAGGCGGCCTGGAGGTTTGGGAGCGGGGCGCTGATGTGGGAGACCGCCGAGGGTGGGGCCGTGGACTTTCGGTTGGTGCCGATTTCCTGCCCGGAGGCCCGGGAAGAAGCGGGGGCGGAGGAGTTCTTGGGGTTCTTATTGGTCCGCGGCGACGAGCGGTTGGAGGAGGAGGATCTGGAGCGCCTGTCGTTGCATGCCGCCGAGGCGGTGCAGGTGGCCCGCCGCAACGGGGTGCGGCTCTTCTTCGATGAGTACAGCGAGGCTCCGATCAAGGAGTGGCTGTACAGTCTGATGGATCGACTGCCGGAGTGGCTGGGGTGCGATCACTCGGCGTCGGTGATCCTGACCAATGACCTGGACGCGATGACGTTGCAGGGGTCTGACGGGGGGGCGTTTAACGTCCTGGCGGAGCGCCTCTTCGTGGCGGCCGAGCCGGGGACGAGCCCGGATCGGCTGGTCGGCATGGAGGTGGAGATGTCGGCGGGACAGATCCTGGAGGACGCCATGGAGCGGGCCCGGGAGGAGCCCGAGGTGCCGTTCTGGGTGTACCACCACCGGGGAGGAGAGCGGGAGGAGTGGTGTCGGGCGGGGACCGAAGAGGGGTTGTCACGGTGGCATTGTCTGAGGGATCGGTCGCCGGAGGCTACGGTGGTGCTTGCGCCCTTGAGTCATCACAGCCTGGGGGAGAGGGACCTGCTGGGGTTTCTGACGGTCTGTTTCCGGCAGCCCACGGCGTTGAGTCGGGCGCGGCAGAAGGTGTTGGCCGAGGTGGCCGACGGGATCGCCGGCAGGTTAAAGCCGTCGGCGTTGTACACGATGAGCGTTCGAAAGATGTGGGTGTTGAAGGCCATCGCCGATCGGGTGGAGCGGCGGATCGCCGGAGGAGAGCGGGGAGAGGGGGCTGTGGAGGCCATGGTGGCCGAGGTCAGCGATCTGGTGGCGAGCCACGTGGATGTGCCGTCCTTTGCGATCGGGGTACTGGTGGGGGGCGGTGGCGATCGTCGGCTGCGATACGATCATCCCCACGGTTGGAGCCGGTTTGAGAGGATCGAGTTGGCCGTGGATGTGGACGTCGATGACCGAGTGGACTCAGGGATCTCGGCGTTGTCGATCCGCCTGGGTCGACCGGTGGTGCTCGCCGGAGGGCACGGGGCCGGGGTGGATCAGGAGTTTAAGAACTTCTTGTGGGTCCATGAGGAGGAGGGGGCGATCTACGACGCCCGGGGGCGAAGCTGTCCGGAGGAGCCCCGGGAGGCGGGGTGCACGCGGCTTCGGGAGTACTACAAGCCGGCCCGGGAAGAAGCCTACGCGTCGCTGGCCTATCCGATCACCTTCGGAAAAGAAGCGTTGGGGGTCCTGACCGTAGAGGTGGAGAAGACCACAGACTGGATCTGGTGGACCGGGTTCGGGGGCCATCTCTTCTGGGAGATGGTGGCCCGAGAGGTGGGGCTGGGGTTGTACGGGCTGCGGGGTGAGGACGGGGACGGGCCTCAGGAGTCCTGAACGAGGTCGAAGAGGCGGGGAAGGGCTTCGCCGGTGGTCTCGCGGATCAGGACCTGGCAGAGATCCGAGAGGGCCGAGGGGTTGGGGTTGACCTCGATGAGGGTGGCGCCGTGGCGGCGGGCCGTCTCGGGGAGGGCCGCGGCGGGGTAGACCAGGCCGCTGGTGCCGAGGATCAGACAGACGTCGCAGTCTTCGGCGGCCTGCACGGAGCGCTCCAGAGCGCCCTCGGGGAGGGCTTCTCCAAACCAGACGACGCCGGGGCGCAGGGGGCCTGAGCACCGGTCGCAGGTAGGCTCAGCGCTGAGATCGAGGGCGAGATCTTCGGTGCAGTAGTCGCAGTCGTCGCACCGGACCTCGAGGAGGGAGCCGTGGAGGTGGATGATCTCCGGTCGGAAGCCGACCTCGTCGGAGGCGGCTTCCAAGAGGTGATCGACGTTCTGGGTGGCGATGGTGTAGGTGGCCTGCCTGGCGAGCTGGATCAGGGCGATATGGCCGGGATTGGGGTGGATCTTGTGGAGGAGGTCCCGACGAGCCTGATACCAATGGAGCATCTCCGACCGGTGTGAGGAGTGAAAGGTGTCCACGTGGGTGAGGCGAGCGATGTCGGCGTCTTGGAAGACGCCGCCGGGGCCTCGGAAGGTGGGGACTCCGGACTCAGCGGAGAGGCCGCTGCCGGCGCAGACCAAGACCTTGTCGGCGGCCTTGAGGGCGGCGGCGGCGCGGCGAAGAGCGTCGAGATCCATGGGGTGACCGTCGGGGAGGAGGCGTTCGGCGACCCGATCGGCGGCGGCGACGACACCTCGACGGGCCAGACGAAGGAGGTTGCCTGTGATGGAGCCGAGTCGAGACAGGTCAGTTCCCGCGGAAGTGAATCTCGTTGGCGCCGGCAGGCCGGAAGCCCACGCGGGCGGGCACGAAGCCGCTGAACTGACGGCCCGTGACCCGGTTGGGGATCACCACTCGCGTGCGGGGACCGTCGGCCACCAAGTGAGCCGAGAAGGTCAGCTCCATGTCGGGGTGGGCGATGGTGATACGGGCTTCGGTGTCGCCCAACTCGATGCCGGCGATCCGCATGAAGCCGACGTCGGTGTACTTCAGGGCGTCGGAGCGGAGCTCGATGAAGTCCTCGGTGTTGCGGTAGGCGTCAGGGAGGAACTCCCGGACCTCGGAGAAGGGGATATCGTAGGTGAGGACGAAGTCCATCCGGCCCTGGTTGGCCTCTCGGTCCGAGGAGATCTCCTCCCAGGGGAAGGCCAGGGGCACGACGTTGAACCGGTCACCAATGATCAGATCCGAGGGTGAGAACTTCATGGGGGTGTAGGGCGGCTCACCGTCAAAGGCGGGCTCTTCGTCAGCGAAGGCCAGGGCGGGGACGAGGAGGAGCAACGCCAACAGGGTCAAACCGGTGCGGATCATCATGGCTCAAGATCTCCGGACAAGTAGGTGCAAAAGGGCTTCAACGGGGGAAGTGTAACCCAGGGGTGGGGCTGCGCCAAGGGGCGGATCATCAGGGCCACTGAAACATCACCACGTTGCTCCGCTCTTCGACGTTGCGCACGGGGTTACGAGCCATGCCGCTGAGCATGAACCCGTACCACACGCCCGATTCAGGCTCCCAGTCCCAGAAGGGATCCTGTTTGATGTGGTCGCCGGCGACGGCGGAGGCGAACTTGAAGGTCTGGTTGGGGCGCATCCACTCCCAGGTGGCGGCGTACCACTGACCCTGGTGCCGAATGAAGATCCAGGGGTTGCCGACGACGTCGGGGCTAGTGCTGTCGTAATGGCCGATGGGCCACTCGCCGGCCTTGTCGTAGGGCAGGTGGATGTAGGAGCCCGAGATGTAGACGTCGCTCGGGTCGCCGTCTGAGGCCAGTCGGAGACGTCGTGGTGGAGCCAGATGACGTCTGTGAAGTCGGCAGGTACCTCTTGATAGGGGGCTTTGGCGCAACTTGGCGAGGACGGGAGGAGAACGTCTCGAACGCCCACGAGGGTAGGGAGGGTCAAATTGATTGTAAAGGCGTAGCCCGTGGGTGTGATCGGCCTCCGTCGGCAGGGACGTCGCCGTTCCGCAGCGGGCCAGCCGATCAACGTGGATCACACACCCCGGTAGTCGAGAGGGAGTCACCGCCGGGGAGGAGACGCAAAAATGCCGCCAGCGAAAAGCGGCGGCATTGAGCTACCAGGTGTTGTGGGATGCGGAAGAGAGGACTCGAACCTCCACGCCCTTGCGGGCACTGGCACCTGAAGCCAGCGCGTCTACCAATTCCGCCACTTCCGCGAGTGATCGGACGGGAAGGCACCTTCCCGAGGACGAGGAGTACTACGATAAGATGCCGGGGGTGTCAACAACGATCGGTGAACAAAGGTCCTCCCCGCCGGGTGGAGGGCGGGGAGGAGGAGAGGGGAGTCAGGCGGCGGTGCCGTCGCTGACGTTGGGGTTGTCCAAGTCCTCGAGGGAGAAGGACTGGCGGCGCTGCAGTACCCAGGCCACCAGGGCTCCCACCATGAGGAGAAGGGGGATCCCGATGAAGAGTCCCATGACGATCCATTCAAACATGGCAGACCTCCTGCAGGGTTAACGTGAACCCACATCGCCCCGAAATGTTGGTGGTGAAGGGCGACGACCGAGAGGCTCGCCGGCGGGGCCCGACGGCGCAGACCTTCGGACTCTGAAAGGATAAGCACGGCCGGGGGGTCGGCAAGGGTGTGGTCGGCGTTTTGCAAAGAGTTACAGGGGGATAGGACGGTCAGTCCCGGCCGTTGGAGGCTACTTCCTCGGGGAGTTCCTCTTCTTTGCGGAGGAAGGCCACGAAGGCGATCATGAGGATGATCGCCGGGATGGCGATGAAGAGAAGGGGGATCAGAAGGTCTTCCATGGGATACCTCGGTGCTACGAGTTGCGTGTCAGGTGGGAAGCCACCCGCATCCGAGAGGCAATCCTCGGCACGAGACCGGAAAGGTCCAGCCTCAGGGGTCTTCGAGCGCCGGCGATCCCGGCAGGAGGAGCGCCAGGATCGGTTGGAGGGACTCCGGGGTGGGATCGTCGAGGGCGTCGATCAGGAGGGCCAGGGCTCGGGCCCGGTGAGCGCCGGGGAGGGGGGTGGTAGCGGCCAGATCGAGGACAGCCCGGCCGAGGCGAGCCTCCCGATGGGGCGCCTCGCCGGGGGAGGTGGCGGTCGGAGACGGGGAGGCCGGCCCAGACGGGGAGGGCGGCGGAGACGAGGTGGCGGGCGGGGAAGGAGGCTGGCCTCGGAGCAGGGAACGGAGCTGATCCATGGGGTCGCCGGCCGGCGTAAGGGCCGGGGCCGGGGGGATGTCCCGGGCCTGGTCGACGAGGGCTGTGAGGGTGTCGAGGGGGGAGGAGTCAGGGTCCATGATGTACCGAGTGGGGAAAGAGCCTGGGTCAGGAGAGGATCTCGCGGAGCAATCGGCGCTGGAGGTCTTCTTCGGGGCGGAGGTCGTCGGCGATCTCGGGGGCGACGTAGATCCGGATCTTCTTCACCACAGAGATGAAGTCATCCTGGATGCCAGCGACGACCCGGGAGAGTTCGTGGAGTTGATAGTGGGCTTGTCCGGAGACCCCGGGGTAGATCACCTCGATGGTCTCCAGGCGATCCTTGTCCCGGGGGGGAATGTCGATGATCACCGAGGCCGGATGCAAGGGGCGGCCCACCAGGGTGCCGATGCGAGCCGTGAGGCGAGCGGTGAGATCCGAGAGGGTGGCCCGATCCATGGCGTAGATGGTGTTGTACGCCTCTTGCTTCTCCCGCTCCACGTAGGCTCGACTGTAGGTGGCAATGCGCTTGTACAGGCTTCGTCGTCCGTCACAGAGTCCGGAGACGAGCAAGCCCGTAGCGCTCTGAAGGGGCATTTGGTCCCGGAGCCACCCCAAAAACGCCTCGTCGTCGAACCGCAAGAGCGGCGAGAGGAGATCCTGGTCGTCCGGGGAGGTCCGGCTGTGAAAGGCGGCCAGGGCATTCTCCACCATGGCGCCGGCGGACCGGACCGTGTGGTGCCAGTACACCTCGCTGAACATGGTGTACCGGGCGAAGACGAACATCTCGGCGGAGACCTTGGCCTTGGCGCCGATGGCCAGCGCTCGCTCGTCATGGCTCAAGGTGAGGTGGTCCAGGAGCCGCTCCTTATCGAAGGTCCGGCCGTAGGGGACCCCGATGTGGTGGCTGTCGCGGCGGAGGTAGTCCATCTTGTCGGCGTCGATGGTGCCGCTGATCAGAGAGTGGAGGATGGAGTCCATCTGGGAGGGGCCGTCGCCGAGATCGCCGGTGCAGAGACGGATCACCCGGTCCGGGTTCACCCCCCACCGGCCGCGAAGGATCTCGGCGATGGGCTGATCCCCCCTGAGTTCGTCAACCTCCCCCCGGAGGATCCGGCCGCCGACCTCTTCATGTCGCGGGGTGTCCTGCCCCTTGAGGTGCAGGGCCTCCAGGCTGTGGGCGAAGGGGTAGTGACCGAGATCGTGGAGGAGGCCGGCGGCGAGCACTGTGAGGAGATCCTCCTCGGAGGTGGCGTCGGCGAAGGCCGGGACGTCCAACACGGAGAGAAGGAATCGCCGAACATGGCCGAAGACCCCCAGGGAGTGCTCAAACCGAGTGTGGGTCGCCCCGGGGTACACCAGGTGACTGGGGCCGAGCATTCGGACTCGTCGGAGCCGTTGAAACGCGGGGTGATCCACGACGGCGGCCACCCGATCGGTGAGGGGGACGTTGCGCAGCTCCGGGATCCGCACCGACGGAGTGCGGCCGGTCTCAAAGGAGAGTTCCGGGAGCGCTTTGAGGTTCATCGCAGCCCTAGTGGAGCCTTGACAGTGGCGAGGGATTGGCCAGACCGTAGGAGGTCAGAAGCGGCGACGACTGTACCTCTTTGCGGCGCCGCCGGTCCAGCCTGGAAGGAAGTCGATGACATGGGAACTCTACATCAGTCAAGCGAGCCCCTATTCCATCAAGATCGCGGCGTTGATGGGGTACATGGGGATCGATCACGAGGTGAAGATCCAAAACCTGTGGACCCGGTTCTCGGTGATTAAGAAGCTCACCGGGAAGACCATGGTGCCGATCTTGCGAAGAGGTCAGTGGGCGATGAACGACTCCACCGAAATCGCCCGGCACCTGATCGAGGAGTCCCCGGTACCGACGCTTCCTCGTGCCCGGGAGGCGGAACTCTTATGCTGGCTCTTGGAGGACTTCGCCGACGAGTGGGTGGTGCGATGGCAGATGGTGACCCGGTGGGGGGTGGACCGGGACCGGCGGGCGGTCTCGGAGCTGATCGGCCGAGAGCTCACCGGGGCGGTTCCCGTGGGGAGCCGGGCCCTGGGGGAACGGGTGGGGCAGGTGATTCAGAAGAGCTTGCGGCCCTATGGCCTGCGGCAGGAGAACGACGCGGCACTCCTGGCCTCCCGGGAGCGGACCCTGCAGGCCCTGGAGGCGATCTTGAGCGGTGGGCCGGCCTATCTCTTCGAGGGATACCCCACGGTGGCGGACTTCGCGTTCTTCGGGCCTCTGGGGCAGTTTCGGCGAGATCCTACGGGCCGAGAGTGCCTGGAGGGGTATCCAGCGATCCAGGGGTACTTGGACCGGATGGAGGCAATGGCAGCGCGGCCCCCGGAGGTGGCTGTGGTAGACTGCGAGTCCCGACCGATCGAGGAGCTCCATCCGCTCTTTGCAGAGGTAATGGGCACCTATTGGCCGTCGTTGATCGCGAACTTCGAAGCTCAGGAAGCGGGGGGCCGAGGCCGAGAGGCAGTGGCGCCTCTGATCGACGGGCAGTCCTTCCGGTTTCGAAGCTCCCGGTATCTCGTGGAGCGGCTCCAAGAGATCCTGGGGGCCGTGGATGAGGCCTACGGAAAGAGAGATCACCTCTTCGGGGAGTTCGGGCTGCGAATGGAGCATGGGTTGGTCCACCGGATCGCCGATCTGAGCGAGACCGAGAGTGGGCGACGGCTTCTCTCGGAGTATCGGCATCTGGGGCTGCATTAGAGGCGGCGACGGCGCAGGAGCGACGTGGGGGAGGACATGTTGCCGAGCAGCATTCGGGGACGGCAGGGCTCCAGGGTCTCACTCCAGGGGCTTGTGTCAATGTCTTTGGAAATGAAGGGGTGACAAAAAACGAACGGTGAGAAAGAGGAGTTGTGTGCGTTTGTGTGTGTGATGTATAAGTCTTTGACATGGAAGCGGTTTTTTTTTGGTGAAAGTGTCGGGTTCGAACCGGCATAGAACTTGAAAGCTCGCACCATAGTGCCCGTTGACACGTCGTCGGGTATTCCATTACTGTTCGCCATCCGTTGTAGGTCAAAAAAGTACGAGCCTGCCGGAACCCCGTGCGTCACAAAAAAAGAATCGCCGGTACGGCACCTGTTGGAGGAGTTTATGCGTCAGATCGTGAAGAAATGTTGGGCCCTGGTGGCGGTCGTTGCCGTCCTGGTACTGCTGGGGGGCTGTGGGCCCACTGAGGAGTGTCAGATCGATGATGACTGTGGCGCCGGGCAGGCCTGCTTCGATAACGCCTGTGTATCGGTCAGCGTCGGGGAGTGCACCATCGATGCGCAGTGTGGCCCCTTTGAGCGGTGCTCCGCCGGAGAGTGTGTGGCGCGGTCGTGCGGGACCTCGGCGGACTGTCCGGCCGACGCGGCCTGCGATGGCGGTGCATGCGTGGAGCGGCAGTGTGACGCGGAGAGCGACTGCTTCACCGGTCTGGTCTGTGACGACGGGATCTGCCGAACGACACCTCGGCAATGCACGGCGCCGGGACAATCTTGCGATCCCGAAGAAGCGGTTCGGCGAGGGTTTTCCTGTGAAGATCTGGGGTTCGGGCATCAGTGCTACCGGACCTGTAATCGGTATCGAGTGTGTCTGCCCAACGGCACCGCGAGCACCCGGTTGGACTGCGGTGTGGGTTCGGACTGCGTGGCCAGTGGTGTGACCAATGCGGTGTGTCGCCCGTCGGAGTGCGGCGGGTTCTTCGACACCGCGTCCTGCGCGCCCCTGATGGAGTCCAGTCCGGGGCAGTTCGCCAATGGCGTGCACTGTGCTGAGACGAACACGGGATCCTTCCGATGCGTGGGCGCAGGTACGGCCGGCGTGGGCGCTCAATGCAACTCGACAGCCAACTGTCAGGAAGGTCTGACCTGTGCGTTCGGGGCGTGCGCCGAGCCGTGCACGTCGGACAGCGAATGTGATGACGGTCTGGGGTGCATCGGCGCTGACGTGGGCGCCACCGACGGCGTGGGATTCTGCGACGTGAAGTGTGAGGCGCTGACGATGGAGCCTCAATGTGACGAGGAGACGGCCTGTCTGCCGGTGACGGCCACTGATGGAGTGTGCGCGATTCCATCCTTGAAAACGGCAGCGATCTGGGAGGCCTGCGGTGGTCCTGATACGGTGTGTCCTGATAACTCAACGTGCTTGGACTTCGGGGCCGGGGCGCGATGTGCTCCGTTCTGCGATCCGACGCTGAACACCCAGGCGGCTCGTAACGCGACCTGTCCGCAGCCAACGACCACAGGGTATGTGCAGGTAGCCCACCTGGGTGTGAGTCTCCCCGATGTGGACGTCTACGTGGATGGTGCGTTGGTGACGACTTTGTCGTTCGGCGACGTGGAGATGGGCGAGGATGGATTCCTCGAGGTGCCTCAGGGCGCCCGGGAGGTCGAGATTCGTGCTGTCGGGGGAGCTACGGCGATCCTGACGACGACGTTGAACGTGGTGGCTCGCCAGGCGACCCTGGTGGCGGCCATCGCCGATACCTTCCAGCCCGGTGGGCTGTCGTTGGTGACTGTGGACGTCCCCCGGGACGTGGAAGCGGGCGCCGGCGAGGCGACCCTGCGGTTCGTCCATAACGTGGTAGGCGTGGGCGATGTGGACGTGGTGGTGGTGGAAGACGGTGGAGATCTCACCGTCGCCGGCGACCGATTCCTTCTGCAGGAAGGCATCGGGTTCGGGGAAGCCTCGGCGTTCGAGACGATCGCTCTTGGTGGGGGCAGCGCGATTGTCGATGTGTATTTGATCCCCGCCGGCGGCGATGGGAGCGACGTGCTCTTCACCGTGGAAGGGTTCGAAGTGTCCGAAGAGACCGTGGCTACCGTTCACGCCACCGGTGATGTTCGTACCGGAGGCACGGGCGCCGTGGGACCGGAAGCGGTGCCCGTGGCCTACGCGTCGGCCCCTGAGGGCCGGGCTCTTGGCGGGTACTGTCTGGATCTGAATCGGAATCAGGGGCTGCCGCCGGAGATCGGTTCCGGGGTGTGCCTGGAGACCTGCGCCAACAGCGATGATTGGGGCGGAGACCAGTGTACCGGTGAAGGCGACAGTTGCTCGCCGGTAGGCGGCGGGCTGGGATGGTGCTTTCCGGGACTCGAGGAGCGGGAAGCGGGAGAGCCCTGCGACAATGATGACTACTGTGCCGACGGTCTGTTCTGCGATGGCGGCGCCTTCGGAGAAGGGGTGTGCCGGTCCTATTGTCAGACCACGACGCAGACCAATCCCCACCTGGGTTGCGAAGCCGGTGAGGCCTGCATCCCGATGGCCGGGTACGTCAACCTGGGTCAGTGCCGGATTCCCTGTAATCCGGGATCGGACTTCCGGGATGAGAACTGCCCGGCGGGAATGCAGACCTGTCTGGGATCTCCCGGGGCGGCCTATTGCACGGCGTCGGGGAGTGTCCCTCAAGGCCAGGAGTGTGGTGGAGCGAACGGCGATCCCCGGGTTCAGGATTGTGCCGCCGGTCTGGTTTGTGCCCAGAGTGGTCGAGACCTGAGCGGTGTGCTTCTGGATCCCTTCGCGGCGCCAGATGCCTCCTATGGTCCCCCGACCTGTCGGGAGATCTGCACGCCTTTCACCAGCAACAGCGGGTGCTCCGAAGGGTTCGCCTGCTCTCCGATCACGCCTGATGGCGAGAGCCCGACCCTGGGACACTGTGTGGAAGCGATCGATACCCCGATCCCGTCGTTGCAGGACTGTCCGGCGGAAGACATCGGCAAGATGTGTGACGAGAACTCGTACTGCATCGTGGCGTCGAGCAACCAGTGTGTGCCCCCCCGAGGACAGTGTCTGCAGCTGTGTAACTTCAACACCGGAGCGGGCTGCACGGGCGGCACGAGCTGTGTGGAAGGGTTCTCCGGTGGACCGCTCTTCGACCTCTTCGGGCTCTGCCGGTAACGAGTAAGCGAAGAGAAGCCTTGGCGAGAGGCCAGACGCCGCGGGTATGACCCGGGCGTCTGGCCTCTTGCGCTCTGGGTACGTGAATTTTGATGGCGATTGATGCAGAATGCTGGGGGAGAGAAGGCGAGTCGGAAGTCGTTACGAATTCTGACGTTTTCCAAGGAGCGACGAATGACGTCCACAGGAACGACGGGATGGACGAGGATGGTGAGGGCTTGGCTGGTGGCGGGAGCGCTCGTGGTGTTCCTGGGGGCCTGCGGTGGGGAAGAAGAGGATCCCTGCGCCGAGGTGAGTTGCCCCGAGGGGGCGGTGTGCATCAACGGGAGCTGCGTGGACGGCGGTGGCGGGGAGTGTTCGCCGGCCTGTGGAGACGGCGAGTTGTGCAGTGGTGGGCGATGCGTGTCGGCCGGTGGGGGATGTGATTACCACGGGCAGTCCTGTGCTTCGGACAGGTTCGGGGCGTATTTGGATGGACATCTGTGCATGGATTGGACGGTCCAGACCGGGGCGGAGGCGGTTTGCTCCCAGGACTGTCGGGCGTCGTCCTGCCCGCAGGGATCGGGGTGTTTTCTGATCAACCTGCAGCCTGCCCAGGCGTGCACAGGAGATGATGGCTGTGGGGAGGGGCAGTTTTGCTATCAGGGAGCCTGCGCGTTCGCCTCGTGTCGCCCGTCGGATTGCGAGCTCCCCGATGGGCCTGACGATGCCTGCGGGAGTGGGCTGCGGTGTGCCGAGGTGTTGCCGGCGGTGAACTACTGCGTGCCCGCCGGGCCTCGAGAGGTCGGGGAGAGCTGTCTGCCTGCCGGGCAGGCCTTTCAGGAGGGACGGACCGAAGAGGTCTGCGCCGAGGATGGGGCGTGCGTCAGCGGGGTGTGCAGGGCGTACTGCGCAAGCGATGGGAGTTGTTCCGGGGCGGGGGAGATTTGCTCCGAGCTGTCGGGGCGGCCCGGGGTGGAAGTCTGCGCTGTGACCTGTACGCCGGGAGAGCCCGATGCCTGTGGTGGGGACGAGACCTGCATCCCCTCGGGAGAGGGGGGGGGAATCTGTCAGGAGGCGGGGACGACCCCGGCCTTTGAGGCCTGCACGGTCGGGGGGGAAGCCTGTGAGGCAGGAACGATCTGCGTGGAGGCTGAGGGAGGCCGGGCTGTGGGGAGGTGCTTGCCGGTCTGTGATCTCAGCGCCGGACCGTCGAACCCGGACGGGCCCCTGAGTCGGCAGTCACAACTCGCCCGGGACCAGACGTGCCCGGAGGTCGAACTCGCTCAGGGGAGCTTCGCGGTGTGGCACCTTGCGGACGCCCTGGGGAGCCTCGATTTCTACGAAGGGAGCCAGACCTCGCCGGTGGCCACGGCGGCGCCCGGAGGATTGGCGCAGGGGCAGGAGGAGGCGTTTCTGCGGCGTGACCAGGGGCGGGTGACCTGGGCATTGCGGCAGGCCGGCGATCCCGTCTCGGAGGTGCCTGTGGCGGACGGCGAGTTTGATCTCTCACCGGGGGAGGTCCAGCTCCTTTTGGTGATGCCCGAGGCCGGTCGGGATCAGGGGGTGGAGACAGCGGTGGTGACCCTGGCGCCTGGGGAAGGGAGCGTGCAGTGGGTGCTGGCGATCCCCGACCTGGGATCCGTGGATCTCTGGGCGGGCACCGGCGACGATCTGGAGCTCGTGATCGATGATTGGGCGCCCGGGGAGGTCCGGGGTGAAGAGGCACCGCAGGGCGCGGTGGATCTGGTGTTTCGCCCCGCCGATGCCGGCGATGACGGGGAGGAACTACTGCGGTTTGAGGCCGTGGAGTTCGGAGAGGAGAGCATGGTGGCGTTTCGGGGAACCATGGATGGTTCCGATCTCCACGTGGTAGCGCCCCCGGTGTTCAGCGCCGAGGAGATCCCGGACCTGCAGGCCGAGGCCCAGCTGCCCTGGTCGTGTCGGGCGGTCAACGATGGCGGCGTGGGGGCCTGCTTTCAGCGATGCGACGGGGGAACGGGGTTGCAGACAGGGATGTGTCAGGGCGAGGGGATGGGGTGTGGCCCGCGACTTCATAACGAGCGAAATCGGTGGGGATCGGTCTGCCAGCCTGTAGGGAATCTCGCCGAGGGAGATCAATGCAGTCCCGTGGCGGATCATCCCTGCGGCGAGGGGCTCTTCTGTGAGGCCTATGGAGCCGTGGATGGCCAGCCAGCGGCCGGGACGTGTAGGTCGTTGTGCGTGGAAGGACAGGAGGGGGCCTGCCCCGACGAGCGGGGGTGCCGGCCGATCGCGGCGGGCACGGAGTACGTCGTGGGGGAGTGCCGGCAGGAGTGCGTGCCCGACGGAGGTTACACGGATCCCTCATGTCCCGAGGGGCTGGCGAGCTGCAAGCCTGAGGCGGCGTTGATTCCCCTTGGTGATGGGGTGTCCGGTGGGTTTTCGGTACATGAGGAGCAGCCGTTCTGCTGGGCGTCGGGGAGCGCGGAGGTGGGGGAAGCCTGCTCCACGGGGAGCTGTATGCCCGGAGCGGAGTGTCTCTATGAGAGGTCCCTGCAGTTTGATTTCGTCACCACTCTGCTCTCGCCGTACTTTGGCGGTGGGGGGCTGCCGCGGTGTCGGCCGATCTGTGATCCCTTCTCGGGAACCCTGTCGGACCACACCTGTGAAGAGGATGAGACCTGTCTCTTCAACTACCCCTGGAACGCCAGCGTGGGTCATTGCGCCGAGATCGTGGAGAGTCGGGAGATCGGTGAGCCCTGTGATAACCCGGGGCTCGCCTGTGGGGTGGACTCGATCTGCGTGATCAATATGAGCGATCCCGAGTGTATGCGGTTCTGTCAGTTCACGGGTTCGTCGTCGACGGGCTATACGCAGAGCACCTGTCCGTCGGGGTATCAGTGCGCGCCGTTGGTGCGGGATATCGGGGTGTGTCAGGCGGCGGATTGAGTCCTCGGGTGATCCACGGGGAATCGGTTGGCTCGTAGACCGCAGCGGGCCTTGGCCCGCGAGGACCCTCGGGCGTAGCCCGACTCGCCGAGCCTCGTGGCCTTGGCCCGAGGGGAGGTTCCGCGCCGCCCTCTATCTCGGGTACACAAATCGGTCCTCCTCGGGGGTTCGTCCACCGGCGACCCCAGGAGGTGAATCTGGCGCCTCTCCTCGGGCCAAGGCCACGAGGCTGGGCGAGTCGGGCCTGAAACAGCGGCCCGAACGTCCTCGCGGGCCAAGGCCCGCTGCGGAATGGCGAAGTCACGCCAATCGGTCCTCCTCGGGGGGCGTCCAC
>SKON01000142.1 GCA_007120035.1 Myxococcales bacterium
CAGGAGGTCCTTGCCTGCCTGGATTCGGTCCTTGTTCAGACCCGCTTTGCTGAGGGCTTCCTTGGCGTCCGGCGTGGACTCCCAGGTCTCGGTGGCGAGGAAGATCTGGCCGAGGAGGCGGTAAAAAGGAACGGTCATTTTTTGGTCCTGAACAGTTCGAAAAGGGGCTCTCAGCGTCAGAACCGGCGGTGTGCGGTGTGGGGAGGCTGGCGCGGGGCTTGGGGAGTGGGGATGTCGTGGGGAGGACACCTGCGCCGGAGGCGGCAGGGCTCCGGAGGCAGGCTCGAGTCGAAGGTGGCAGATCTCAGCGTGAGAACGGGTGGTTTGCGAGGGAGCACCCGAACCTTCGCCACACCGCGAACCCGTGCCCAAACTCTCGCTCAATTTGACCACCAACAAACCCCTGTGATAGCTCAGATCTACCGAGGTTTCGCCTCTCTTAACCGGATTGGGTCATGGGTGATGAGGTTCAGGTCCGCGAAGACGGGCCGTTTGCCCCGGGGGATCTCCTGGAAGGAAAGTACCGCATCGTGCGGCCCCTCGCCGAGGGCGGCATGGGCGCCATCTTCCAGGCCACCCACGAGAAGCTCCGTCGCGACGTGGCCGTCAAGATCCTCAAGCCCATCGAGAACGAGGCCCCGGACAAGCACAAAGAGCGGGTGGAGCGCTTTTACCGCGAGGCCAGCTTCTCCAGCCAGCTCAACCACCCCAACACCATGACCATCTTCGACTACGGGGAGCTCGCCGACGGCGGGTTCTTCCTGGTCATGGAGTTCCTCGAAGGCCAATCCCTGCGGGACCTGATCGCCTCCCACGGGGCCCTGCCCCCGGCCACGTCCCTCCACATCGCCATCCAGATCGCCAGCTCCCTGGCCGACGCTCATAACGCCGGCGTGATCCACCGCGATCTCAAGCCCCCGAACGTGATGCTCGTGGAGCGCGGCGGCGATCCCTACTTCGTCAAGGTCGTAGACTTCGGCCTGGTCAAGAAGATCCACCGCGACGACAGCGGCGGCGACGACACCCTCACCGCCGAAAATACCGTCGTCGGATCCCCCATCTACGTCCCCCCCGAGCGGTTCATACGAGAAGACGCCGACAGCCCCGCCGTCGACGTCTACGCCCTGGGGATCCTCCTCTACGAGATGCTCGTCGGCCGCCCCCCCTTCACCCGGGACGACGGCTGCACGGTCACCCAGCTCATCCTCAAGCACGTCAACGAGCCCCCGCCGCCCCTCCACCACTTCGATCCCGACATCCAGCTCCCCGACGGCCTGGAAGTCCTGATCAAGAAGTGCCTGGAGAAAGAACCACAGAACCGCATCGGCTCCATGCACACCCTGGTCGCTCTCTTGCGGTCCTGCGCCCAATCCCTGCAATACAACCCCCACTCCCCGATCTCTCCCCTGGGCGACTCCGGGCCGACCCCCAACCGCACCGGCCAGACCGGCTCCCGAGAGCTCCTCTTCGACGACGAGACCGGCGAGGCCACCCGAAACCTCACCGCCGACCATACCCGGCCGGGGCTGCCTTCTCTTCAGGACGGGCCGCCCACCCAGGCTTCCGCTGGCACGGATCCTCTCCTCGGACGCACCATCGACGGGCGTTACCGATTCGATGACGTCCTCGGCTGCGGCGGAATGGGCGTGGTCTACCGAGGTCACGATCTCCGCCTGAACCGGTCCGTGGCGATCAAGCTCCTGAACGATACCTTTCGGAGCAACCCCGACGCACCCCGGCTCTTCCTGGAGGAGGCCCGCCAGATGGCCCCTCTCTCGCACCCCAACCTGGTCAGCATCCACGACGTCACCGTCTTAGACGATCGGGAGGCAATGATCACTGAACTAGTCGAGGGCAGCGACCTACAGACCTGGAGCAAGAAGAACAAACCCATCTCCCTGCGGGAAGGCATCGAGCTCTCCTTTCAGTTGACCCTGGCCATCGAATTCCTCCACGAACAGGGAGTGGTCCACCGAGATATCAAGCCCGCCAACGCGCTCCGGGAGCCCTCCGGCCGGGTGAAGCTCATCGACTTCGGGCTGGCCCGATCCCTGGAACACCTCATGGCGGAGGGCACCGAGATCCGAGGCACCCCGGCCTACATGGCGCCGGAGCAGATCCTGGGACCCGAGCTGAGCAGCGCCACCGACATCTACCAGCTCGGCATCACCTGCTTTGAGATCATCGCCGGAGAGCGACCCAAGGCCATCACGCAGGGCAACGCACTGGCCCATGTCCTGGCCGACTCTCGACCTCTCGGAATGTTCCGGGTCGACGCCCCCGACGAGCTGACCGCCCTCCTGATGTCCATGATGAGCAAGGAGCCCCAACACCGCCCCTCGGCGGCACAGGTCGCCGCGAAGCTCGCCGGAATTTACGAATCCCTCTTTCACACGACCCTCTCCGAGAACGGGTTCCAGACCTCCCAGCTGCAGCCCGAGCCCATTGCCGAATCCACCTCCCGTGACGATCAGACCACCGGACGACACCCGCCCAAGACGACCGAGAGGGCCTCTGTGACGACCTTGATCCTGGTGGCCGTCCCACTTGTATCGCTCACTTTCCTGGTCGCCTTAGGCCTCTTCTACGCCCTCACGACGGATCAAGACGAGGAGCCCGACGCCCCGGTGCCACCGGCGATCGCCCAGGAGGTGACCGAGGAGCTACTCGTCGAAGAGGAGCCCGTGGAGCGGGACACCGACGAGACCTCGGAGGTCGCCG
>SKON01000231.1 GCA_007120035.1 Myxococcales bacterium
CCTCCGACCTCTGTCAGGGCACCTGGGCGGCGATCTCCTGGGCGAGCTCGATGCGCTGGGAGATCAGCCGGGTGAGGTAGCGGTCGGAGCCGACGCAATCGGCGGCGATGGCTTGGACGGCCTCGGCCCATCGGTCGACGTGGCCGGCGGCGTCGGTACGGAGATCCCGGAGGTGCTCGTAGGAGGCGGCGGCCATCTCGGTGCGGCACCGCTGGTTGGGGTTTGTGAGCACCGGATCGGTGCCCGTGAGGGTGGGGGGAGCGGTGGCGTCGGCGCCGACGGTGAACCGAAGGGCCATGTAGCTCTCCTCAGAGCTCGTGCGGATGTGGAGGCCGTCGATGGCGTCGAGGTCGGCGGTCTGGTCGTCGAAGCCGGCGGTGCCGAGGACGTCCCGGAGCCCGGCGAGGTCGACGCTCAGGGAGAGATCGTCGAGGCCCATGGGAGAGCGGGAGGAGACGAGCTTGTCGAGGGTGGTGCCGACGCTGGCGTTGATCTCGAGGAGGCCGTCGCCGCGCTCGGCCAGTCGGGCGTCGAAGGGCAGGGGGATGATCATCTCGGCCATGGTGAGGAGGCCTTCGAGCTCGGCGCGGAGCTCCGGGGTGTTGGGGTAGAGGAGGGTGAGGGCCGCTCCGGCGGGGAACCCGGCGGCCTCGCCCATGGGGAACGCCTGAAGGGCGACCCCCCGAGGGCTGAACATGCCTTCCATCTCGCCGAGGGTGTTGGCGATCGTGGCCTGGGGGTTCTGGAGGAAGGCCAGGATGCTCGAGGAGGCGGCCTCGAAGCCGCCCATGAAGGTGGTGCTGGCGAAGTCCTGTGGGGAGGTCATGAAGCCGCCCTGGATCTCCATCTCCTCGGTCTCGAGGAGGTCCATCCACAGGGGCGTCTGGCCGGAGGTCGCGGCGAGCTCGCCCTGCCAGGAGAAGCTCAGGAAGGGGTTGGGGACCTCGAAGCCGGCGACGGACAGCGCCGGGGCTGTGGTGCGGGCGGCGACCCCCCGGCTGGTGCGGGAGAGCACGAGGTCGAAGGTGGCGTCTCGCTCCCCGGCGGAGCCCAGGGTGAAGGCGACGTCCTCGAAGTGGGCGGTCATGGTGTCGGAGACGATAGCGGCCTCGGAGAGACGGGGGATGCCCTCCAGGAAGAACCGGGGCTTGCCGGCGGGGCCGACCATCTCGTACTGGTCACCGAAGATCCCGAGCATCTCCAGGATGCCCAGGTAGGTCAGGGAGTCCATGCGGGCCCAGGCGCTGACGATGGCGTCGTCGTCTCGGAAGGCCAGGAGCGCCGGGGTGGTGCGGCGCTCCGAAGACGGCAGCCCCTGGATGCGGTCCAGCCCGGCGCCGTCGAGGAAGGCGATGCCGCTATCTCGGGACTCGCCGCCGCCGAGGTCGAGGGCGAGCTCGATGCGGGCCCAGTCGGCGCCTTCGTAGACGCGGGCGGCGGCGAAGTCCTGCCCGGCGATCATGCTGTCTGCCCAGGGTTGCAGCTCCTCGACGAGGGCGCCGGGGCTCTGGGAGGGCAGGAGGATCCGCACGTTGAGGTGATTCGGCCAGTCCTCGTAAACCGTGGGGAGGCCCAGGAGGGCGGCGTGGAAGAAGTCGTCGTTCCCCTGGCTGGAGAGCATCAGGTAGATCGGCTCGGAGCGCTCCAGGGAAGGCAGGTCGTTGGGGAGATCGAAAGCCTGCTGGAGGGCCCGGATGGGGTCGTCGGCAGCGTCGGCCAGGGCCTCGAACTCGGGATCGTCCAGCCAGGCGCCGACGGCTCGCCAGGCCTGGGCGGTCTCGGTGAACCGCTCCAGGTTGATCCGGGTGGCGAGGATCACGTCTTCGGTCTGAGCGAACTCATGGAGGCTTCGCAGGGGACGCTGGGTCTCTTCGGCGTCAGGGGACGCCGCCCGGGGACAGCCCGTCAGGGGGAAGACCAGGGCCAGAAGGAGCGCGGAGAGGAGGGCGTGTCGAAGCATGACGGTCTCTATGAAGTACGGGGGTCCCAGAAGGCACACAATATTTGGTGGCTCACGAGTAACACGAAGCGCGGCTCAGATCATTTCGAAATCAGGGCCGGGGTGAAGGTCAGGAGGTGGGGGCCGTCGGGGTCGTCGTCGGTGAAGCCCCGGCGGTGGTCGATGAGATCGAGGCCTTTCTCCCGGGCTACGGCGATGATCTCGTCGAGGCGATGGTAGTGATGGGTCACCTGGAGGACCAGGGGCTCGGCGACGGGGCCGCTGACGTAGGTGAAGTAGGCCTCGAGGCGCCGCTCCGACGGAAACCAGTGGTTCTCCTCGAAGACCTCGAAGGTGCGGTCGTCGAGGGTGAGGTCGCCGATTTTCTCGGCGGGGTCACGGTGGGGGCCGGGGCCCACCTCGAGGGCGTCCTGGTCCAGCGGCGCCGTGTCGTAGACGTCGCAGAGGAAGCGACCGCCGGGGTGCAGGTGGCGGGCGACGGTGTCGAAGGTCTGCCTGAGAGCTTCCCGATCGGGGAGGCAATAGAGGCCGTTGAAGACCAGGAGGATCCGGTCGAACCGGCGGTCGTCGCGGAAGGACTGCATGTCGGCGCAGATCAGCTCGGCGTCGTCGCCGCAGCGCTCCCGGGCGATGGCCAGGCGGTCCTCGTCGATGTCGATGCCCACCAGGGTGTCTCGGCCGATCAGAGCCTGGAGGATCCGGCCTGTGCCGGTGGCGAGCTCCAGGACTGTGGCTTCGGGAGGGC
>SKON01000278.1 GCA_007120035.1 Myxococcales bacterium
AAATCACAAAAAATCCGTACTTTCTGCGTCGCCATTGTTGCGCCGGTGCCCACAAAATGCAACTTTTCGGTGTCCCCGTGACGGCCTATTTCCCGAACCTTTCCACCATCGACTCATGAAGGCGACCCCGTCCGAAAGAGATCTCCCGAACTTACAGCCCGGCGACCTGGTCGCCGGCCGGTTCCGGATCGTGGAGATCATCGGTACGGGAGGGTTCTCGGTGGTGTACCGAGCCCACCAGGAGGGCATGAACCGGTTCGTGGCCCTGAAGGTGCTCAAGCCCCGGGCGTCGGCGGACGCCAAGATCGTGGAGCGTTTTCGCCGGGAAGCCCTCTTCGCAAGCCAGCTCTCCCACCCCAACACGATCACCCTCTTCGACTACGGCCAGACCGACACGGGGCTCTGCTACATCGCCATGGAGTACCTGGTAGGCACCGATCTCAGCGACGAGATCAAGGGTCGCAAGCCCATGGAGCTCAAGCGGGTGTGGTCCATCCTCACCCAGGTCTGTCGGAGCCTCGCCGAGGCCCATCGGGTAGGGCTGATCCACCGGGACCTCAAGCCGGAGAACGTCTTCTTGCTGGAGCGCGGGGGCCGAGATCACGTCAAAGTCCTGGACTTCGGGGTCTCCAAAGCCCTCTCCGACTTCGGCCGGGCCGACGCCAGCTCCCTGGCCCCCCTGACCCAGGAGGGCACGGTCTTCGGCACCCCCCTGTACATGGCGCCGGAGCAGGCCATGGCCGAGGAGATCACCCCGGCGGTGGATGTCTACGCCCTGGGGCATATGGCCTACGAGATGATCACCGGCCGGGCGGCCTACGATCAGGACTTGAGCCCCATGGACGTGATGCTCCTCCAGATCAACGATCCCCCCCTGGAGCTCCCCCCGCCCTGGGACGCCACCCCCTTCGCCGAGGTGATCCGCAAGGCCACGATCAAGGATCCCTACCACCGGATCCGAAACGCCAGCCGGCTCCTGGACCTCCTCATGGAAGAGGAGTTCTTCCCCTACATGGATCTCTCCGAGCTCCCCCCGGGGGTCCGGCTCGCCGAGGAGGACTCCCCGCCGCTGGACGTGCCCGGGCCGCTGGACGACGACGGGGAGCGCCTCACCGAGGAGGTCTACCGGTGGGAGCTCTCGGAGCTGGAGACAACCCTGCAGGAGGTGCAGGAGTCGGCCCAGACCCGCCTGGTGGTGATCCGGGGCAAGCCGGGCACGGGCCGAAGCAACCTGCTGCGGGCCTTCTTGAAGCGGTACCGCAACACCGCCGGCATCCGGGTGATCCACCGCCAGACCGCTCTGGGAGGCCCTCAGGGGCTGGAGGCCGACCTCGCCCAGGTCGCCGGCGTCCCGCTGAAGGGAGAGGGAATCCGGGAGATCAACCGCCTCTTGCGGGAGGTCTTCGCCGACAGCCACCTGGAGACCATGGTGGAGATGACCCCGGTCCGGATGGACTCCAACCCCCTGAGCCAGCTCGCCAGCCGCCGGGACGACTTTCTGGCCCGCCTGATCACCCCCTTTCGGCGAGGGGCCCGGGTGGGGACCATGATCTGGGGGATCGAGGATCTGGAGCATATCGATCCCCTGACCCTGGCCTTCCTCGATCGGTTCCTGCGGGAGATGAGCGTCCACCCGTCGCCGATCCTGATGGTGGTCACGGTCCACCCGGAAGCCCTGATGGAGCGGCCCGGCCTGGCCCGACATACCGAGGGGATCCTGGAGGCCCCGGGGACCTACGGACGACACCTGGAGCTCATGGAGCCCGGGACCCTCAAGGAGGGAGAGGAGGCCCCTGAGGAGGAGCTTCGCCACCTGGCGGATCTCCCCTCCGACGCCGACGTAGACGGTTCCTTTCTGGGGCTCCCCAGCGGAAGCCTCTCCGCCGACGTGGACGCCGAGGAGCTGGAGCGATGGGCGGCCATGGCTGACGGCGTCCAGCCCGACGTCACCTTGAGCCCGGCTCCGTCCCAGGCGAAGACGCCGGCGCCAGCCCCGACGCCCGCTCCAGCCCCGACGCCGGCTCAGCCATCGAAGCCCTACACGGGCAAGACCGAGCGCCTGGAGCTCTTCACCACCGCCGAGACCGTCGCCGCCAGCTCCGAGGAGGCCAACACCGAGATCCACCATGCCTTCGATACGGTCCTGGGGTATCTGGCGCAGCTCGGGGAGCGGATGGTGGAGCGAGACCTCTGGGAGTTCTTGTACCCCCGGCTCTTGCCCTTCGGGATGACCCGGATGATGGGGATTCTCCTGCAACACGCCGAGCGGTTCGGGATCCTGGTCCTCACCGAGGAGGCCATCGCCTTCACGGATCCCGAGTACGCCCGGGCTCTGCGGGGGACCTTCGACGAGCTGCCGGACTCCGTAGACGCCCACGCGCATTTGGCGGCCCTCCTCCACGAGTATTCGCCGCGGCCTTCCCGGGAGGAGCTCCGCCGGATCGTGGAACACTCCGTCAAGGGGGAGGACTTCGAGCGAGGGATCCGGCTCTTACTGCGGGCCGGCGAAGAGGCCTTCGACGACATGGACCTCGACCTGGCCCGGGAGTACTACCTCCAGTTCCAGGGCTTGATCGACGAGCTCCAGACCCGATCGTCGCCGCCGCCGGTGGCCTTCACGCCCTACCCGGCGGTGTGGCTGAAGGTCGGACAGATCCAGGGAGCCCTCGGGGAGTTCGGGGCCGCCGAAGACGCCCTGAAGCGGGCCCTGCGGGAGTCCCCCTCCGAGGACCACCGAACCCGGGCGACGGCGTCGAAGATCCTCGGCGACCTGGCCCTTCAACAGGAGCGGTTCGCCGTGGCCCGGCAGCACTTCGAAGAGGCCCGAGACCTCTACCACCGGACCTCCCTGGCTCGCCCCTACGTGGCCTCCATCGGTGAGATCGGGCGGTGCGCCGTCGAGATGGGCCGCCCCCGTCAGGCTGAGGGGATCCTCCTGCAGGCTCTGGACAAGGCCCAGAAGCTCCAGGACACCCCCCTGATGGGTCGCCTCCACCAGTACATGGGAGACGTCCTGACCCGGCAGGCGAGGTTTTTGGAGAGCGTCGATCATCTGCGCCGGGCCATGGAGATCTTCGAGGCCGAGGAGCGATACAAGGAGGTGTTGACCTGCCTGGACAACCTGGGCAGCGCCAACTACGCCGCCGGCCTCTACGCCGAGAGCCGGGACAGCTACACCCGGGCCCTGGCGCTCTCTTCCACTCGCCAACTCCAGGCCGATCGGTCCCCCCACCTGGGGCTGGCCCGAGCCCTGGCGGCCCTGGAAAACCTGGAGCAGGCCGAGGTCCATCTCGTGGAGGCCATGAGCCACTACAGCACCCGCAACGAGCCGATCTTGCGGGCCCGGGTGCAATTCCACCTGGGCGATCTCTACCTGGCCATGAGCCGGCCCCGGCTGGCCGAGGAGCACTTCGTCCACGTCTTCGAGCACGGCCAGGAGGTGGGCCATCGCCAGCTGGCCTTCGACGCCCTGGTGCGACGAGCCTACGCCCTCTTCGACCAGGACGAGCCCGGGGAATGCTTCTCGGCGTTGATGGACGCCGTCACCTTCGGAGAGGAGACCGCCGATCGGGAGCGCATCGCCATCGCTCGCGCTCATATCATCTATCTCCAGCTCCTCCTGGCCCAGTTTCGGATCAAGGGGGAGGCTTTCTCCACCCTCTTCACCGACACCGACGAACAGAAGGTCTACGCCTCCCACGGCCTGAGCGACTTCTTCCGCGCCGATCTCGCCATGGCTCGGGGGGGATTGAGGGAGGCGTCGAGCCTCCTGGCCAAGACGCGATTGACGGCGGCCAGCCTCGGAGAGTACGGATTGTTTATTCCCATCGCTCGCCGCGAGTATCTCCTGGGACAACGCCTGGGCAGGCTCTCCGATCCTCACAGCGGCGCTGGGTACAGCCTGGGTTCGCTCCTGGCACCGGAGACCGGAAAGCGACGATTCTCGTCTTCTTGGTTCGGAGACAGCGAGTAAAGTAACGGGCAGGGTTATGAAAGATGTAGGAGAGCTGGAGAGATTACTGGAAGAGCAGGCCCGGGAGTTTCAGTTCCTGGTCCGCAACGCCACCGATCCCATCTGGGTGTCTCGGGACGGGGTGATCGTCGAGGCCAACCAGGCCCTGGCCGAGCTCTTGGACCGCGACGATCCCGAGAAGTTGATCGACTCTGACGTGCTGGATCTCTTCTACGTCGATGACCAAAAGGGGGTTCAGCGAGAGCTGGGACGGTTGAAGAACACCGGGGAGTCCACCCCTTCTCATCAGGTCCGGATGCTCCGGAAAGACGAGACCGTGATCGCCGTGGAAGTGATCGCCCTCTTTCTTCATTACCGGGGGGTCCCCTCCATCGTGTGGCAAGGCCGAGACCTGAGCTACCGCCAGAGCCTGACCACCCAGATGATGCAGATGGACCGGATGATCGCCGCCGGCACCCTGGCCGCCGGCGTAGGCCATGAGATCAACAACCCCCTGACCTTCATCATCGCCAACCTCGACTACGCCACCCATCAGATCAACAAGCTCACGACCCGAACCCAAGAGGAAGAGGGCCTGGACGAGACCTTTCAGTTCCACGTCCTCCAAGTCCTGCCTCGCCTCCTGGAGGCCCTGGACTCCGCTCGCCAGGGGAGCTATCGGATCACCACGATCGTCAAGGAGCTGCGGACCTTCTCGTCCCAGGCCGGCAAGCCCGAGCTGACCGCTGTAGACATCCACCCCGTACTGAACTCGGCGCGCCAGATGTGCTGGCACATGATCCGACATCGGGCCAAGTACGTCGAGAACTTGCGGGCGATCAGCCCCGTGAAAGCCTCCCAGTCTCGCCTGGCTCAGGTCTTCCACAACCTCTTGACCAACGCCGCCCAGGCCATCGAGATCGGCCACGCCGAAGACCATGAGATCCGGGTCTCCAGCTGGGAAGAGGGCGACGTGGTGATCATGGAGTTCTCCGACACGGGCTCGGGGATCTCCCGGTCCGATCTACCCCATATCTTTGATCCCTTCTTCACCACCAAGAGCCCCGACGAGGGCACGGGCCTGGGGTTGTCCATCGCCAAGCAGGTGCTCTCCAAGATCGGCGGCCACATCGAGTACCGACCTCAGAACGAGGACACCACCTTCCGCCTCTACCTGCCGAAGGCCAAGCTGGAGCCCCTGCCGAAGATCCCTCGCATCACCCCCGAGGACGAGTCGAAGATCCCCGAGGACTACCGGGTCCTCGTCGTCGATGACGAGGAGAATATCGGCAAGGTCCTGACCCGAATGCTCTCCAACTACGAGGTGATCGCCTTTCAACGGGGCGATGACGCCTTGCAGTATCTGGCCGACGCTCCCGACTTCGACTGCATCTTCTGTGACCTCCTGATGCCCGAGATGACGGGGATGGAATTCTACCATCGGCTGGTGGAGACCCACCCCCAGCTCTCCCGGTCGGTGATCTTCATCACCGGCGGCGCCCTCGTCGAAGAGGTCCAGGAGTTTTTGGCCGATGGCAATAAGCACACACTCTTTAAGCCCTTCAGCCGGTCGGCGGTCCTGTCTGCGGTGATCAATCACTACGAAGACGTCCACGCCGATCCTGGCCATGGTTCGAAGTAGTAGCGAGTAAATTGGGATTCCCCGCGTCAATCTGGTACAACGGGGCGGTCTGAGAGTACGAAAGCTGGGCGACCAGCGGTCTGAGGGTTGCGTAGGAAGGTCCGATGGGCGCGAGCACCTTTGGTTGGATTGAACAGCTCCACAAGATCCCCCGGTGGGCCCGGGTGACTCTCCTGGTGGCGATCCACGGGATCTTCTTCACGTTGGCCTACATGATGGCCTTCGTGCTTCGGTTCGACTTCCAGGTCCCGGCCCAACACCAGAGCCTGATGTGGAGCGGGCTCTTGCCGATGTTGGCCGTGAAGCTCTCGATCTTCGCGGCGCTGCGGATGTTTCAGGGGTGGTGGAAGTACGTCAGCCTCTACGACCTGGTTAGCCTCTTCCGAGCGCTGATGGCCGCCAGCGGGGCCTGGCTGGCGTTGAACTTCTTCTTGCTTCAGCCGTCGGGGTTTCCCCGGTCCATCTACATCCTGGACTTCGTGCTCTGCCTCTTCTTGATCGGCGGGGTCCGGGGCAGCCTGCGCCTCTTTCGAGAGACCGTGGCCAACCGGCTGCAGTCGGGCCCCCAGGTGCCGGTGCTGATCGCCGGCGCCGGCGACACCGGGGAAGCCCTGATGCGGGAGATCGCCCGGAACCGGAACATCGCGTTTCGACCCGTGGGGTTCCTCGATGATGATCCCTACAAGTTGGGGCTTCGCCTCCACGGAGCCCGGGTGTTGGGCACCATGGACGCCATGCCGTCCCTGGTGGAGAAGCACGGCATCAAAGAGGTGATCATCGCCATGCCGTCGGCGGACCGAAAGCAGATCCGTCGCGTCGTGGACATGGCCCATAGGACGGGCGTGAAGGCCCGGATCGTCCCGGCCTTTGAGGCCGTGGTAGAGGGCAACGTCTCGGTGACCCAGCTGAGAGAGGTGGCCATCACGGATCTCCTGGGCCGAGCCCCCGTGGAGCTCGACACCGTAGCGATCGGGCGATTTTTGGAGGGCCGCCGGGTGCTCGTCACCGGCGCCGGCGGCTCCATCGGCTCCGAGATCTGCCGCCAGGTGCTCCGGTTCAACCCGGACCGGCTGGTCCTGGTAGACAGCGCCGAGACCCCCCTCTTCTTGATCCACCGGGAGCTCCGGGATCGGGGCCAGACCCTCCACCCCACCATCGCCGACGTGACCCACCGGGACCGTATGGCCCGGGTCTTCGAGGAGCACCGCCCCGAGGTGGTCCTTCACGCCGCGGCCTACAAGCACGTCCCCCTGATGGAAGCCCACCCCAGCGAGGCGGCCCTGAACAACCTGGGCGGCACCCGGGTGGTCGCCGAGCTGGCCAGCGAGCACAAGGCCCGGGCCTTCGTCCTGATCTCCACCGACAAGGCCGTCAACCCCACCAGCGTGATGGGCGCCACCAAGCGGGCCTCCGAGATCTTCCTCCACCACCACGCCGCCACCGCCCCGGACACCAAGTTCTGCGCCGTCCGATTCGGCAACGTCCTGGGCTCCAACGGCAGCGTGATCCCCATCTTCCGGCGACAGATCAAAAACGGCGGCCCCGTCACGGTCACCCACCCCGAGATGACCCGGTACTTCATGACCATCCCCGAGGCCACCCAGCTGGTCCTGCAGGCCGCCAGCTTCGACTCCGGGGACCTCTTCATCCTCGACATGGGAGAGCCCGTGAAGATCGTCGACCTGGCCCGGGACATGATCCGTCTGTCCGGGTTCTCTGTCGACGAGATCCCCATCGAGTTCAGCGGCGTTCGCCCCGGCGAAAAGCTCTTCGAGGAGCTCACCCTGGATCGGGAGAACGTGGAGCGCACGGGCCACGAGAAGATCTTCGTCGGCAAGCAGTCCGCCTCCGTGAAGTCCCCGGAAGACACGATCGCCGCCATCGAAGCCCTCCTGAAGGCCGCCGCCGACGGCGAAGACTGCGTCGTCGTCGAGGCGCTCCGAGGGCTGATCCCCACCTACGGCGAAGACCATCGAGAAGCGACGGTGGTGCCCCTGCGGCGAACCGGATCCTGACCGCCGGCTTCCCCCACCGCCATACCGTCGCCAACCCCGACGCCGAAAACGCCCCCGGAGCCCTGCCGCCTCTGGCGCAGGTGTCCTCTCCACCACATCCCCACTCCCCAAGCCCCGCGCTAGCCTCCCCACACCGCACACCGCCGGTTCTTTCGCCGAGAGCCGCCACCTTCGAGGTCGGCTCCACCTCCACCGCTCACTTGCACACTCGGCGAAAACCTGCGCCGGAGGCGGCAGGGCTCCGGTGCTCCTCCCTCCCTCGCAAACCACCCGTTCTCACGCCCAAGCGGTATCACCTGGAGTAGTGATACCCCCTCGATCAGGAGCCCTGCCGGGGACATTTCGCGTTGACAAACAAAAACGCGAGCGATACCAAACCAAAAGTTTAGTCAACCCAAACTTTTGGATCACGCCATGTTCAGAATCACCCCCTATCTCCTCATCCTCGCGATCACCCTCAGCCCCGGTCTCCTGTACGGCGAAGAAGCTCCGGTGGAACCCGTCGAACCCGTCGAACCCGGCGCCGAACCGGAAGAAGAAACCCGGGTGGTCACCCGCGGCAGCCTGGGGAGCCGCACCGAGAGTGAGGTGGCGCGGCCGTCGGTGGTGTTGGATGGCGACGAGCTGGACCGCCGCCGCAGCGGGGGGACCGTGGGGGAGGTCCTCGACGGAGTCGCCGGGGTGAGCAACGCCGACTTCGGACCCGGCGTGGGCCGTCCGACGATTCGAGGGTTGCAGGGGTCCCGGGTCCAGGTCCTGGAGGATGGGATGCGGACCACCGACGTCTCCGGGGAAGGGGTGGACCACATCGTGGCCGGGGAGCCCCTGGGGGCAGAGGCGGTGGAGATCATCCGGGGGCCGGCGACCCTCCTCTACGGGTCCGGGGCCTCCGGCGGAGTGGTAAACCTCGTCTCCGGGCGCTTTGACCCCCGGATCGGCCAGGGGTTCAACGGAGAGGCCCGGGGCAGCTTCGGTGTCAACGGGTTGGACCGTCAGGGCCTTCTCCGGCTGGAGGCCCCCGTGGGTGATGAGATGGCGTTACGAGCCACCATCACCGGCCGAGCCTCCGAGGATTTCCAGATCTCCGGCCTCCAGGTCTCGCCGAACGCCGGCGAAGAGGATCGAGGACTCCCGGGGCAGTTGATCAACAGCTCTGTGAGCAGTCGGACCTACAACGTCACCGGGATCTGGGCACCTATGTGGGGCCATGTGGGCATCGGTTACGAGCGATACGAGGGGAACTACGGGGTCCCCGAAGCCTTCGATCCCGTGGGTGGTCAGGGCGACGAGGTAGAGCGAATCTTTGCCGGATACCACCGGCTCGACCTGCGGAGTGAGGCCTACGATGTGGTGCCCGGGATCGAAGTGCTTCGATGGAACCTCTCACTCTCCGACTTCGATCAAGAAGAAGACGAGTTCGAGTTCAGCGACGCCACTGGCGAGCAGATCGGCCGGGTGACGGAGGCCACCTTCGAGGCCCGAGAGGTCGACAGCCGGCTGGAGCTCAGCCAGGTTCCCCTGGGGCTCCTGCGCGGCGTCTTCGGTGTGGATCTGAACCTCCGAGAGTTTCGGGCCGATGATCCTCGAGAGGGGCGAGACTTCTTTATTCAGCCCTCCCGAACGGTCCGGCTCGGTGTCTTCCTGGTGGAGCAGCTCGTCTTCGACCGCGGGGAGGTCGAGGTGGGAGCCCGAGTGGGCTGGGAGGAGGTGCTCCCCGAGGGGGTCGTGGACCCCGTGGTCACCGAAGCCCGCGTCGACGGGGACCTCGTTGGCGAATTGGATCCAAACCCCGGTGTGCGCCGGTACGTCCCGACGAGCCTCTCCATGGGAGGTCGCCTCTTCATTGGGGACGCCCAGTACCTGCGGGCCACGGCGTCGCGGTCCCAGCGAACCCCGGGGGCGGAGCAGCTCTTCGCCTTCGGTCGACATGGAGCGGCCGGGACCTGGGAGATCGGCGACCCCGATCTGAACATGGAGACCTACACCAACGGGGAGCTGACCTTTCACCGAGAAGCTGGCGCCACGCGATTTCAGGCGACGGCCTTCTACAATCACGTCGACGACTTCGTGATCTTCGCCGCACAGGTCGACGGCGATGGGGATCCCATTCGGATGGGACGGGATGGTCAGTCCGTGGACGACGGCGGTGAACGACTGGTGATCTTTGAGCAAGCCGACGCGCGGTTCTACGGCGCCGAGCTCGAGTTCTTCCAGGACTTCGCTACCGGGATGGTCGACTGGACATGGCACCTGAACGGTGACCTCGTCTTCGGCGAGCTCCGGGCAGGGGGCAACCTGCCCCTGATCACCCCTCCGAGAGTGGGCACGGGGCTGAGCGCTCTCATCGCCGACGTCGGCGCCGCCGTCCACTATCAGTGGGTCTTTCCCCAGGAGCGCGTCGCCCCTTCAGAGCGACCCACCGAGGGGTATCACCTGGTACACGCCGATCTCCGGTGGGCCCCTCTGGCCCATCCCGGCATGGAGGTCTTCCTCCGTGGGAGAAACCTCCTGAACCAGGCCGGCCGCCGCCACCACAGCTTCTTCAAGGACTACGCGCCGATCCTGGGACGGAGCGTGGTCCTCGGGGCGAGCTATCGGTTTTGATGACCCCCCACAGTGTGTGATCCACGTTGATCGGCTGGCCCGCAGCCCGCAGCGGGCCTTGGCCCGCGAGGACACTCGGGCGAAGCCCGACTCGCCCAGCCTCGTGGCCTTGGCCCGAGGGGAGGTTCCGC
>SKON01000128.1 GCA_007120035.1 Myxococcales bacterium
CCGTTTGCGAGAAACTTCGAGATCGGATTCCAGGTCTTGCGCCCAGGCCGTTCGATTCTCCAGTTCGTCTTGAAGCGACCCGATCCGTTTGCGAGAAACTTCGAGATCGGATTCCAGGTCTTGCGCCCAGGCCGTTCGATTCTCCAGTTCGTCTTGAAGCGACCCGATCCGTTTGCGAGAAACTTCGAGATCGGATTCCAGGCTTTTCGCCCATCGGGTGCGCTCTTCGGCCAGACGTTTTTGGCGCAGACTCCAGTCCGTGCGCCGCTCCACTTCCTCTGAAAGCTGGTCGATGCGGGTTACGTAGCGCCGAATTTCAAGCGATTGTTCGGCTCGATCGGCCAGCACAGCACCCCGTTGCAGTCCGCTCGGGTCGGGCAGTAGGGTAGGTCGACCAGGAAGCGCCGGTTGGCTTACTGACAGGAGATCAAAGTACCGAGCCGCTGACTCCCGAACGCGCGGCTCCTGTTCCTCTTCCTCCGGGCCGGGCGGCCACGGAAGTCGCCCAGCATGCAGATGGACAAGCAGTTCCAGCAGACCGTTTTCATCGGGCTGGTAGAGCAGACCTGTCCGTCCGTGTTCGATTCGCTCCTCAAAACTTCCCTGGCGCGGTGCGATTGGAATCAGTCCGAGAGCGCGAATCTCGCTGAGCACATAGTTCCAGGTCTCGGGTACGGTCGACAGAAATAGCACGGCCTGCGGAGCTGCTATGCGCAGTAACTCCGGTAATTGTTCAGTGCGGTAGTCGAGAACGACGTCGATGCCCGGCAGACCGAACAGGCGCTCTGCCTGCTTGCCCGCGCCGATCAGGGTCAGGTGCGCCAGTGGACGGATGCGTTCTGCAGATCGCAACAGCAGATCGAGGCCCTTGCCGGAAGAGAGCCGACCGACAACAGCCAGATTGAGCCGCCCGTCCGCTAACGCTTTGGGTTCCAGAGGCAGGCTCGGCTCAAAACTTGGGTCGAAACCGTGCGGGATCACCTTGACTGTCGGCAGTTGGTTCCGAAACAAGGTTTGCCAGCGGTCTGCCACGTGCCGGGTCGGCGCGATCAGGGCGATATGCTGTTCGAGCACGTCCTCCAGCCAACGCGTGCGCAGGGATTCCCAGTAGGCGGGATCGCTGCGCGAAAATTTCAGGGGTTCGTTGCTGCTGGCCAAACATTTTTCCAGGTCCAGTCCGGTTTCGGGGCTGAACGCATCCAAAGGGTCGATGTCAAGGACCGGTGACGCCGGGTAGAAGTCATGAAAGACTTGAGCCGTGGGCTTGCCAGTCCGCAGCGCTTCCAGGCTGTGTCCGATCAGTGAAGAAACCAGGATGCGATCGACGCCGAAGCGCTCGAGAACCCAGCGCAGCAGCAATTCGTATTGTGAATGTGTCAACGCCGTGCCGGAGATGGGGGGTTCGAGAACGAAGCGGTGCAGGCATCCGCGTCGCGGTCCGTCGCCAAGCAAGACCAGACTCTGGCCATCGGCTTTTCCGTTACTTTTTCCGGTCGAGGATAAAACTAGATGGTGTCCGGTAGCCGGACAGTGGCTTAAATCGTGGACCCAACGTTCGATTCCGCCGCCCCAGTCATGGCAAATGTGCAGGGTGACGGGTTGATCGTCCAGTCCGAAATACGGCAGGGTTTCGATCGCCTCTTCGTCCAGTTGAAGCAGGCGGTCGCGCAGCGCTCCGAACGCGCCGCGGATAATTGGGATATTGGCCTTGCCCAGAGTCAGCGGTTTCTTTGGATCATGAACGAACAGGTTGTCGATCAGGGCGAACTGCAGCTTATCGTCTCGTTCTGGGACTGCACCGCTCCGCGGGAAGCGCATGAACAGCGCGTCCCTGGGCGCGCCGCTTAGTAGATGAGAGCTTCCTTCGCTAGCTGCATAGACCAGGCTGTCGATCGTCTGCGCTTTTTCATTGATCGTCAGTCCGGAAAGCGGGTTGACTTCATGGTCGTAGTTACCTGGCAGCACCATGATTAGAGAATCTGCTTCCTCGGTCGGTAGCGCGGCAAGGCGACGCGCGATCAATGGCGGAAGCAGCAGTCCCGACCGAAGAATCAGCAGGCCTGCGGTAAGCCAGTTCGGATCGATGGCTTGCCATAGAGCGACAATGGAGTGGCCCGTTGTGTCGACGGGGATCAGGCCGTGAATCTCAGCCTGGGGCCTGCATGCGAACAGGCGAGCTGCGGGAAAACGCTGCCTCAGATCATCCACCCAGATTGGGTTCAGTCGGCCCCATCGGTCCGCGCGGCAAAATATAGCCGGCAGTTCATTGGCGGTTTGCGGGATGTTCGCAGACAACTCCGAGTCAGACGGATTCTTGGGTTTTTTAGACATCGAGACAGCAGATTTCTGGATAGTGGTTCCGACGCAGTTACGCGTCCAAATAAAATCAAACCAGTATAGCCAATCTGGTAGGTTTCCGGTTTGTCCGCGGCGCGCCGTTACAATGGCCTCCATGTTCCCGAAACTTTTCCGGAAGCTTGGGTTACTCGTTATCGGCTTCGCCATCGGCACTCTGGCACCATGGGTGTGGTGGCTGGACCGGGAGGCCGGCCAGCGCTTTGCCGACCGTCAGTGGAGCCAGGCCAGCCGGGTCTACGCGCGCGCCCTGGAGCTGTACCCGGACCGGGCGCTGAGCGCGGAGGCGCTGGCCCTGGAGCTGGCCGCGGTCGGCCTGCGGCCGGGCGA
>SKON01000222.1 GCA_007120035.1 Myxococcales bacterium
AACCGGTACTGCTTCCGTATCCACTACGGCCCCGAGGGCGAGGACAGCGTGGTCTTCCGGTTCTTCTCCAACGATCCCGACGGCACCCCCTTCCAGACCGGTCGATGCCTGCACTACGCCGGCATCGTCGGGGCCTTCCCCGGCCTCTACAACGAGGATGGCGATCCCATCGAGCCCCAGATCGAGGAGCATAACTGGGACTGGACCTTCGCCTCCGACGACTGATTCGTCGTAGCTCCCCCTGGGAGCTTCAGCCACACTTCGAAGCCCGCGGTTCGCCGCGGGCTTCGTCGCTCTGGTGACACTTTTCTTTTTCCACCAGCCGTTGTACCACTTCGTTGCGTTTGAGACGGTCCTCGCCCCTGCATGATGGAAGGTCCACGATGTCTGGCTACTTCTCCTCTTTACGTCTCCCAGGTCGATCCGTGCTCAACCGATCCGTGGTCCTCTGTATCGCCATAAGCATAGCCCTCCTCTTCGGCCTGACCGCCTGCGTCGACGCCGAGACCGAGACCAGCCACCTCGACTTCGCCGAGCCCGGCACCTTCACCCCGGTCTCGGATCCCATCGAGTTCACTGACCAGCCCTACGACTTTACCGGCGATACCTCCATCGGCGATCTCCGGGCCCTCTTCCCCTTCGATATGGTGTGGCACGCCTTCCCCTCGGACGCTCAATACCCGGTGCCCGGTGACTGCGACCCCCAGCGTACCCAGAACGAGACCACCCCGGCCTTCCTCGACGAACTTCCCGCCGTGATCGAGGGGATCGTCACCATCCATCCCCGATACTTCATGAAGATCTCGGTCTGCGGAACCGAGGAGCGGTACTACGGATCCTACATCATCCAGGATGGCTCCGGCGGCATCCACGTCCTCAAGGACAGCCGGGTCGCCGAGTTCGACGTCGGTGATCGGGTCCGCCTTCGAGTCCGGGCCCTGACCCGTAACTTCGGCACCCGGGCGGTCTTGGCCTTCGATCAGGAAGAAGTCCTGACCACCCCCAGCACTCGGGAGCCCGTCTACTTCCAAGAGATCGATCGCAACTTCACCGAGACCGCCGACCTCTACGAAGTCCGACGCATCACCGGCCGGGTGGTCCTGCCCGCCACGAATCAAAACTTCAACGAGATGGAGATCCGCCCCGATGACGGCATCGGCATTCGGTGGCGAGCCTCCGTTGACCGCGAGCTCGGCACCCGCGGGGTCGCCCCCCCCGAGGGCGCTCTGGTAGAGCTCACCGGCCCCATCGTGGAGAGCTTCGGCCTCCGCATGTTGATCACGAACCTGGGTCAAATCCGAGTCATCGAAGAATAAGTTCCTGCTTTGTTCCTTTGAGATCGAGAAGCGCATGAAACGGTTGGTTGTAAGCGTAAGCGCCGTGGCCTCCTGCCTCCTGGTGCTCCCCTTCGCAGAAGCACAGGAGATCACCCCCGAGGAGGCGGTTAGCCCCGAGGCTGGTCGCACCACCATGGACGTCGATGACTTCGATCCCGACGAGGAGAGACCTCGGGCCGGCGACGCCAACTGGCGGTTTCGGGTCACCAGCGAGGCCCACTCCTCGGACAACGCCGGGTTCCGCGAACTCGACGAGACCAGCGGTCTCCAGGAGACCCGCGAGACCGACGATCGCCACACCTTCGGCTACACCAGCGTCTCCGTAGGCGCCGAGTACTACGTCCTCGACGACACCCGGGCCTCCTTCGGGGTCAGCCACTCCGGCCTCTGGGGTAGCGATCAGCTCGGCGGCACCAACGAGTTCGGCGGCTTCTTCTACGTCTACGACCTCCACGTTGACTGGACCGCCATCGAGACCGCCGCCTTCCGGCTCAACGCCAAGATCGGCCGGCAGTTCTTCGACATCGGCGGCACCCACCGGGACTACTTCCTCCGGGACAACATCGACGGCCTGACCTTGAACCTCGACTTCGGAGAGGCCGCCGGCCGCCTCCGGATCCTGGCCTTCGACCTCTACGCCTCCCAGGGCCGACCCGACACGGTGTCCTTCCTCCGATGGCACTCCGGTCGCGATCTGGTCCACAACATGCGGGGCCAGACCAACACCCTCCGGTTCGGCGGCGTCTACGAGAACACCGGCCTGGTGGACAACCTCGAGCTCCGGGGCTTCGGCTTCTTCGCCACCGTCGGCGGCGCCGGCACCGGCGCTGACCGCTCCCACGAAGGCTCCCTCGGGAACTTTGCCGACAACGACTTCGTGTGGATGGCCGGTACTCGGGTCGGCTACTTCCTCCCCCTGGAAGGCCTGGGCCGGATCGGCGTGATCGGTGAGTTCGCCCACTCCGGCGGCATCGACCGCAAGGAGACCAACGTGGGCATCCCCGACGTGGTCATCGAGGGCAACGCCTTCGGCGGCGGCCTCCTCGGGGAGTTCACCTTCGGCGACTTCGGCATCGACGGCATCGCCCAGTACTTCCGCGCCGACGGCCCCCGATACCGCAGCGACGGTCTCCAGCTCTCCCACGGCTTCGTGTCCTTCCGCGGCAACTACACCGGCGGCCTGAACATGGGCCGGTACTCCGGCTGGCGCCCCTCGGCCTACCTGGGCCGCAACGGCATCCACATGAACGAGCACGATCTTCGCCGCCAGAGCGGCACCCAGATCCTCCACGGCGCCCTCGGCATCAACCTGCCGGGCAGCCTCCGGGTCGACCTCGGCGTCTGGCAGTACCAGGACACGGGCCGGTCCAATCTGGACCTCGACGACATCGACGCCGTCGGCGACCGCCTGCCCTTCGGCGAGAGCCGGGATCGCCTGGAGGCCCAGCGCCGGCTTGGCCTGAACCTGGGCACCGAGTTCAGCGGATCTCTGGCCTTCCAGGCCAACACGGCCCTCCAGATCTACGGCATGGGCGGCCTCTTCCTCCCTGGCGAGTTCTACGAGATCGAGGTCAGCCGCAACGTCGGCAGCGCCCGCGGTAGCGCCGACAATCTGCAGAACTTCTGGGCCGCTTCCATGGGCGCCTCTCTGGCGTTCTGAGGAGACTTTGATGCGACGAACACCACACATCCTCGCCGGACTCCTGGCCCTCCTGGTCGTCTCGGCCACCTCGGCCGCCTGCATCGACGATCCGGGCACCTCCGACGACCAGCCCCTCTACCGATGGGGCGAAGGCGTCGGCGAAGCCACCAGCGCCGAGCGGGGCGCCATCTACATCAACGAGGTCGGCTGGGCTGGCAGCGTCGCCGACGACGGCACCCATGACCCCGACGACGTCTTCATCGAGCTGTGGAACAAGCACCCCCGGCCGGTGAACCTCTCCGGATGGCGCCTGAACTTCTCCGGTGACTACGACTACAAGATCCGGATCCCCGACGTGGAAGATCCGGTCCCTACCAACGGCTACTTCGTGATCGCCGCCAAGGCCGACGGAGCCTTCGGGGAGTCCGCCGACGTGATCATCGAGAACCTCCGGATCGGCAAGCGGTCCTTCTACATCGAGCTCCGGGATAACGACCGCCGCCTCATCGAGGGCGCGGGCTCCCGGATCGACCAGCCCTTCGCCGGTGGCTACGACCTCGTCACGAGCCGCTCCATGGAGCGCACCCAGGTCCTCTTCGGCAACCGGGGCAACCTGGATCGTAGCTGGACCGCCAACATCGACGACGCCTCCGAGTCCGGCCCCCGACAAGGGGTCCGCGAGGGCTTCCGGCAGTACACCCTGGCCAGCCCGGGCGAAGCGAACAGCGCCGACTACTCCGGCGCCACCACCAGCGGGACCTTCGAATGAACCGAACATTCCCCACCTTCAAGACCTCTCTCCTGGCCGCCCTGGCGGTCTGTGCCGTGGCAGCCGGGGTCCTCTTGACCCCCGACTCCCACGAAGTCGACGCCCGTGACACCGACGGGTGGTTCAACTACGTCGACTATTACGTCGGGGCCGACAACACCATCGCCCGCATTCGCGGCGATCTCGTGGCCGAGCTCGACGGCGCGATGAACCGCATCGACGCCGCCATCGCGGGCCTCGACGACGACGAGATCGTCGCCGCCCTGATCGACGCCGCCGACCGCGGCGTCCGAGTCCGGGTCGTCGGCGACGCCTCCCAGGAAAACGACGACGGCTTCGCAGATCTCGTCGACCACCCCGACATCGACGTGGTCTTCGGCAACGGCGAGCTCGCCTACCTCCCCGACCCGACCCTCTCACCGCTCCTTGAGGTCTGCGCCACTCACGACTCCGGCGACTACATCACCTGCACCCGCTCCTCCACGGTCACGGGCCCCGCCAACACCCCGAACATCATGGCCCGGCCCGACAACTACAACGTGATGAGCCACACCTTCTTTCTGATCGACGCCACCTACCTGTGGAATATCACCGCCCCCCTCACCGGCGACCAGGGCCTCTGGCTGGCCTTCCGAGCCATGAGCGAAGAGATGACCCGCAGCTTCGAGCGGGAGTTCCGCCAGATGCACGGCGGCGTCTTCGCCACCACCTTGAGCGTGTACAACGGCCCCCTGAAGTCCATCACCCACACCGAGCCCGCTCGGTTCACCAACCGCGGCATGCTCCGGGTCCGATTCAACCCCCAGGAGCGGCTCGTCAAGAACGTGATCGACGAGATCTACCGGGCCCGATCCTCGGTCTTCCTGATGACCGAGAACCTCCAGAACCGGGACATGATCAACGCCCTCCGCTACAAGCATGAGGCTGGCTTTGAGGTCCGCGTCCTCGTCGGTCAGAGCCAGGGCGCCACCGGTCAGGAGCTCCTCGACGAGATCGACGGCCTCAACGTCGTCCAGGCCCCGGCCTCCCTGGGCCGGTTGCCCACCTTCGTGGTCCTCGACTCCGAGCGCGACCGCAACAACAACCAGCCCCCCCGCACCGTTCAGATCTTGAGCCACGAGCTGTGGCGCTCCGAACCCTTTGAAGTCCTCGCCAACCTCCCCGATGACCTGGTGCGCATCTACCCGTCGGACACCTTCGCCGACGGCGTCCTCTGGGAGCTCGTGGAGAATTGGACCGTCCCCACCCCGGCCCTCGCCGAGTTCGTGCAGACCTGGGAAGCCATGTGGAACCAGGCAAATTGAGAGAGTCAGCCATGCGACGAAACCTGATCTACTTGTTGACCGCCCTGCTCCTGGCCGGAGGTGTGTGGACCGTCGGCTGCGGCCCCCCCGAGGACGAGCCCATGGGACCCCAGATCCAGGTCCTCTTTAACTCCCCCGGGTGGCGAGCAGGCACCGAGGTCAACCGGATGCCCAGCGAGTTCATCTCCGAGCGGATCGACGCCGCCCGGGTCAGCGTCGACGCCGCCGTCTACGGCTTCAACAAGCAGAACATCATCGACGCCCTGGTCCGCGCCCACTACCGGGGCGTCGAGGTCCGCCTCGTCGCCGACGCCGGCGAGTACGGCCGCGGCTCCCACGGCTACGTGGTCATGGAGGAGCACAAGATCCCCATCCAGACGGGCAACCAATTCCACATCATGCACGATAAGTTCTTCATCGTGGATGATCGGTTCGTCTTCGTCGGCACGGGCAACATCTCCCGGTCCGAGTTCGTGTTCAACAACAACAACTGGGTGTGGATCGACCACCCCGGCGTGGCCGACGCCTTCACCGCCGAGTTCAATCAGATGTTCGAGGGCGCCCGCTTCTCCGCCGCCAAAGAACCTCTCGGGGTCCCCAACACCTTCCAGGTCGGCGACACCGAAGTAGAGGTCTGGTTCGCCCCACAGGACGACGCCATGGGCCGGATCCTCGAGGAACTCAAAGCGGTCCACACGTCAATCCACTTCTCCATCTTCGCCTTCACCAAGGACCAGGTGGCCACGGAGTTCATCAACCGCCACCGGGAGTTCGAGGCCTACAACCGGGAAATGGGCTTTGACGACATGCCCCTCACCGAGCGGGCCAACGCGGCCTTCAACGGCCTCCGCGACGACGACCTCCCCAAGGGGGTCTTCGGCATCCTCGACCGCTCCCAGCTCCACGGAAACGGCCAGTACCACCAGGGGTACCGCCTGGCCGCCAACGAGGTCCCCATGCGCCTCGACGGCAACTACAACTCCCGCATCCCCGGCGACTACCAGGCCGGCGGCGGACGCCTCCACGCCAAGACCATGATCCTCGACGCCGGCACCCCCGACGCCCGGGTGATCACGGGCAGCTTCAACTGGTCCTCGGCGGCCACCATCTCCAACGACGAGGTCCTCCTGATCTTGCGCGGCGAGCGAATCACCGACGAGTACATCCGCGAGTACAACACCCTCTGGCAGACCGCCAAAGACCTCAGCGCCTCGATGTGCATCCTGATGAAGGACTTCGACCAGCTCACCTGCGACGTGGACGTCGCTGGCAACGCCCCGGTGCAACCCGGCGACGTCGTGATCAGCGAGGTCCACTTCGACGGCTGGAATGGCGAGCGCGATCCCAGCCACCACACCTGCAACCCCGGCGCCGCAAGCGACCTGGGCTTTGACTGCCGCCGCCGGATCACCAACGACCAATTCGTGGAGCTCTACAACACCACGGATCGGCCCATCAATATGTCCCTCTGGACCCTCCACAACGGCCACGACATCATCATGGGCTTCACCCCCGGCACGGTGATCATGCCCGGCCAGCACTTCCTGGTCCTCGACCACAACACGGTGCCCCTCTCCGAGCGCGATCCCCAGCGAGGCAACCACGCCTTCTTGAACCCCGACTTCGTCCTCAACACCGCCAACGACCCCCGGTTCCGCCGCCTGAACCTCAAGAGCGGCTACATGGACCTCTCTCTGCGCAACTCCAAGGCCCAGACCATCGATCACGTCGGCGACGGCGGCCCCGCCTTCTACGGCGGCCGCGACGGCGACATGAACTACTCCATGCAGCGGATCATGCCGTCGTCGGGCCCGGTCCCCGACGGCCGGGAGCGGTCCAGCTGGCAGCGGGCCTCGGGCGCCACGGGAGGCTCCAACGTCCACGAGGACTTCCGGGACTTCATCATCGCCTCCCCTGGCGAACCGAACCCTCAGTAACCAGGAACCTCGATGTCTTACCTGGTACTCGCCAGAAAGTGGCGACCCAAACATTTTGATGAAGTCGTCGGCCAGGGCCACGTGGCCCGGACCCTGCGCAACTCCATCGAGCAGAATCGCGTCCACCACGCCTACCTCTTCTGCGGCACCCGCGGTGTGGGCAAGACCACCATGGCCCGCATCGTCGCCCGGGCCCTGAACTGCCACCAGGGCCCCACGACCACCCCCTGCTACGAGTGTCCCTCCTGCGAGGAGATCTCCTCCGGCCAGTCCGTGGACGTCTTCGAGATCGACGGCGCCTCCAACCGCGGCATCAACGAGATCCGGGATCTCCGCGACGGCGTCCGGTACGCTCCCAGCCGGGACCGCAACAAGATCTACATCATCGACGAAGTCCACATGCTCACCACCGAGGCATTCAACGCCCTGTTGAAGACCCTCGAGGAGCCCCCACCCCACGCCCGGTTCATCTTCGCCACCACGGAGCCCCAGAAGATCCCCGTGACGATTTTGAGCCGGTGCCAGCGGTTCGACTTCAAGCGTATCAGCCAGCAGGACATCGTCGAGCACCTCGAGCGCCTCTGCGACGCCGAGGGTATCGAAGCCGAGCGGGCCGCCCTCCAGCTCGTCGCTCGCCAGGCCCAGGGCGGCATGCGCGACGCCCTGAGCCTCCTGGACCAGATCATCAGCTTCGCCCAGGGCAAGATCACCGAGCACGAGGTCGCCGAGATCCTCGGCGTCGCCAACCGCAAGCACCTCTTCGAGCTCAGCGAGGCCGTGATCGCTCGCAACTCCGAGCAGGCCCTCACTGTCCTCGACGAGGTCCACCGCTACGGCTACGACCTCCAGCAGTTCGCCTCCGAGCTGGTCCAGCACTTCCGCGACCTCATGGTCGTCTCCGTGGTCTCCGCCCCCGAGCGGGTCACCCAGCTCACCGAGAGCGAGCTCAAGACCGCCGCCGAGCAGGTCGACGGCCGCCCCACGGAGCTCCTCCACCGGTACTTCTCCGCCATGGTCAAAGGCGCCCAGGAGATGCACCGCTCCCCATACCCCAAGCTCCTCTTCGAGATGACCCTGGTCCGCCTCTGCGAGCTCGAACCCCTGATGGAGATCGACCTCCTCGTGGATCGCCTCTCCTTTCTGGAGTCCGCCCTCCAGGGCGACGAGCTCCCCGGACTGGAGCTCCCACCGCCGGGAAAGGCCCCAGCCGGGACACCTGAGGAGCCCGGCCCTCCCGAACCCGCCCCGCCGGAGCCCGCCCCACCGGAGCCCGCCCCGCCGGAGCCCGCCCAACCAGAACCACCGATCCGCGAACCCCTCCGCCCCGTCGACACCGACGAGGTCGACCGCCCCGACCTCCGGGCCCTGACCTCCCCGGAGGACCGCTGGCGAGCCCTGGTGGACTACCTCCGCCTCAAGAGCGCCCCCGTGGCCGCCACCTGCGAACACGCCCAGGTGGACCGCTTCGAAGACGGCGAGATCTTCCTCTCCTTCGAGGAGGGCTTCCTACAGCTCGCCGACGACGCCAACCGCCTCGACCTCCTCGAAGAGGTGCTTGCCGAGCTCTTCGGCGAACACTGGACCGTCACCGTCACCCTCCGCACCGACGACGCCACGGGCACCACCCTCGCCCAGGAGCGCCAGGAGGATCTCCGCCGCCGCCGCGAGGCACTCGCCGCCCAGCTCCGCGACAACCCGGCGGTCCGCTCCGCCCAGGAGATCTTCGGCGCCGACGAACCCCGGATCTCGGTCACCCTCTTCGACGAGCAGTAGGGCGCCCTCGCAAACCATCCGTTCTCACGCCCAAACTCGACACCAACCCCCAAACCCGCTACACTCCCGGCCCTGTTCAACTCCTCCCCCGCCCCGCCGGATCCCACCCCATGAACACCGCCCTCCTCCAGCGTCTCGCCGCGCTCCTCCTCCTCCTCTCTGCGCTCACCCTCGCCACGGCCTGCGACACCCCCGTCGAAGAGCCCCTGGAGTTCGACGACCCCTCCGGCGATCTCACCTGGGAGGCCGGCGGAAAAGCCGACGATCTCTTCGCCCGCTCCTACGAGGTGCTCCTCACCGATCCCTACTGCGACGAGTGCACCTTCGACGACCGGGCGGTCCTCACCGAGATCTCGCCGATCATCGAGGGCGTCGTCGACCTCATCGACTCAGCAGAGCGCACCGTCGACGCCGCCCAGTTCACCTTCAGCGTCTCCGCCATCGAGCAGGCCCTCTACCGGGCTCGCGACCGGGGCGTCGCCGTCCGGGTCGCCATGGACGCCGGCCAGGACCGCGACGGCTCCCTCTCGAGACGTCTCCTGGACAACGGCATCGACCTCCGGTTCACCCGCGGCATGGAGGTCCCCAGCCAGGACCGCTACGGCCTGATGCACTCCAAGTTCATGGTCGTCGACCACCACACGGTCCTCTCGGGTAGCAACAACTGGTCCTCCACAGGGGTGACCATCAACGAAGAGAACACCATCATCGTCCGGGCCACCGAACAGGATCCCCTCGTCCAGGCTTTCACCTGCCACTTCGAGGCCGCCTGGGAGAACGCCCCCCAGACCAGCAGCGCCTGCTCCACGGCGGACGCCCGATTCTCCCCCGGCGTGGGCGGCCGAAACCTGATCCGCGACGGCATCCGCAGCGCCCGCACCTCCGTGGACGTCCTGATGCACCACTTCCTCTTCGGCGACCTCGTCCGCGAGCTGCATAACGCCGCCGACCGGGGCGTCGAGATCCGCCTCATCGTCAACGCCACGGACCGAGAGTCCTACACCGGCGGCCAGTGGGACGATCTCGTCGACGCCGGCGCCCGCATCCGCTTCAAGCAGGTCAACCCCGACGCCTTCCAGTACATGCACCACAAGCTGGCCATCATCGACGGCCACACCCTCCTTCACGGCTCCGGCAACTGGTCGGGCAGCGGCTTCTTCAACAACTACGAGTTCTACGTCCGCTACGACCACCCCCACGTCCTGGGCCCCTTCAACGACCTTTACACCCGGCTCTGGGCCTGGAGCCTGAGCCCGGAGTCCCTGGACGCCGGCCTCAACGCCGCCCGCCAGCATCACGGCGAACACCAGGTCTTCTTCGGCAACCTCCACGCCCACTACCAGGAGGCCGACGCCGACGGCCTCCTCTGGGACGACGGCGAGCTCTTACGGGCCCTGGAGCCCGGCGGCGACCTCCACGACGTCTCCGACGAGCTCGGCGGCCGCCCCGTCGCCCGATACGCCTTCGAGTACGCCCGAGACCGAGGCGGCATGGACTTCATGGCCCTCACCCCCCACGTCTCGGACTTCCGGGTCACCGACCCCCCGGACATGCCCAACCTCGGCGAAGAGGGCTACGCCCAGATCCTCTCCATCGCCCGCGACGTCACCTCCGAGTCCGACGGCGGCTTCGTCGCTATGGGCGGCATGGAGTGGAACACCCTCTCCAACGGCAACCACGTCAACATCTTCGGCACCCGCACCCTCTCCAAGGTGGACCGGGGCCGATTCGACGTCCTCTACGACGAGTTCCTCCCGGCCCGGGTCGAGAGCTTCGAGCGCCCCATCGTCCAGCTCAACCACCCCCGGTCCTTCCGACAGTCGGACACCCTCTCGGGCAACTGGGACCAGATCTTCGACGTCTACCTCACGGAGATCACCAGCGACGCCCAACGAGGCCGCAAGTTCACCGACTTCGGCATCAACTACTACTCGCCGCTCTCCGAGGTTCGCCAGAGCTGGCTCGACGGCGACGCCATGCCCTCCCGCTTCCAGGTCGGCCAGACCATGCAGAACATGGCCGCCGCCACCGCCGACTACATCCGCCTCATGGAGGTCACCATCGGCCGCGGCACCGACATCGCCCACGAACACGGCGAGAACCCGAGCTGGGTCACCCGCGACGGCGAGCCCTACCACTACACCCGGGTCGAGAGCGACTGGCACTACTACCTGCTCAACGGGTTTCGGCTGGCCCCCACGGCCAACCACGACAACCACTACGCCAACTGGGGCGCCGGCCACAGCACCCGCACGGCCATCATCGCTCCCGCCCTCACCGAGCGAGACCTCATGGACTCCATGCATCGCCGAATGGTCTACGCCTCGGAAGACCAGAACCTCGCCATCGGCTTCTACGCCGACGGCCGAATCCCCATGGGCTCCGAGATGGCCACCACCCGACAACAGGTCAACTTCCAGCTCTACTTCGAGGACCCCGACTACGACGGCCTCTTCGAAGCCCGGGTGATGCTCGGACGCGTCGGCGACGACGCCGTACAAACCCGCACCCACATGCAACGTATCGACCCCGCCCGATGGCACGGCCTCACCGTCCCCCTCCCCGAGCCCGGCGAGTACTTCGTCTACGTCGAGATCCACAAACCCGACACCCAGCGCACGGCTTGGACGGCACCGATCTTCATCACCCGCCACTGACCCGGGGCACCCGCATCCGCGCCACAGTCCCCACCCCCACCTCGCTCTCGAACTCCAGCTCGCCGCCGAGGCGAGCGATAATGTCTCGGGACACGAAGAGCCCCAGCCCCGTGCCTTGTCCCCTGGGCTTCGTCGTGTAGAAGGGATCGAAGAGCCGCAGGAGGCCCTCTTCGGTGATCCCTGACCCCGTGTCCAGCACTTCGATCACCGCCCAGTCCCCGTCGTTCCTGGCGCTGATCACCACGGAGTGTTCGCCACGACGGCCCGGTGGAATCGCCTGGGTAGCGTTCAAGAGCAGGTTCACCACCACCTGCTCCAGGCGGCCAGGATCGGTCATCCCCATCACGGGGTCGTCGAGCTCCTTCTCCAACCGAGCCCGATCCACCAGGGCCGGCTTCACCCACCGCAGCGCCTGGCCGGCCACCTCGCGGAGATCCACGGCCCGAAGCCGCTCGTCCTGGGGCTTCCCCACGTCCTTGAGCTCTCTGGTGATCGACGCCACCCGATCGGCGGCCGCCATCGCGTCTTTCAGGGCCGCGGCTTGATCTTCGTCCAGACTCTCCACTGCTTCCTCGAGGTAAGCCAGGTTCGCCTGCACGACGGTGATCGGGTTGTTGATCTCGTGGGCGACCCCGGCGGCCAGTGTCCCCATCGTGATCAGCCGGTCCATGTCCACGGCCCGAGCCAACCACTCATTGCGGACCGACACGTCCCGCAGCGTCGTGACCATCACGTCCCGGCCCATGAAACGGGCCCCCACGGTGGACGTCTCCACCTGCATCGGCTTGCCGTCAGCCCCTTGCAGGGTCAGCCCGTGGGGCTCCATCTCAGAGGCGTTCGCCAACCGCTCGGGTTGCTCGAAGAGCTCCGAGAGCTCTGCATCCACCACCTCGGACTCGGACCTCCCCAACAACGCCAGGAGCGCCTCGTTTGCGTACACCACCACCTCGCCGGCGTCGTAGATCAAGATCCCGTCGGGAGAGCTCTCCACCAACACCCGAAAGCTCTCCTCCGACGCCCGCAGCTCGTTGTAGCCCCGCCGCACCACCTCGTTCTGCTCGAGGAGCTCCTCGGTAAACCCGCGACCTCCCCGAACCACATCGATGATCCGGCGGCCTCGCGACAGGAGGCTCAACGACGGCGGCAGGTCCACCACGAACTCCCCACGATGACCGTCATCAAAGACCTCCACCTGCACCCGAGTCTTCGGCAGCCCCATTCTGGCCGTACCCCGGGCCATCATCGCCGCGCTGACCCGAAAGAACTCCTCGGAGCCTTTCAACTCCGGCGAGATCCGCCCCGTAAACTCCATCCTCCGGGGGCTGGAGTGATGCTCTTCGATGGTCAATGCGGGAAAGACCAGGGGCGCCACCACGTGGTTGGCCATCCAGAAGTACATCTGTCCACTGATCAACACACCCCCGACCCGAAAGAAGGTCTCGAACGGATTCTTTCTATTGAACTCTTCTCCCACGAGTTCCGGGAGTCGCCCCCCCACCGCCACGTTGAGCCGCTCCACATAGGTCACGAACTCATTCCAGGGGATCCGGTCGTAGAGCCCGGCCTCCCGAAAGCTCTTGTGATCAAAGCTCAGCCCCCGCACCAGCTCCGCCTCATCGACCCCCTCTGCCGCGGCCACATCCACCAGATTGGCGATGGACCGGATCAACACGACATCCTTCATTCACCGCGCTCCACCATCGGTCATACCCCGTTCTACTCCCATCTGCCCCCGTCTGAAAAGCGGGCATCGCCGCCCCTTCGGCGTCATCGATCGAGACGCACGGGTTGGCGGCGGCATCGTCCCAGACCGAGTACAGGGCCCAAACGATCTACCCCCGGACAAGCCCGGGGGCTATAGATAGTGGGGCTTCACAGGGGCCAAGGCCCCGTTCCGCCGGGGGCACCCCAACGACTCGACAGTCCGTTTACGGGTCGCCGATTCGATGGATAACCCCGTGACTTTGAGCCCGCCACGAATGGCCTGTCGCGACTCGCCAAGGATCTTCGAAACATCGCGGCGAAGCGGCCCCTTGGGGGCCAGTCGGGGGGGGACCGTGGGGGTCCTGAACTCGGTGAGGAATGGAGTCGTCCGCGCCGCCCCTTCCGTTGGAACACGCCTCCGACATTGACGCCGCACAGAACCTGTGCAAACTCCAACCGTCGTCGACTCCCCACCCCGACTCGCCGTGACACCCAAGCACCTCCCCGTCTCTATCGGTCGCGCCTACGCGCTCCTCTTTCTGACGATGGCCATCTGGGCCTCATCGTTTGCGGGGATCCGGTTCGTCCTCCGCGAGCTCGACCCCTTTTCGATGACCACGATCCGGCTCCTCTTCGCCGCCCTCTGCATGGCCCTGGTCATCCCCCTCTTGAAGCTCCGCCTCCCGGCGCGCCGCGACTGGCCGAGGTTCGTCGGCGCGAGCCTCCTGGGGATGTCCATCTACCACTTCCTCCTGAACGTCGGCACCGAGACCATCACGGCCGGTCAGGCGAGCTTCATCATCGCCACCATCCCGATCTGGACGGCCCTTCTGGCGGCCCGGTTCCTCTCCGAGGACCTGACCAAGACCCACTGGGCAGGCCTGGGTCTCGGGGTCCTGGGCGTGGGCATCATGAGCCTCGACGCCGACGTCGGCGGCCTGGGCGCTCCAGGCCCGGGGAGCTGGTACGTCCTGGGCTCGGCCATCGCCGCCGGCATCAACATCGTCCTCTGCAAAGACCTCCTGCTCCGGTACCGGGCCATCGAGATCGCCATCTACACCACCGTCATCGGCGCCCTCCCCTTCGTGTTCCATCTCCCCTGGACCATCCCGGCCTCCCAGGACATCTCCATGACAGCCTGGGTGGTCCTCTTCTACCTCGGCGCTGTCCCCATCGGACTGGGCTACTGGATGAGCTCCATCGCCCTGGCCGCCCTGCCCGCCAGCCGCACCTCCCAGATGATGCTCCTCGTCCCCCCCATGGCCGCCCTGATCGCCTGGTTCGCCATCGGCGAGGAGCCCTCGAAGATGCTCTTTATCGGGGGTCCCATGATCGTCGCCGGCGTCCTCCTGGGCCGCCGCAAAGCCCCCGAAGCCCCCGAAGCCCCCGACCAGAACGGACAAAACTAGAACACCGGGACCCCAACCACGTCCCGAGTCCCGGGATGTTCCGCCGGGGTCCACATCAGCCCGTGGCTTCGCTCCCAGTACAGATCCTCGGCCCCTCGCACCCAGTTGATCGACTCGTTGTCGACCCCGGGCCGGCCCTTGTACAGCCGCCCGTGGCCTCCGTCCTGGCTCGACGCCGACACATAGAAGCTCCCGTCGATCCACAGCGCCCCTTGCGCCCGGTTCTGACCGATCACCACCGCCTCCTGGGCCCGGGTCGTCCCCTCTCGGGTCTCCAGCTCGTGGGTCTCCGGGTCCAGCGGCCAGGTCACCAGCCGTCCGTCGATCTCGGGGGTGATATACTCCCCGGTGATCAACACCGGAGGGTCCGACTCCGGGTTCATCCCCACGAACGAAAACCGCACCCGGCAGGACTCCGAGGTCAGGCGAAACCGCCCTATACGAGGCACTGCGTAGAGGTACCCGTGGGCGTCAGCCCGGTCACCGGAGACCCCGATTCGACTCGTGTCGTCGAAGTTGCTCGGCCGAAAGATCCGCTCCATATCGTAGACCCGTAGCCCCTGCACGGTGTCCGCCACATAGAGATAAGGTCCGTACCACGCGATCCCTCCCACGTGGAGCGCCGCCACTCCGCTGTCGTACTCCGCCGGACCGAAGTCGGGGCCGTCGTCGCCCTCGAAGGGCTCCACCAATAAGAGGTGGCGATAGGAGACGTCGCCCAGGTCCGTGATGTCCGCGATGGTGATCCGGGCTCCCCTCGAGGGCTGCTCGTCGGTCTTGTTGTACCAGCTCACGATCAGGAGCCGCTTGTCGTCGAAGGTCAGCGCCTCAGAGTGGTCGCTGGTCCCCGTGATCCCCTGAGGATACCAGTAGTCGACGTTCTCATCGCCCGTGTTCCACCGGAACCCCACCGCGTTCAGCCCGCTCATCCGGGTCGACGCGTCGCTGCTCACCCCGGCTAGACCTACCCTACCGGGCGGGGTTCCGACACTCGAACCGGATCGTGGGGGTCCGTGGGTAGACCGCGGTTCCGAAACGTCGGGGTTGGCGGCGAAGGAGGTCGGGACGTCGGGGTTGGCGGCGGCTCGTTTCCGAGCATAGTTCAGGGCTCCCACGGTCCACCCCGGGACAAGCCCCCGGGGCTATAAATAGCGGGGTTCCGCAGGGACCAAGGCCCCGCTCCACCTTCGATGTTTCGGAGAACGGAGTCGTTCCGAACCAGGCCCCGATTCATCCCGGCACCGTCGAACTCCGCACCGGGTTGGTTCTCAATTGGCCCAAACGCGGAGATCATCTAAGGCGGAGCGGGGCCTTGGCCCCTGCGAAGCCCCGCTAACTATAGCCCCGGGGCTTGTCCCGGGGTGGACCGTGGGGGCCCTGAACTATGCTCGGAAAATACCCGCCGCAAACCTCGACGGTCCGGTTTCCTTCGCCGCAAACCTCGACGGTCCGGTTTCCTTCGCCGCAAACCTCGACGGTCCGGTTTCCTTCGCCGCAAACCCCGGGTCCGGTTTCTTCGCCGCAAACCTCGACGTTCCAGTGTCCTTCGCCCTGCACCCCGACGTTTCAGAACCGCGCCCGGTAGACCCTGAGAGCCCTGTACTATGCTCGGAAATGAGCTACCCTCATCTTATGACCTCCCTGGGCCCCTTCGAAATCCAAGGCCTCCTCGGTCACGGCGCCATGGGCGTCGTCGCCAGGGGCACCGACCGGCGAAGCGACACCCCGGTGGCCATCAAGATGGTCATCGCCTCCACGAAGATGACCGCCGAGCTCGTGGAGACCCTCCATCGAGAAGCCCGGGCCATCGCCACCGTGGCCCACCCCAACATCGTGCAGATCGTCGACTACGGGGTGGTCTCCGCCGCCGAGGCCCGAACGCTGAAGCGTTCCCTCAAGACTCTGATCCCCGCCGGCAGTCCCTACATCGCGATGGAGCTGGCCAACCGCACCTTCGACGCAGATCTCGACACACCGGATTGGCGGTCCCTGCGAAACCTCCTCCACCAGATCCTCGACGGCCTCGCCCACGCCCACGCCCGAGGGTTGATCCATCGCGATCTCAAGCCCGACAACCTCCTGATGGCGGCCACGCCGGCGGGCCTCACTCCCCGGCTGACGGACTTCGGAATCGCCGTGCTCTCCGAGGAGTTCGAGACCGGCCTGCGAGCCTCCATAGCGTTCGCCGGCACCATGGCCTACATGGCTCCCGAGCAAGTCTCCAACTGGCGCCATCTAGGCCCCTGGACGGACCTCTACGCCCTGGGCTCCATGACCTACAAGATCCTCGCCGGTCGCCCCCCGTTTCTCGGGGCCACCATGCAGGTCCTGATGGCCAAGATGCGAGAAAATCCCGACCCCATCACGGCCTTCCGTTTCCCCGTCCCCGACGGCATCCGGGGGTGGCTCGACCGGCTGCTCGATCGAAACCCGGAGGCCCGGTTCGCCTCCGCCGTGGCCGCTCGCACCGCCCTCGACGGTCTCGGCCCCCCCGCTCCCGACACCCCCTTGTTGGAGGCGATCCCCCCCAAGGCGACCGCCGGTGACACCACCATCTCCCTCCCGGAGCTCCGAGAGACCCTGATCCTGGCTCGCCAGGAAGCGCCGCCCCATACCACCGCCGCCGTTCGGGACGACGTGACCATGCCTGCCACGTGGCGACGCCCCGCCGGGGTCCCTCGCGCCACGAGCCCCGCCCTCTTCGACCTGCGACCGCCACCGTTCGTGGGCCGCGTCGACGAACGGAACCACCTCTGGACGTCCCTCCAGGACGTCGTCACCTCCTCCTCGCCACGAGCCATCGTGATCACCGGCGCCTCCGGCCACGGCAAGACTCGCCTCTGCGACTGGCTAGCCACCTCCGCCCACGAGCTCGCCGGCCTCCCGACCTTCCGTGCGGCCTGGTCGACACTCCCCTCTCGCAGCACAGGCCTCACCGGCCTGGGCCGCTCCCTCATCGGCGCCCGGGGCCTGACCTTCGATGAACTCACCGCCGAGCTCGAAGCCGCCGCCGAGCCCCTGACCATCGACGCCCCGGCGTTAGCCGTAGACCTCGCTGACCCCGATCAACCCACCGATGACTCTCTGGGGTTCGCCGATCCAAACCAGCGGCTTCGCTCCTACCTCGCCCTCCTCCAGGCCGTCTCCCGAGGGCTCCCATTCATCCTTCACTGTGACGACGTCCATCGTAACTTTGAAGCCCGAGCGCTCATCGACGCCCTCCTCTCCGCCGAGCTCCCGGCCCTGATCCTCGCCACCGTCCGAGACGACGAAGCCGATCCCGACGAGCTCCGTTCGTGGATCGACGCGCACCGCGACCGCCTCGAGGGGCTCCCGTTGCCGATCCTCGACCCGCCTTCCCACCGCGAACTGGTCGCGAGCCTCCTGCCCATGACGGAGCCGACCCGAGATCGCCTCTGGGAGGCCACCCGCGGGAACCCCTTCTTCGCCGTGAACGTCGTCGGTGACTGGCTCCACCGCGGCCTCCTCTACTACGAGGGAGACCGGTGGGGCATGACCTCCGCCGCCGAGGCCAGCCTCCACCGATCCGTCTCCGACCTCGTTCTGTCCCGGATCGACGGCCTCCTTCAGCGCCATGAGGGGGCGTCCGAGGCCCACGTCGAGCTCCTCGCGACCCTGGGCGACACCGCCGATCTCGACGAGTGGTCCCAGACCTGTGAGGCATTCGGACTGCCCCCCCGTCCGGACCTCATCGACGGCCTCGTCCGATGCGGCACGGGGCGCGCCGAACCAGGGCTCTTCGCCTTCTCCCACGCCATGGCTCGCGACGCCATCCTTCGCCGCGCCGACAACGCCGGCCGCCTCCCGGCCCTCCACCGCGCCTGCGCCGACGTCCTCCGCGACGCCTATCAGACCCAACCCCGAGGCATCGCCCGCCGGTTCGCCGCCCACCTCGAGGGCGCCGGTGAGCCCGACGAAGCCGCCCAGGTCTGCCTGGAAGCCATGGCCGCCTCGAGTCATCACTGCGACACCCACGCGACGATCGCCTTCGCAGACCTGCGACGGCCCCTCCGCCAGGACAGCCCCTTTGACCCCTCCGACGTTCAAGCCGCCCTCTCAGAGGCCGGCGCCCTCGGCGCCCTGGGACGCGCCGATGAGGCACAAGCCCTCTTGGAAGCGACGGAGACCCTGATTCGACGAGAAGACCTCGACTCGTTTCTCCCCGAAGTGCTGCGCTACCGAGCCATGTTTGCCCGCAACGCCGGCAAACACGCCCTGGCCTGCTCTCTCTTCGACGCCGTCGCCGACGAATTCGTACGCCGCGGCGACCTCCACGGCGCCGGCGTCGCCTCCCTCGGAACCGTCACATCCTATCGGTTTCTCGGGCGCAACGACCTCGCACAGGCACGCTGCGAAGCGGCCATCGATCACTTCGAAGCGATCCATGATCCCTTCTGGATCGTCACGGCCCGACGGGAGCGAGCCCGCCTCTTCCTCGCGATCGGGCACCTCGACGACGTCGAGGATCTGGAGGCCCTCGAACGCTATGCTGACGAGGCCGGCGCCCTTCAGGTTCGCTCCCTCCTGGTCAACGACCAGGCCCGGCTTGCCTGGCTCCGCGGAGACAACGAACGCGCCGCCACCCTCTTCACCCAGTCCCGAGACCTGATGCGCGAACACGGCGATCTCAACGCTCCGTCCACCCTCGCACATCTGGCCGCCATCGCCATCCAGTCCGGCGACGATTCCACCGCTCGCCACTACCTCGACGCCTTCGACGCCGAGGCCGAGTACTCCGTACGGAGCCTCACTCCTCAGACCTGTCTCTATCGCGTGATCGTCGACCTTCGGACAGGCGCACCCTCCAAGGCTCACCTCACAGCCCTCATCGATGACTTCGATGAGCAGCTCCGCCGCTCTCGCATCTCCAACTCAATCATCGCCCGAGCCGCTGACGCCGCCGCCACCCTTCTCACAGAAGACCACCCGGAACTCGCCAGCCGATGCGCCCGCATCTTTTCGGCACACCGCAAGCATCTCGACGACAATCCTCACCCCGACCGCCCCCTGCTGGGCTCGTGATCGCTGTGATCCTGCGGGTCTTCGCTCTCCTGACGGTCCCTATCCTGACGATCGCCACTCTGACGATCAGCCTGTGGACCGCTCCCGCCCTGGCAGAAGCTCCTGAGCCGACGGACCACCTCCACCCTCGCTGGCACAACTCCGCCCCCCCCACAACCCTGGAGGTCTACCTCTCCCCCGAGGGCCACCGAGGGTTCCTCAGCTACCTCCGCCCCGACCATACCCGGTGGACCAGCCAGATCTTCCCCATGTGGAAGGCCCGCGTCGCCGATCTCAACGGCGACGGCCAGGACCTCCTGGTCCTCGGTATCTGGTCCACAGTCCGCCGCCACGACGAGCCCTCGCCACACCGAGCCGTCTGGGTGATGGCCTACCGCGACGGCCGCCTCGTCCCCGTCTGGCAGGGCAGCGGGCTCACCCACCCCCTTCGAGACTTCGACGTCGCCGACCTCACCGGCGACGGCCGCCACGAGCTCCTCACCATCGAGTCCGTCGACGACCAGTGCTCCTGGTCGATCTACTCCTTTCACGGCTTCGGCTTCTACGGCCTCGCCCGCGGTCCCCTCTCCTGCGACGCTACCTTTAGCCCGGAACCGGGCTGCTTTACTCTCGAAGAGGAGCTCTTCTGCCCGACGCCGTCTACCGACGACTCCGACGCCGCTCTTCCCTCTGACGCTCATCCTCCTCGTGCCACTCCTGATAGGCCGCCGACTCCAGACTCGCCCCCCGAGTCCCGTGTCCCTCCCGATCAGTGAGCATCTCGCGGTCGGTCCGCGACATCCTCACCAGGAGCTCCGCCTCCGGATGGGTCCACCACCACGCGTCGCTCCCGGCGTCGTGGTTCCGAAAGTACCGGGTATGGCTGCCGTACCGCTCCCGGAACCAGCTCACGAGCTCCTCCTCGACCTGATCGTACTCTTCTTTCGAGAAGGTCACGTACTGCCGACAACTCAACGACGAGAGCCCCTCGCCGTCGGTGAAGTGAACCGAGCATTGCGCGCTATCACCCGCCAACGAGATCTCCACGTCATAGGTCTCTCCCGGCGGCATCGGACGGCCTCGTCCTCCGCGCCGAATCTGATCAGCGGGCACCGTCTCTTGTAGCTCCTCCAAGGTCATCCCCAACCGCAGCACCCCTACCTGGTCGGGAAGGACCTCGGCGTACTCCGGAAGCTCCTCCTCTTCGTCCTCTTCCTCCTCTCGGTCCTCCTCGCGGCGAGCCTCCTCGACGTGCTCGACCGCGACCTCCTCGACCACCCGCGCGGCGGCCTCCACGGACTCCTCCTCGGGCTCCAACGAGCGAGCCACCAGAAAGACCAGCCCACCAACGATCAACATCCCACCGAACGGGGCCACCAACACCGCCGCTATCAAGAGCCAGTGCCGATGAGCACCACCGCTCCGTGCCACAGGTGCCACAGGTGCCGCAGGTGCCGCAGGTGCCGCAGGTGCCACATGCCGCACCGGCCCCGCTCCACCCCGCCGCACTTCCCCAATACGGCGGATCACCTCCCCACTCGTCGGGCGCCGTCCCGGAATAGGATCGAGCATCTCCTCGAGGAGCTTTCGAAGCCCCGGCGACACGGGCGCCCTCCCCTCCCAATCCAACCGCCCGTCGGGGCCTACCATCGACGCCGGCGGCAACCGACACATCAAGCTCACCGCCGTCACCCCCATCCCGTAGACATCCGTCGCCGGCTCGGCGCCCCCCTGAAACTGCTCGGGCGCCATGAACCCGAAGGTCCCCGCGATCGTCGCGTCTCCCGAGGCCGCCCCCATCGCATCCCGCACGGACCCGAAGTCGATCAACACCAGCCGGCCATCGTTGGCCCGCCGCATGATATTCGACGGCTTGATATCCCGATGCACCACGGGCGGCATCAACCCATGGAGGTACTCCGTAATCGCCGCCAGCTCCTCCAGGATCGCCAGGACCTCTCCCTCGGAGTACCGCCGCTCCTCCATCTCCTCCTGCAAGGTCCGCCCATCAATGAACTCCTGCACGAGATAGAGCGACGCGCTCCGCCCGGACTCCACGGTAAAGCTGTCCACGTAATCCGGGATCGCCCGGTGGTCCAACTGCCGCAGGATCCTCCCCTCTCTCTCAAAGAGCTCCTGGGTCTTCAACGAATCCAACCGATGAAAGAGGAGCTCCTTCACGGCCACCACAGCCCCATCTGCGGCGACACCCCGAAAGGTCGTCCCCGCCGCCCCCTGACCGATCACCTCCTCCAGTCGGATCTCCCCACGCAGCAGCGGCTCCCCGCCACAGGCGAGGCACACCTGGGACTCTTCGACTTCCGCGGTACACTCGGCACAGATCATGGTCAAATCAGCTAGAAGCTCGATCCCGAGCCGCCGCGGCCCGCTCGACCACCGCCGAAGTCATCGCCCCCGCGCCCGCCACCGCGGCGATTGTTCTGGCTCCTGTCCTGCTGCCGATCGTTGAACCCGCAATAGACACACCGGCGGTCCAGCATCCGCCCACCAGGCCCGCCCTGGGGCCCACCGCGCTGATTTCTACCGTGCCGGTTTCTACCGCGCTGGTTTCCGCCGAACTGGTTGCGCCCGCCATGCTGATGATGGCCATGGCCCATCCCCTCGGGAGCGACGTCCAGAGTCTCAAACTTACACTGCGGGCAGGTCGTGATCCGCCCCGACGGCCGATCGGAGCTCCGCTTGCGAATATGAACAGACTCACACCCCGCCTCGCATCCGTACACGATGAACTCCGCCGCGTTCAGCGTCCCCGCCCCCGGCGCCGTGGCCTGCCGCAACGCCTGGGTCACCTTCTCCCCATGCACCTCTACCCGCTTGCCCTTACACTCCGGGCACTTGCTCCGCTTGCCCTTGGCGAAGACTGCGACCCCGGCGAAGAGCGCCAAAAATGCGATGATCAGCCCCACGATCAAGCCCCCGCCGCCACCACCACCACCGGTGTCGCCCGTACCCGTCGCTGGCCTGCTCGTATCAGCCGCCGGCGCTCCCCGCCCGATCGCGTCTCGGTTGTCCCGAATATACTCATCCATGGCCTCCACACCCCGCCGCAGCCCCATCCCGAAACGGTCGTTGCGAAAATGAGGCACCATGTCTCGATCCTGCATCCGGTCCAGGTAGCTCCGGGTCAACACCCCCTCCATGCCCCGCCCCACGACGATCTCCAGCCGCCGATCGTAGTCGTTGAGCACCACCAGGACCCCATTGTCCTCCCCAGCCTTCCCGATCCCCCAATGAGCGAAGAGATCGTCGGCGAACTGCCTCGTCGACCGGGCCGCCACATGCGGCACGGTCACCACGGCGAACTCCACGCCCGTGTCCCGCTCCAGCCGATCCAGGGTCCGGTTCAACTCTCGGAGGTCCGCTGTCGCCAGCAAGCCTCCCATGTCGCTGACCCACTCCCCCGTATCCCGAGGGTGATAGACCTCATCGACGGTCAGCGCCCACAGAGTCGACCCCGACAAGAGGAGGCCCACAAACACCAAGAGGGATACAAACTGAGGCAGTCTCATAGCGCTCTCCTTAGGTTTCGAAATCCGCTGTAGTCTACCACATCACTGGCCAATCCTCCCAGCCCGCTCTACCCTCATCCCCATGAATTCCCCTGACGACATCCCCAGCCTGATGGCCGTCGACCTGGGCCTGCGCTCCGGCATCGCCCACTTCGGACGAGACGGCCACCTCCTGGCCTATCGATCCACCAACTTCGGCAGCCGAGGACGCCTGAAGAAGGCCGTCTACGCCTTGATCCGAGACGCCGGACCTCCCCGCTACCTGATCCTCGAGGGCTCCCGAGACCTGGCCTCGATCTGGCGAAGAGCCGCCGAAAAGCAGGGCGCCACCGTCCTCGATGTCTCCCCCGAGACCTGGCGACGGGATCTCCTCCTCGCCAGAGACCGCCGCACCGGCGTCCAGGCCAAGGAAGCCGCCGATGAGCTCGCCCGAGAGATCATCGAGGCGTCGGGAGCCACCGCCCCGACCTCCCTTCGCCACGACGCCGCCGAGGCCATCGCCATCGGCTGGTGGGGACTGCGCGAAGTCGGGTGGCGATGACCCCCCGTTGCTGGTAGCCTCCGCCGGATCTTTCCACCCTTCCCAACCCTCGCCGGATACCGCCGATGAACCTCCGCGCCTGCCCCCTCTCACTCCTCGCCGCCGCCCTCCTCTTCGCCTGCTCGACCCCCGGGGATCCCGCAGAAGCGCCCTCGGACACCTCGGACACCTCATCGACCAAGGTGGCCGGAGAGTCCCACCACCTCTTCGATGGCCTGGGCGCCCGCATCAGCCCCGACGGTCACCACGCCGCCTTCCACCGCACCGCCGGTGAACACCTCCAGATCTTCCTGGCCGACCTCACCTCCGGGGATATCCGACAGCTCACGGACCTCCCCGGCGACGCCCGGGACCCGAGCTGGCTTCCCGACTCCCGATACCTGGTCTTCGCCGCCAACCACGAGGGCTCCTTCGACCTCTACGAGACCGACCTCGACGCCCGCGCTCCCATCCGCCTCACCGACCTCCCGGGAGACGCCACAGAGCCCACGGTCAGCCCCCTCCACTACAGCTTCTTCGCCGTCTACGACGACGGCTGCAGCCCCGAACCCACGGGCCGCCGAGTCGACGCCTACGGAAAGGTCGTCTTCACCTACCGCCACGCCGACTCCGAGGAGATTCACTTCGCCTCCCTCCAACCTCGCCACTTCGAGCCTACCGAAAGCGATGGCAATCTCGAGCCCAGCGACCACGGCGAGCACACCGGCCGGATCTCGCCGCAGGGTCAGCGGTGTCGACAGCCGGCCTACTCCGGTGACGGGCTCCACCTCACCTTCGTCTGCGACGGGGAGACCTCCACCGTCCACGACGGACCGGCCCGGTGGGACACAGAGTTCGCCGACGCCGTCGAGGCCATCGGCCACGGAACTATCCCGGAGTGCACCGATAGCTACCACGGCCCCCAGCACTTCGACTGGCAGGCGTGCCTCCAAAAGCTCCCCCGACGCTACACCCGTCACGACGGCGAGCCCCTGCCCGCCGACTTCGGCCTCCACCGCCCGGCTTACTCCGCCAACCACACCATGATCGTCGCCGACGACGGCGACCACCTCCTCGCCATCGACCGCTTCACCGACACTCCCCGATGGTCCTCCCTGGCCCGGAACGCCACGAACGCCACCTGGTACCCCTCCGGGGCGGGCTTCACCTACGAAGACGGCTCCGCCACCCACCTGCAACCCACGGACATGTACCTGCAGTCCGTCACCAACCTCCACCTCTTCCCCGAGCTCGTCACCGATCCCTCTGAGCTCCTCCCCGCGAACCGCTTCGTCGTCCGCGAGGGCGCCACCCGAGAGTTCTACGCCCTCTACGAGACCCTCCGCTACGAGCGCCGCCCTCAATTCGTCACCGCCGACGCCACCCTCCAGGCCTTCCGCGACGAGTTCCTCCGCCTCCTCGAGAAAGCCGAGGAGCGGGCCGCCCATGACCTCCTCCTCCTCACCGAAGCCCTCGCCGCCCACTACCTCGAGCGCGCCCGGGCCGCCGCCTCCCCCCAGGACGAGTATCTGGCGCTCTACTTCACCCTCCCCTCGCTCTACCTCCGGGCCGCCGCGAACCTCACCGAGGACCGGGAGCCCCCCTTCTGGGGCGAGCCTCCTCACCCGCCGGTGCTCGAAGACCTCCCCGACGCCGCCCGGGAGCTCCTCCCCGACGTCGCTGACTCCCTCCGCCCCACCGTCGAAGAGCTCCTGGAGGCCACCTTCGACGCCTCGGGCTTCGGCGAACTCCCCGTCCCCGGGCTCGCAGACCCCGCCCCGATCGACTTCACCCAATTCATCGTCCGCGGCAACTACGCCGAAAACGACCTCGCTGGCTACTTCATGGCCATGATCTGGTTCGCCCAGGCCCCTCTACCCTTCGACGAGTCCCTGGCCGGCCTGACCACCACGATGGCCAACCTCTCCGTCGGCGACCGCACCGCCCTGGAGCGCTGGGAGTCCATCGACGCCCTGGTCGGCTCCTTCATGGGCCGCCCCGTGGACGCCACGATCCTCCACGTCCGCCAGACCTTCGCCGACCACCAGGGGATCTTCAAACCCTTCGACACCGCCGCCGTCCGCGACGCCCTCGAGGAGCTCCGAGGCCCCGTCGCAATCCGCGACCTCGCCACCCTGGTCTCCGAAGATGGCGAGCGGATCCTGAAGGTGACCTTCTTTCCCCAACGCCAGGGCCTGGACACCACCTACTTCCGGGGCCTCACTTACCCCGACGCCGGCCCCCGGCCCTTCCCCTCCTCCCTCGACGTGATGGCCGTCCTCGGCGCCCCCCGGGCCAAAGAGCACGCCCTGGCCGCCGCCGCCAACACCGCCTGGGAACAGGCCTACAGGGACGCGCTGAACGAGCTCATCGACCGCGAGAGCCACCAAGAGCCGGCCTACTTCAGCACCGATCTCTACCACAGCTGGCTCGCCGTCCTCGCCACGCTCGCAAGGTCCCACGACATCGATGACGCCTCCCTCTTCGAGTTCACCCGCACCGACGCCTGGCAGGACCGGCTCCTCTCCTTGGCCTTGAGCGGCTACACCCAGCTCAAGCACACGGCGGTCCTCTACAACGCCCAGGACTACAGCGCCGAATGCGGCGGTGAGGTCACCTATCGAGGCCTCGTCGAGCAGCCGATCCTTCCCCGCCCCCGGGGCTTCGTCGACCCCATGCCCACCTTCTTCACCGACCTGGCGACCCTCTCCCGAAGCACCTACGACGCCCTGAACCAGGGCTATGAGCCCCTGGTCCGGTGGCACTGGGAACACGACCAAACCACGGTCGCTAACCTGGCCGACCGACTCGCCAGGATCGCTCGAGATCAGCTCGACGCCACCCCCCTCTCCGACGACGATCTGGCCTTCATCGAGTTCATCGGCGCCCACTTCGAAGCCCTGACCATCGGCCTCCTCCCGGACCCCTCGTCGATTCAGATTCACGGCGAGGGCCGCGCTCAACGAGGCGTCGCGCTGGCTACGGATATCCACACCAACGCCGAACGCCAGGAGGTGCTACAGATCGCCATCGGCCCGGTTCACGACCTCTACGCGATCATCCCTGACGGCGTCGGCGACCGCCTCACCCAGGGCGGCGTCTTCTCCTTCTTCGAGTTCACCCAGCCGGCCTCCCAACGCCTCACCGACGACGAGTGGAACGACCTCCTCGACACCGACGACCGGCCCCGCCGCCCGAGCTGGACCGACAGCTTCATCGAGGCCCCCTGATGGCCCGGCATGTCCCCTGGATCTCCGTGGCTCTCTTCGCTGTCGCCCTGATGGCCACCAGCCCGGACGCCAGAACCCCCACGGCCACCCTGGCCCTCGGCGGCGACGTCCACTTCGGCCGCTGGAGCGGCGACACCTACCGCCCCACGCCTCCGCCGGCCACCGACGAAGAGCTCCGCCGCCGCTTCACCGCCGCCGATCTGGCGCTCATCAACCTCGAGACGGCCATCTGCCACCACGACGAGGCCCGCGCCTCGGACCCGCTCTTCGCTGACCAGGTCAACCGCTTCACCGCCGAGCCCCCCGCCCTGGACTGGCTCGTCGACCTCGGCGTCGACGCCGCCATCGTCGCCAACAACCACGCCCTGGATTGCGGCCCCGACAGCCTCACCCACACCGTCACCCACCTCGACGAGCGCCGCATCGTCGCCGCCGGCCTCGGGCCACCCGCAGAGCTCACCATCGGCGACCACCCGGTCCTCGTCCTGGCCATCACCGCCCACCCTCCACGGATCAACCCCGGAGACCACCCGTCGCCGAAAATCCTCTGGAATCGAACAGCCAGCCGCCGGGCCCTCCTCTCTCGGGTCGAAGATCTCCGCGCCGACCACCCCGACGCCCTGATCATCGTCTCCCTACACTGGGGCGAAGAGCTCGCCGCCGAGCCCTCCCCGGACCAACGTCGCCTGGCCCACGGCCTCCTCGACGCCGGCGCTGACCTCCTCTACGGCCACGGCCCCCACGTCGTCCAGGAGGTCGAACACAGCGGCCCCGGCGCCATCGTCTACAGCGCCGGCAACCTCCGCTTCGACATGAGACACCCCGACACCCTCACCCCGGGCCTCATCGAGATCGATCTCTTTCGCGTCGACCCATCCCCGTCGGGATCGCCCTGGAAAGTCCGCGCTCGCTGAGGATTCAGGCCTCTTCGCACACCAGGGGGTTATCCCACTGAAACCGAATATCGAACCAGGGCTCCCACGTATCGGTCCGAGGATCGTAGTCCTCCTGGTAGATCGTCAGCCGCTCCACCTCGGACCCGCGGGCCTCAATGGTCATCGTGTACCGGGTCAAGAACCCCACCTCACTGCCCGGCCCGGGGGGCATCGACTTCGGGAACGTCTCCTGGTAGTGCACCCGATCCAGGCCATCAGCGCCGACCTCGATCGTGAGCTCCTCCTCCCGGTTCATCGCCAGGTACACCCCCGTGTAGGGGTCGCCCCGGTTCGTCCAGAAGTCCAGGGTCTGGTGCATCTCCGCCGGAGTCTGCTCCGCCGTGCACTCCTCGGTATCATAGTTGTACCAACACAACTCGAAGGTCCCGCACCCGGGCAACTCCGCCCCGTTGAACCGCTCGAAGAACTCCGCAAAGCTGTAGGGCTGCTCCTCGGTCTCACAGTCCGGATCCGGGCGCAGACAAAACTCATCGCAGATCCCGTCGCCATACCAGTCATAGATCTCACAGTAGTCGATCAGGCTGTCGGCCTTGGCCAGGTCCTCGGCCTCGTCCTTCGACATCGACGGCGGCTCCTGATCCTGGGGCTCTTCCTCCACCTGCCCACACCCCATCGCCAAGAAAAGCATCCCGATCAGCACACAGAGAATTCGATTTGTCATCTTCCGTCCTTTCCTGCAGGAGATTCACTTCACTATTTATCCCCGCCATCCTAGAACCACCGATGCCCCCGCACAACACTCATTTCGGCAACTCTCAGCTTTCCTCAGTGACACCTACCCCAGAGGTGGACAACCCCCGCTCCGATGTCGCCCACCTTCGCCCACATCAGCTCCTATTACTCAAGAAACAAGCGCGTGGCACGCACATTGCTTACCATTCCCCACACTGGCTAGTATCTCTCACCCACCGGATCCCTACAGGAGCCCCACATGTCTCGACGAACCACAACCCTGACCTTCCTCATCGCCCTCACCCTGACAGCCTCCGTCGCCGTCGCCGGGCTCGCCCCCCCACCCTTCGCGCCCCTGCCCATCTCCGAGGAAGAGCCCACCGAAGAGGCAGCCTTCCCCGATCCCGTCGTCCTCGAGCTCCGCAGCCTCAGCCGCGCCGACCGCCGCCAGAACCACAGTAAGTCCGACCTCGGCTCCCTCGCCATCACCGTGCACGGCTACGAAGAGGAGTACGCCGGCATCCCAGAGGACCACGATTCCTACGCCGCCTGGGCTCCCGACCTCACCGACGCTCAGTACGGCCTCCGCTTCGACATCGAAGGTTCAGCGCCCTCAGGCCTGGAAGCCCAGTTCCCCGAAGAGGCCCAGGTCCTGCTCTCCCCCTTCGATCGATTCTCCGTGGTCTGGGGCGATCGAGATACCCGAACAGACTCCATCGATCTCACGGTCACCGCCACCTGGGTTGACCGCTACGGCCGCACGGGGCCGACCTCCGACCCCCTGCACATCCACGACGGCGGCGCCTCGGGCTGCTCCACCACGGGCGACACCGCTCCCCCTGCCGCACTCCTGCTCCTACTCACCGCTCTCGGCGCCCTCGTCCTGCGTCGAAAGGCTGGCTGATCAAAAACACCGGGCGCCCCAGGGCGCCCGGTGTCTTCGTCAGCGTCAAATCACTGCAGCTGGATCACTGCCAGCCAATCACTGCAACGTCCGGCAGAGCTCCACCGCACCATCCCGCAGAGACTCATACCCGACCGAGGTCTGGCACATGAAGGTCTCCTCTCCGATGGTCCGAGCTCCATCGAGCGCGTAGCTGGTCCCCAGCTCACCCTCCACGGTGTAGGTGATCAGCCACCCGTCCTCCAGCTCCTCCACCTCCAGGCCCTGGGGATCGCGGTTCTCCTCCACCCAGGCCTGGGCTTCTTCCAGCTCCGTAGAGATCCCGAACTCCGACGGTCGAGTCACGTTCATCGACACGTCCATCCCGATGATCGTGACCCCACCGGGAGTCTCGGCCATCTGCGCTCCCTCAGGCACCATCGCCTGAATCCCCAGCTCATCCAACTCCTGAAGCTCCGCCTCGGGCTCCGGCTCCGGCTCCGGCTCCGGCGCCTCGGCGGGCTCCTCGGCCGGCTCCGTCTCCACGGGCGCTACTTCTTCAACCTCATCACAACCCACGGCCATCGCCAAGAGGGCTACCGTCGCAACCATCACTTTCCAGTTCATGCTCTTCCTCCGAAAGATTTGTCTTGTGGTGAACGCCCACCACCTTAATGCCCCACACCGTGGACGTCCAGCCCCGGCCGTCCAGCCTTTCCGCCCCTCATTCACCCCGGCTGAGGCACCCCGAACCCGATCGCCACCGGCCGGGACTCCCCGGCCTCCTCGGCCGCGGCCGCCTCCAGCAGCGCCATCGTCACCGGGCTCTCTCCACGAGCTGCCCGAAAGGCCGCCTTAAACACAGCGTTCTTGATCAACGCCCCGGTCAAGTCGAACCGCTTGCCCAGAGACTCCACGTCGATCTCGCCATCAGTAGGCACCGTCTCCGGCAACAGGAGCGACCAGATCCGGGCCCTCAGCTCCGCCGTCGGTCTCGGGAACTCCAGGCGGTATCCGATCCGCCGCGCCAGGGCCTGGTCCAACGCCTGGGGCCGATTCGTCGCCAACAACACCACCCCCTCGTGGCGCTCCAGGCTCGTCAACAACACGTTCACCGACGCGTCGTCATGACGGCTCGCCAGGCCCTCTCCCCGGGTCATCAACAACCCGTCAGCCTCGTCCAAAAAGAGCACCGCGTTATGAGCCCGGGCCTCCTGAAAGAGCTTCTCCAGGTTCCGCTCCGTCTCTCCCACCCACTTCGACTTCAGCGCCGGCACGCTGGCTACCAGCAACGTCCGATTCAACTCCGTGGCCACCGCCTCGGCGCACAGGGTCTTCCCCGTCCCGGGCTCTCCATAGAAGAGAGCCGCCACCCCCTTGCCGTGGCTTAAGTGCTCCCCGATCCCCCACCGCTCCAGGATCGTCCGCTGATGGCGCGCGGCGTCCACGATCTCCACCACCTTCTCCTTCAGATCCTCGGGCAACACCACGTCGGTCAGCCGCACCTTGGGCTCCATAAGCGGCGACTCATCGTCCACCACCGGCGTGAGCTGCGCCCGGGCCCCCCGCTCCAGGGCCCCCATGGTGATCTTCGGATCCTCCTCGTCGGTGTGCACCGCCTCGGCCACCGCCGTCAGAATCGCGTTCTTGATATACCCTCCGGTCATCTCGAACCGCTCCGCCAGGGAGTCCAGGTCCACGTCGTCATCCACGGGCGCCTGCTCCGGCAGATGCTTCTCCCAGATCTCCCGCCGAGACTGCCGATCGGGCACGGGAAACCTCACCTTCACCAGGATCCGCCGGTCCAGCGCCTCGTCCAAAACCCCGGGCATATTCGTCGCCAGGATCGCCACCCCCTCAAACCGCTCGATCTCGGTCAACAAGAGGGTCATCAAGATGTTGCCATGACGCCGATCGGCAAAGAGCACCTCGCACTCATCGAAGAAGAGGAGCGCGTTCTGCATCCGGGCCTCCCGAAAGAGAGACGGCAAGAACCGCTCGGCCATCGCGTGGTTCGCGAAGGTCGGGATGTCCACGTTCAGCACCCGCTTGCCCATCTTCTCCGCCACCGCATGAGCCATCATGGTCTTCCCCGTCCCCGGCTTCCCATGAAAGAGCATCAGCGCCCCTCGACCGTAGGAGATCACCTCGTCGAACCCCCACTCCTTTCGGTACTTCAGGTACTCCTCATGACGCTCCACCACCGACAAGATCCGCCGCTTGTCCTCGGCGCTGAGCACCACCTGATCAAATCGCGAGTGGGGCTCCTCCACGCTGGAGAACTCCATGAACTCGTCCATCAGGTCGTTGTGCCCGACCAGGTACCCGAAGGTCCGGTTCGACAATTGGATCACGGCCCGCAAGAGATCCTCGGGGGCGTTAAACCGGCTCATCAGATCCATGCTCACCAGATCATGGCGCAAGAGCGGGGAGCTCTTCGAGAAATACCGGCGCCGCCGAATCCGCTCCGCGAACGGGAGCTCGAAGAAGTTGTACACCGTCTCCACCGTCAGCGCGTCGAACCCATCCTGAAGCTGGCCATAGAACTGCTGAAACCGGGCCGAGAACGCCACCGCGGAAGCCATGAGTAGGATCGTCCGCTCGAACTCGTCCAACCCATAGAGCTCGCAGAGCTCATCGATGGCGATCCGCTTACCCTCTTCCCGGGTCTTCTTCGACCGGGCCTCCAGGATCTCCTCGCTCTCCACGAGCTGCTCTTCGTAGGTCACCAGCTTATGCCGCAGCACCTGAGGCGACTGGTCGGTCTGGGGGATCCACTGCCCCGGCACCTCGTCGGTGGTGTTCTGCCGGTCGATCCACTTCTGGGTGATCAAGAACTTGCACCGATTCTCCAGCCAGACGAGCACATCTTCCATGTACTCCAGCTCCGACTCGTAGCTCTTCACCTTGACCTTCTTCGCCATGCCTTTGCTCTCCACTCGGTTCCCGTCTTAGAAGCTGCTGCCCGACCCGCCCCCACCGGAGCGACCGCCGCCAAATCCTCCCCCACCGCCGGAGCGCCCACCACCGCCGCCGCCTCCACCACCTCGACCCCTCGGGGGGCCTCCTCGCCCCCCACGCCGGGGCCGATTCGGCCCGTGCTGGCGCGTCGGCGCTCGACCACCGAGGTCCCGAAACCCGCTGTCCGCGCCCTCGATAGGCCGACGAGACGGAATCACCTCGGTCTTACTCACCTCGAAGTCACAATGTTGACAGTCCTCGATCCGCAGCCTCTCCCCGGGCTCATCGTAGGTCGCCGCCTGAGACACCTCACTGCGGTACTCCACGGCCGAGAAGCCACAGCTCGGACAGGGCAGCCCCTGGTAGCTGCGCACCGGCCGATCCACGGCGTCAGAATACCCACAGGAGCACAGATACACCCGAAACGTCTTTGACCCCACTTCCCGCTCCGCCAACTGACCCGGCGACAGGTGGTCCGAAGCCCGGAGACCCTCGACCAGCTTCATCGATCCCGCACACTCCGGGCACTGGTAGTGCCGCCGCCGGGCCTCCACCACCCCTGCAGCTCCCACCACCAGGAGCAACACCCCCCACAGCCACCACCGGCTCCGCGCCTCATCCGACACCGGTCGGGACCGGACCGTCGTCACAGCCTGCCTGGCCCCGGCGCCCTCCGGATCCATGTGGCGCCGGACCCGATCGTCGATCGCCTCCATCCCGGCGATCAGCGCCGGCCCATAATGATCCCTGCGCAGATGCGGCACCATCTCGTCTCGCTGCATCATGGCCAACCACCCATCGGTGAGGATCTCCTCCAGCCCATAGCCGGTCTCCATCTCCAACCGACGGTTGTCGTCGTCAACGACGATCAAGAGCCCGTTGTCCTCTCCAGCCTTGCCGATCCCCCAGTGATTGAAGAGCGCTGTGGCGAAGTCTTTCGTCGTCGGCGCTCCCACGGACGGCACGGTCACCACCGCGACCTCCACCCCCGTGTCGGCCTCCAGGGCATCGATGATCCTGTTGAGCTGAGCCTGCTCCTCGGGGGTCAGGAGCCTCGCCACGTCACTGACCCATTCCCCTCGATCCTGGGGATTGACGATCTGCCTGGGCTGCAGGCTCATCGCCGTCGACGAGACCACCAGAAGCCACGCCAGGACCCCGAAAAAGATCGTCCACCGCCGCGCTCCGGTCACTTCGCCTCCACTCGATCGGGCAACCCCGCAGCCCCCGTCCACAGACTCGCCGGAAACCGCGCCGCCCGCTGGTTGTACACCGCCACCGCCTCGTTGTACCGCTGCCGAGCCACCCGAATTCGATTCTCCGAACCCACGATCTCCGCGTCGCGCTCCACCGAATCGGGCCTGTCTGCATAGAGCTCCAGGATCGCCTCCCGCCGGTCCTCCACGTTCTGCACCTCCGCGGCCTGAGCCTCCACCTGGGCGTACACACCCTGCAGCGACGACACGGCGACCATGCTCCACAACCCGAAGACCAGGGCCGTCAGCAAGAACCCCCCTCCGCCGACCATCATCACCAGGTTCCGACGGGCCCGGGCGGCCTTCTCCGCCCGCTCCTCCTCGGCCCGGCGCCGGGAGAGTTCCTCCCGAGCCTGGTCCACATACTCCGCCGGGATCCCCAACTCGGCGCCGATCTCGGCCATCTCCTCGGCCGTCAGCCGTCCCTGGGACTCCTGACGCATCCGACTCGCCAGCCCGATTACCTCATCGACATCGTCGTAATTGATCTCGTCGCTCATCACTCTCTCCCTACCAGCTCGAGCCGGCGCCACCGCCACCGGAGCGCCCACCACCAAATCCACCACCTCGAGAACCTCCTCCCGAACTCGACGACTGGGTCCGCCGCGGAATCACAGCATCCCTCACGTTATGATGGGAGCAATGGGTGCAGGTCTCCGTGATCCGCCTCAGCCCCGTAGAGTACGTCGTCGCCGCCCGAATCGTCTGGCTGTTCACCCTCATCGTCCGATGGGAACAAGCCGAACACCGGGAGTACCCCGAGAAGAATCGATTCGACGACGCGATCCTCTCGAAAGCGCATTGGGGACACTCGTAGGCCCGATAGGACACGGACCCCAGGGACTTCTCCTTCTGCTGCCCCGTGCTCAACTTGTCTCGAGTGCTCACCGGGCACAGCAGGTTCATTCGAACCTTGCACTCCGGGCAGGTCCGCTCCCGGTGCCGCCCCACACCGGCCGCCCCCCCGAGGGTGGCCAGACCGCCCCCCAGAATCACCAACCACCAGGGGATCTCCCGCTCCGGCTGCGGCAGGTTCGCCGGATCCGGGTTGTGGCCAATCCCATCCGGATAGTCCCGCAACCGCTGATCCACCGCCCCCAGCCCCGCCACCAGCCCGGCCCCGAAGTCGCCCCGGCGAAACTCCGGCACCATCAGCTCCTCCTGCATATTCTTCAGCCACCCGTCGGGGAGAATCGCCTCCATTCCGTACCCGGTCTCCATCTCCAGCCGACGCTCACTCATCACCAGCAGCACCAGAAGCCCGTTGTCGATCCCCGCCTTGCCAATGCCCCAATGATTGAAGAGCGCCGTGGCGAATTCCTTCGGCGTCGGTGCCCGCACAGAATCCACGATCACGATGGCCACCTCCACCCCGAGGTCCGCTTCCAGCGCGGTCATCTGCTGATTGATGAACTGCCGATCCTGCGCCGTCATCACATTCGGCAGATCCACCACCCAGGTACCACCGCCGGGGTTCGGCGTCGGCACCTGCTCCACGGTCATCGCCCCCGCGGACACCGCGAAGACCGTCGTCGCCATCACCACCACTATGCTGAACCACCGCGCCATCTTCTCTCCCGTGAGGTCTCCGTCTTACCCCCCACGGTAACACCGCTCCGCGACCCCACGCAATCACTCCCAAGATAGCTAAAGGGCGCCCGCGAACGGGCGCCCTCGAGAGTTGCACGGTCCCCTGCCGGACCTTCAGGTCAACAGCGGATCAGAACAGGACCGTCGTCAGCGCATTCAGGATCAGCTGACGCCCGTCGCTCACCTCCACAGCGTCGCTCACGAAGCCCAGCATCAGGGTCCGCCCCTGGTTGCCATGAACCGCGCAGGAGGTCTGGTCCTCGAAGATGCAGAGTGACACACCTTCGCCCACAGGATCCATCCCTCGCGAGAACGACTCCAGCCACCCCTGGTTGGTCAACTCCAGCGGGGAAGGCAACCCGAAGGACAAGAGCGGCGAAGTGAAGGTCGCCTCGGCCTGGTTGTTGGAGACCGCCGACGCCTCCATGAGATCAAAGATCTCTGAGTCTTCATTCCACGACGACGCGATGGCAGGATGTCCATCTTCCACCCACGACTCAAGCTCGCTTAAGAAGTCGGAGGTGGGGGAAGTACCCTGGTTCAAAATCACCGCGATATCGGGGCTGCCGTCGTTCAGGACGTCCCGTGCCTCGGTCCAAGAGGAAGCCACTGTGAGCTCGATCAGCCCTTCGCTCTCCAGGGTTGTCAGGCCCGCTTCCACAGCGCTGTCTCCATAATTAAAGTCCACGTAGAGGAGCACCTCCATATCCTGGACCACCGCTTCTCGAGTGGTAGTACATACTTCGGTCTCCGAAGTGATCTCATCGATCGCCCCGTCACCGTTCGTGTCGTAGCCGAAGGTGAAGACGATTCCTAAGCACTCCCCAACCGTGGTCGAGGACTCGACCAGCAGAGATTCTCCATCCTCACCATCACAGACCGTCTCTTCGGCGGTCACGTCGTCGATCGAGCCGTCGCCCGTCGTGTCGTAGCCAAAGAGGAACCGGGTACCGCCGTTTTCACAGCTCGTCGCGTCTTCCGTCTCCACCAGAACCGACTGCCCGTCGCTGCCATCCACACCGTCGCAGATCGTCTCTTCGGCCACCATGTCGTCAATCGAGCCGTCGCCCGTGGTGTCATACCCGATCCAGAGGGTGATCCCACCGGCAGGACAGGAGTCACCCGCTGCGACCGTCTCCACCAGGAGGTCACGTCCGTCGTCGCCTTGCTCGCCATCACAGACATGATGACTCGACACCTCATCATCGATTTCACCGTCGCCTGTTGTGTCGTAGCCGAAGCTAAACGTGGTCCCACCGGCGGGACAATTTTCTCCGGCCGCCGAACTCTCGACCATCAGGGGCGGCGGGCTCCTATCCTCGCCGTCCATCCCATCCTCACCGGAGCAGGCACCGATCCCAACCACCAGCAAACCGAGTAACAACCACTTCGCGCTGTGCTCTCTCATCTTCTACCTCCAAGCATATTGATCGTTGGACGAACAAATTATTACTTAACGCCCCACTCTTAGAGATACAAGGAACCTCCTCGCACGCAATCGCCGCCACGGACGCAAAGAGGGCGCCCGCGAACGGACGCCCTCTGCTCCTCATTGACCCGATCCGGGCGTGTTGATCACTTCAGGACTTTCGCCAACGCGTTCAGCATGAGCTGGCGCCCTTCGCTCACCTCAAAGGTGTCCGACAGGAACCCAAACATCAGAGTCCGACCGGCGTTGCCATGTACGGCGCACGATGAATCATCCTCGTAGGTACAGACCGAGACACCACCATCCAGAGGGACAAGATACGGGGCGAACGAACCCCACTGGGGAGAAGTCAGTTGCAACGGAGAAGCCACCCCGAAGGACATCAGGGGCGTCGTAAACGTCGCCTCGCTCCTGTTCTCCTGCACCACCTCTACACCCATGGTTGCAGCCAGCGGTGAGTTAAACCACGTCCCCCCTAACGCCCTACCGCCATTCTCGACCCACTCATCGAGGGCGTTGTACAACGCCCCGGAGGCACCCCCACTGTGGATGAAGACCACCACCACGTCATAGTCACCGGACGCCAACTCCGTCTCGGCATCGCTCAACGAACCCGTCACATCGGTCAATTCGATGAGGCCCTCTGAGTCCAACGCCGTCAGGCCCGCTCGCACACCGCTCGCATTTGAGGTGTCGAGATAGAGCAACACTCTCTTCCCTTGCACCACAGACTCTCGAGTGGACCCACAGAGGTTGTACTCCGAGACGACCTGATCGATCGCTCCATCTCCAGTGGTATCATAACCGAACACGAAGCTTACTCCCGGGCTGACACAGGTCTCTGAGTAGCTGCTAGATTCCACCAGCAGCTCCGGCCCCGGCTCTCCATCCACGCCGTTGCACACCGTCTCATCACCGGTCACGTCGTCGATCTCGCCGTCGCCCGTGGTGTCGTATCCGAACCGGAACCGGGTCCCACCGTTTTCGCAGTCTGCGGCATCTTCGGTCTCCAGGAGGACCGTCAGTCCGTCGTCTCCATCGACACCGTTGCAGATCACATCCGTCGAGAAGACAACGTCGATCTCTCCGTCGTCAGTAGTATCGTGCCCAAATGTGAAGTGCGTGCCTCCCGCCGGACATGCCTCAGAATCCGCCGGCTCGGTCTCCATCAACATGGGCACTCCGTCGGCCCCATTGACGCCATCGCAGACCGTCTCTTCGACCACGACGTCGTCGATCTCTCCATCGTCAGTGGTGTCGTACCCGATCCACAATGTGAATCCGCCTTCGGGACAGGCATCGCCCGCCGGGGCCGTCTCGACGAGCAGGTCTCGGCCCGGCTCTCCTTGCTCTCCTTGCTCTCCTTGCTCGCCTTGCTCTCCTTGCTCTCCTTGCTCTCCTTGCTCTCCTTGCTCGCCTTGCTCTCCTTGCTCGCCATCACAAATCGTATGGGTCGAGACCTCATCGTCGATCTCTCCATTCTCGGTGGTATCGTACCCGAAGCTGAACGTCGTACCCCCGGCGGGGCAATCCTCTCCCGCTGGAGAACTCGAGACCATCAGGGGAGGAGCATCCGCGCCATCCGCACCATCAGTTCCGTGGAGGCCGTCCTCCCCGGAGCAAGCGGTCAGACCCAACGCCAACATCCCTGCCCACAACCACTTCGCGTAATTCATCTTCATGCGATACCTCGGCTTGGAGACGCCCATAAAACAACTACGATTCCTCACTACTTTCGTCGTAATGGGGTACAACTCGCTAAAGTAGCATCATTGGGAATGCAAGTCCGCCTGTTTCCGCGAGTGTGATCGGTTTCCTTCCGTCGGTTCCGTCGGTGGGGTGTCTCCATTCCGCAGCGGGCTAACGGATCAACCAACGTGGATCGCACTCTCTCGGCTCCGCTTGTCCCTGCGCCCCCGCAGGTGTTATCCCCTCCTGGCGATGTCGTCCCTCGCGTTCGTAGTCCCCCAGCACTGCCCATCTGACCACGCCCATGACCGACACCCCCGAATCCCTGATTCGCCGCATCGAAGAAGCCGCCGACCTCCTCGAAGAGCTCGTCGAAGACCGGTCCCTCCTCGTCGACGTCCACGAAGACCTTCGGACCCGCTTTCTCAAAGCCGCCGGACGGGTCTCCCGACCGGGCAAACGGGAGCGCCGAGCACTCGCCAGGGCTCGCCACCGCCGCGAGAAGCAGGAGCGCCGCAAAGACGACGAGGCCCTCCTGGACCAGACCGGGATCCGAGAGGCCCGGGAGAACCCCATCTTCGAGACCCCCCGCCGCCTCGAGGCTTTCCACGACGTCCCCGACTCCCGGGACGGCGGCCAGGAGCGCACCACCTCGGATCCCATCGGTGACTTGAACTTCGAGCGGGCCTGCTATGTCTGCGGCCGCACCTTCACCGAGGTCCACTCCTTCTACGATCAGATGTGCCTGGAGTGCGGCGACTTTAACTACGAGAAGCGCTTCCCCGAAGCCGACCTCTCCGGCCGGGTGGCCCTCGTCACCGGCGCCCGGGTCAAGATCGGCTTTCAGGCCGCCCTGATGCTGCTGCGCAACGGCGCCGAGGTGATCTGCCTGACCCGGTTTCCCCACGACGCCGCCACCCGATACGCCGCCGAGGAGGACTTCTCCGACTGGAAAGACCGCCTGAAGATCTACGGCCTCGACCTTCGCCACACCCCGAGCGTCGAGAACTTCTGCCGCCACCTCCTCACCCGCCGGTCCCGCCTGGACTTCATAATCAACAACGCCTGCCAGACCGTCCGCCGCCCCGCCGGCTTCTACGACCACCTCATGGACGCCGAGCTCGACCCCACGGCCCTCCCCGAGGAGGCCCGCCGCCTCGTCGCCCACGCTGGCCCCTCGGCCGACACCGACTCCGAGCTCACCACCGCCACCCCCTCGGCGGTCCTCTCCCAGATCGAGCTCCTCGCCGAAGACACCGAGCGGGGCCACCACCTCTTTCCCCGGGGCCAACTCGACGCCGACCTCCAGCAGGTCGACCTCCGAAAGGTCAACAGCTGGCGCCTCAAACTCGACGAGGTCTCCGCCATCGAGCTCCTCGAGGTCCACCTGGTCAACTCCGTGGCCCCCTTCATCCTCAACGCCCGCCTCAAACCCCTGATGGTCGCCGTCCCCACCCGGGACAAACACATCGTCAACGTCTCCGCCATGGAGGGCCAGTTCTACCGAACCTTCAAGACCGACCGCCATCCCCACACCAACATGGCCAAGGCGGCCCTGAACATGATGACCCGCACCTCGGCCATGGACTACATCGAGGACGGCATCCACATGAACAGCGTCGACACCGGCTGGGTCACCGACGAAGACCCCGCCCACCACGCCCGCCGCAAACGGGAGCTCCACCGCTTCCACCCCCCCTTGGACATCGTCGACGGCGCCGCCCGCATCGTCGACCCCATCTTCCATGGCCTCAACACCGGCGAACACATCTGGGGCCAGTTCCTCAAGGACTACAAAATCACCGATTGGTAATACAGAGGTCATCGGACGGAGGTCAGAGGACGGAGGCCAGAGGACGGAGGTCAGAGGACGGAAAGCAGCGTTCGCGCCACCCACGGGGGTCGGCCCATCGCGAACCCTATGAGAGACAACGAAGCCCCGAGCCTTCTCCCCACCCTGTGGGGAGGTGCCCGAAGGGCGGAGGGGTCGTCCCGCGCCGCCCGAACGTCCGCCCCACCGCGAAGCCCGACCCGCACCCACCGGGCGGCCATGACGACGTCCCTACCGACGGAAACCGATCGCACCCGAGAGTCCTCCCGCCGTTGCAAGGACAGGTCCTTTGTAATAGTCTCACCAATTCTTTCCCTCCCCCCACTTGGACGATCTGAGATGTTTCGACTGTTCCCCCTGCCCTATCTGTTCACCTCCGGACTACTGGCCCTCGCTGCCTGCGCCGCGCCTCAGTCCGCGCCCGAAGAGTCCGCAGAGGACGCTGCCGCGGAGTCCGCGCCGGATGAAACTGTGGTAGCTGAAGAGTCTTTGGAGATCCCTGCGGATACCCAGCTGGACGCGCTGACCTTCGAGCAGGCTAACGCCTACTGTGAATACCTACAGCAAGAGATGAAGGCGAAGTTGGGCGACGACACCATGAAGAAGGCGGGGTGTCTCTTCAGTGGTGCGATGGCTTTCTTCTTCTCCGAAGACGAGAGTGCCTGTCACGCCGCCCAAGAGGAGTGCCTGGCCAGCGATCTGGAAGAAGAGAGCTTCGACGACCTCTGCTTCTCTCAGGAAGATCTCTCGGCCTGCTCGGCCACCCTGGCGGAGCTCACCGACTGTCTGAATGCCGCGGCAGATTACACCTTTGGCGGTTTTCGTGCGTTCGCTGAACTAACCTGCAATGACGTCACCAGTGATGAAGGCATGGGCAAGATGGAAGAGGCCATGGAAGGCATATCTTGGACGTCTAGGGCGAGGAGGCAGGACACGGACGAAGCCTTTCCCGACATCGACGCCTGCGCTGCCCTACGTGAGGAGTGCCCCGACCTGCGCTGACAACCCCCGACTCTTTCCCGTCTTCCCCACTTGGACGAGCTGACATGTTTCGACTGTTCTCCCTGCCCTATCTGTTCACCTCCGGACTACTGGCCCTCGCTGCCTGCTCCGCGCCTCAGTCCGCGCCCGATGGAGTGTCCGCAGAGCACGCTGCCGCGGAGCCCGCGCCGGATGAGGAACCCGCAGAGTACGCTTCCGCGGAGACGACCGACGCCGTCGAGGCCACCGATGGGCTGCCGGACGACCTGTGCGAGAGGATCTGTCGCCAGCAGACCGTCTGTGTCCCCGATCATCCCGAGGAGTTCGACGACTGCCTGCGAGGGTGCGCCGAGGAGCATGCGCTCCTCGTCCAGCTCTCTCCACCGTGTCTCGCGCTCGCCGAGGACGCCGCTCAGTGTATCTTGGAGCTCGACTGCGACGGTTTCGCTGCGTATTCCTCTGGGATTGGAGATCCATGTCACGAGAGGCTGCGCACGATGGTGGTGGAATGCCAGGCGGAGTTCGAGCAGCTCCAGTGAGGTCACCTCAATGCGGCACCTGAGCCAGACATGAAGGTGTAACTCCGTGGCCTTCTGTACCTCCGGCTTCGCTCACTTGTGCAGCTGGCCTGTCGTTCCGATGGACCTACGGATTCTGCGGCTGCCCCACAGGCTGCGCCGGCGCCGTCACCGTCGTATCCTGCTGGGCCTGATTCGTCGACGAGCTCGAATCGTCGTCGGAAAAGAAGTGCAGGAAGAGAAAGATCCCCACGATCACGATCACCGACACCCAGCTCCCCTGACGTCGGTACCCACGTCGATGGCGCCGCCCTGTGGCCCGGTTGACCTGATTGGCCACCCGAAGCCCTCGTCCCAGATTTCTCCGCATCGACATCGCTGCCTCCTCGCTCAATTCGTTAGCCCCACCACCGTACCAACCGCCGCCCCCAACTTCCAGTCACGTCGCCACCGGCGACACGCCACCACCCCGCAGCGGGCCTTGGCCCGCGAGGATTTTCGGGCCGCTGTTCCAGGCCCGACTCGCCGAGCCTCGTGGCCTTGGCCCGAGGGGAGGTGCCATACCACCCACGGTGGTCGCCTCCCCAACGCACCTCCGGGCTCACCGCCGATACACCACCAACAAATCGGGCCGATCCGTAATGATCCCATCCACCCCCAACCGGATCAGCCGCTCCATCTCCGCCGGGTCGTTCACCGTCCAGGGGATCACCTGCAACCCCGCGTCCTGGGCCGCCGCCACGGTCTCCTCCGTGACCAGCCGGGCCCGGGGCGACCACACCGACACGCCCCGGTCCCGGAACTCCTCAAAGGGCGTCTCGATCTCCCGGTCCAGGGCCACCAGCGTCAGCCAGGGGGCGATCGACCGGGCCGCCCACAGCGACCGATGATCGAAGCTCTGGAGCATCACCCGCTCCTCCATCCCGTGGGCCTCCACGGCCTCCACGAACTGCCTCTCGAAGACCCCTGGCTCCTCCCCGTCGAACCCGTCGTCGATGAAGTCCGGCCGGTCCTCGACCCGCTTCGTCTCCAGGTTGAACATCACCCGGGCGGCGTTCTCACGCTGTTCCGCGGTCTTCTCCGGGCTCTCGGCATACTCGGCGACGAACTCGAAGATCTCCTCCAGCGTCACGATCCGGAACTCGTCACCCGCCAGCTCCGTGGGCAACGCCGCCTGGTCGGGAAACCGCTCCACGTCGGGGTTTCGATCGCAGATGTACCGAGACAACTGCTCCGCCGTCAGGCTCCGCACCCGAAGATCCTCGTGCATCGGCGGCAGCTCGTCGGGGTCCGGCAGCCCTTCTTCCCCCTCGGGCACCCGACACAGCGACGCGTCCAGGTAGGGGTCATGCCAGGCCACCACCCAATCATCGGCGCTTAAGTGAAAGTCGATCTCCAGAGTGTCCACCAGGAGATCCAACGCCACCTCCAACGACGGCAACGTGTTCTCCGGCGACAACCCTCGAGCCCCCCGATGGCCCTGCACGTCAAACCCCTCGGGCAAAACGATCTCCTCGTCCACCTCCCCCTCCTCTCTCTTCTCGGGCGCCTCGAGCTCCTCAGCGGGCGCCTCCTCGGTCTCCGGTGCCGTCCGGCACCCCACCATCAACCCCACCAACACCAACCACCCCAATACCTTCATTCCAACACTCCCGGATCATAGAACGCGTCCACCCCGGGCCCCAAGGGCAGCCCCAGCAAGATGAACACGATGAAGAGCAGCGACCAGGCGATCCCCAACGCCACCGAGTAGGGCAGCATCACCGTCAAGATCGTCCCGATCTGGATATCCTTCACGTACCTCTGGGCGAACACGATGATGATCGGCAGGTAGGGCATCAGCGGCGTGATGATATTCGTCACCGAGTCGCCCACCCGATAGGCCGCCTGCGTGGCCTCCGGGCTCAACCCCATCATCATCAACATGGGCACAAAGATCGGCGCCATAAACGCCCACTTCGCGCTGGCGCTCCCCACGAAGAGGTTCAGGACGCCGGCGACCACCATGAACGCGAGCAAGAGGGTGATCCCCTCTAACCCGATCTGCTCCAACATCTCGGCCCCACGCACCGCCGTGACCACCCCGATATTCGACCAGTTGAAGTACTCCACGAACTGCCCCGCCACGAAGGCCAGCACGATATAGGCACCCATGGTCCCCATCGTCGCCGACGCCATCTTCGCCACGTCCTTATCGCTCTTGATCGTCTTGTTCAGGATCCCGTACACGATCCCGGGGATCATGAAGAGCAGGGCCACCAACACCTCGACGCTGTCGAAGTAGGACCGGAGCTGGTTCACCGCCGGCTCCCCGGGCTCGATGGGATCCCGCAGGGGCGATCCCGACCAGATCCCCAGAAACGCGATCCCCGCCGCCACCACCAACCCCACCGCAAACGCGGCGAAGAAGTGCTTCCGCTCCTGGCCCGTCGGCTTCGTCGGCTCCTCGAGCTTCTCCCCGGCCTGCGAGGGATCCCAATCCCCCAGCATGGGCTCCACGATCTTTGTCGTCACCACGGTCCCCACGACGGTCACCAGGATCGTCGACACCACCAGGAAGAAGTAATTCGCCGTGGCGTCCACGTGATAGGTGGGATCCAACATCTGGGCGGCCTGCCCCGTGAGCCGCGCCAGCATCGGGTCCAACCCGGTGATCAACAGGTTCGCGCTGAACCCACCGCTGACCCCGGCGTAGGCCGCCGCCAACCCCGCGATGGGGTGGCGCCCCAGGCCGGCGAAGATCAACGCCCCCAGCGGCGTCAACACGATATACCCCGCGTCGGCCACCATGGAGCTCATCACGCAGGCGAACACCAGGGTCGCCGTGATCAGGCTCGGCGGTACCGACGACACCACGATCCGCAACCCCATAGTCACGAACCCGGTCCGCTCGGCGATCCCGATCCCGATCATCACCGTCAGCACCGGCCCCAGGGGCGCAAACCCGATGAAGTTGTCGATGGCGCTCAGGAACATCCACCGGATGCCCTCCCAACTCAGCAGGCTCTGCACCGTGTGATGCTGCTCGTGGGGCGTCCCCTCCAACACGGACACCTCGGTGCCCACCAGGATCGCCGACACCACCACCACCAGCGCCGCCATCAGCGCGAAGAGCGTCAGCGGGTCCGGCAGCCGGTTGCCGATCTCGGCGATCTTCTGCAGCAACCGGACGATGAACCCCTCCTTCTTCTCCCCTTTCGCCTCCTCCCTGGTCTCACTCATCGGAATCGCTCTCCTCAGTCCTGGCCTGGGCCTGCAAGGCCGCCGGGGCATGCTCCGCCAGCGCCCCCTCCAACTTCTCCGTCACCGACACCACCCCTTCCTTGAACCGCTCCAGCTCGGCGCCCCGCAACGGATCCCCGCTGGTGCTATCCACCCGCAGGGGATCGATATGGCGCCCGTTGTGCAACATCTCGTAGTGAAGATGAGGCCCCGTGGTGTTCCCCGTGTTCCCCGACAACGCCACGATCTGCCCCTGCCGGACCCTTGCGCCGGCCCGCACCCCCTGCCCAAACCGCGACAAGTGAGCGTATCGGGTCTCATAGCCACCGCTATGACGCAGGATCAACAGCTTCCCGTACCCTCCTCGCCAGCCGGCGAACGCCACGGTCCCGTCGGCCACGGCCTGCACCCGGGTCCCCACGGGCGCCCCGTAGTCCACCCCGTTATGCATCCGGGTGTTCCCCGAGATCGGGTGCACCCGCCGGCCAAACCGACTCGTCACCCGGGTGACCTCCAGGGGAGACCGCAAGAACTGCCGCTGCAGGCTGTCTCCGTCGGCCGCGAAGTACCCGCTCTCGTCGTCGCTTTCCCAATAGAAGGCCCGCTGGTTGGCCTGCTCCCCCGTGTACTGCGCCGCTAACACTCGCCCGTACCGCAAGAACTCCCCGTCCAGGTAGATCCGCTCGAAGACCATCGCGAAATGATCCCCCGACCGGGTCTCCACGTTGAAGTCGATCACGTACTGAAACACCGTCATGAACCGGTGCGCCAGCACCCCGCTCTCCCCGGTGGCCTCCAGGGCCAGCCAGAAGCTCGACTCGATGGTCCCGGCGATCGCCGCCTCCCGAACCTCGATCTCGATGTCCAACTTCTCCGTCTCATACTCCCCCTGACTCACCCGGGTCGTCACCCAGATGTTCTCCGGGGACGTCTCGTATCGCAGCTCCAGGATCCGCCCCTCCTCGTCGATCTCGGCCCGCCACTGATCGCCGGGACGGCTCCGCCGGAAGTTGAACTCCTCCCCCATAGCGTTCACCGAGAAGTGGATCGACGAGCTCGGCACCCCCCGGCCCTGCAACGCCAAAAAGAGCGACTGGTCGGGCTCGAGCTCCCCGGCGAGCACCGCCGGAGCGCCTTCCTCCCAGACAGCCGTCAGGGCTTCCTGCTCCACCTCGGCGACGAGCTCCGCCTCGGCCTCCCCGCTCTCCACGAACTCCTGGGCCAGGGCCAGCGACGCGTCCACCCGACTCCAGGCCTCCACGAACGCCAGGTCCCCGGGGTCCACCTCGTCGGGCTCTTCGCGGCCCCGACTGACGGCGAACGCCGCCACCAGCGCCAACGCCGTCACCCCCAGAACGATCAATGCTGTCTTCTTCGGCGAGCCTCCCCTGCGAGGCTGGCGCAATCCCTTTGCGGTCTGAAACCGACGCGTCATAGATCCCTCGACTGCCAAGCTCGCGTCTTCATTGCCTGGGCCCACCTTGCTTCCCCCGAGGCCGGGGCGTCAAGGCCCGGCGACAACCCCCGCCTTGCTTTCCTCCACGTCGGTGTCTAGATTCCCCCCTTTCCGGCGCCCTTCCTTCGCCACTGCCTCAAACGGAGACCACGTGGAACCCATCCAATACCGCCTCGACAACGGAATGAAGGTCCTCCTCCTGCCCACCTCCACGGCCCCCGTGGTCGCCTGCAACGTCTGGGTCGGCGTCGGCAGCGCCGACGAGGAACCCCACGAGGCCGGCCTCGCCCACGTCCACGAGCACATGCTCTTCAAGGGCACCGAAGATCGGGGCGTCGGCGTCATCGCCCGGGACGTCGAGAGCGCCGGCGGCCACATCAACGCCTTCACCTCCTTCGATCAGACCTGCTACTACATCGTCTTGAGCAGCCGGTACTTCGACAGCGCTCTCGACATCCTCTCCGACGCCATCCGGCGCTCCTCCTTCGACGAAGACGAGCTCTCCCGGGAGCTCGAGGTGATCCAGGAGGAGATCAAGCGCGGCGAGGACAACCCCGGCCGGGTCGTCTCCAAGATGATCTTCGAGACCGCCTTTCAGGAGCACCCCTATCGCCTCCCCATCATCGGCACCAAAGAGTCCGTGGACTCCTTCACCCGGGACCACGTGGTCTCTTTCTTCCACAAGCACTATGTGCCGGAGAACATGACCGTGGTCCTCGTCGGCGACTTCGACGAGGCCGACGCCCGGGCCAAGGTGAACCACTACTTCGGCGATTTCCAGGGCGCACACGCCGAGCTGCCCCCTCGACCCGTCGAGCCCGCTCAGACCGCCACCCGGGCCGCGGTCCAGCAGAAAGAGATCCGCCAGAACCACCTCCGGGTCGCCTTCCACATCCCGGCGGTCCGCCACGAAGACATCCCGGCCCTCGACCTCCTCAGCATCATCCTCGGCTACGGCGACGCCTCCCACCTGGACCGCACCATCCAGCGGGAAGCCCAGCTCGTCACCTCCATCTTCGCTACGGCCTACACCCCCAAAGAGCCGGGCCTCTTCCTCCTGGGCGCCGACTTCCAGGTCGACCCCGACCGCCCCGAGACCGCCCCGGCCGCCGTCCTCCAGCGGATCCTCGAGGAGACCTTCCGGTTCCGCCACGTCAAGCCCGGCGCCGTCGACCTGGAGCGAGGCCGAACTCTCCTGGAGAGCCAGGCCATCTACAGCAAGCAGACCATCGAGGGCCTGGCCATGAAGCTCGGCCACTACCAGATGGTCGCCGGGGACCCCGCCTTCGAAGCCCTCTACTACGAGGCCCTCCGACAGCTCACCCCCGCCGACATTCGCCGCGTGGCCCGAACCTATCTGACCGCCGAGAACGCCACCGCTGTCCTCCTCCACCCCGTCGACGAAGACGCTGTGGACCAGGCCGATCTGGTGGCCGCCGTGCAGACCGCCAGCGACACCGCCGACTCCGAAGCGGTCACCAAGATCCCCGCTGTCAACGGCGACGGGTTCGTCCGCATCCCCATCCCCGACGGGCCGATCCTGATCGTCCAGGAAGACCCCAGCGTCGAGACCTTCTCCATGCGGGCCATGTCTCTCGGCGGTCTCCGTTACGAGAGCTCCGAGACCGCCGGCGTCCACAAACTCCTCTCCCAGCTCATCACCTCCGGCACCCCCCGCCGCAGCGCCCTGGAGATCGCCGGCGAGGTGGAGTCCATGGCCGCCTCCATCGGCGGCATCGCCGGCCGGAACTCCTTTGGCCTCGCCATGACCGGCCTGACTCGGACCTTCGAACAATGCTTTGACGTCTTCGCTGACTGCGCCCTGGCGTCAAACCTCCCCGAGGACGAGATCCGTCGGGAACTACGGGTTCAATCCGAGCAGATCCGGTCCCGACAAGACCAGCTCGGCTCCGTAAGCTATGAGCAGTTCGCCGCGGCCTTCTTCAAGGGCCACCCCTACGAGCTTCCCCTCCTTGGCGACGAGCGCACCCTCCGGAACTTGGACCGAGATCGCCTCCTCACCTACCTCTCCCCCCTGCAGGACCCCACCCGAATGGTCCTCGCCGTCGTCGGAAAGGTCGACGTCGAGGAAGTCGTCAATCACGTGGAGCGCCTCTTCGTCCGCCCTCACGCCACCTCCGAGGGGCCCCGCTCCGTGGCCGCCCCTCCCTTCCCCACCGAGCCGTCCCTGGTCGTCGGAGACCTCGAGAAGGAACAGGCCCACGTGATCGTCGGCTTCCCCGGACCCACCCTCAAAGAAGACAAAAACTACGCCATGGATCTGGTGTACGCCGTCCTCTCCGGCCAGGGCGGCCGCCTCTTCTACGAACTCCGGGACCGCCAGAGCCTCGCCTACAGCGTCTTCGCCAGCATGGTCTCCGGCCTCGAGACCAGCTCCTTCACCATCCGCATCGGCACCAGCCCCGAAAAGATCGCCCAGGCGATCGAGGGGATCCGCGTCGAGGTCCAGAAGCTCCGCGACGGCTCCCTCACCGAAGAAGAGATCGAACGGGCCCGCCGATATCTCATCGGCAACCACGACATCGGCCTCCAACGCAGCTCCTCCCGGGCCATGTCCTTCGCCCTCGACGAGCTCTACGGCCTCGGGTTCAAGCGCTCCCTGGCCTACGGCGACACCATCGCCGAAATCACCCTCGACGATGTCCAGGCCGCCATCGACACCTACCTCAACCCTGACCACATGCTCGTCTCCGTGATCAAGCCACCCTCCATCACCGTCGACGCCGACGCCCTGGGGCTCACTATCCTCGCCTGATCCTTGACTTGCGATCCCACTTCGTGTCAACTCTCGGCAATCTCGCGGGTTGATTCCGCGTCTGTTTTCTGTTCTGGCTGGTTGTTGTGGAATGCCGGCACTTTGAGGGTTGCATGTCGAAGGCCAACTTCGAGCTCCGTCTGGTTGAGACGCCCGGGGAGACACAAGGTAAAGAGGAGAGCCCTTCCTTAAGGGCCCTCCCCACGGGTGGTCCCATCGAGGTCGCCCCCACGGTTCGAGAACTCACCCCCTATCAGGCCGTCAGCAGTCAGGCCGCCATCGAGTCCAGCCCCGACCACCAGACCAGCTTCAAGCTCGACTGGAACGAGGCCACCGTCGCCCCCAGCCCCCGGGTCAACGAGGCCATCGCCGCCTACCTCTCCGGGGACCGCAGCCTGAACTGGTATCCCCAGCTCGGCAGCACCGAGCTCATCGACGCCCTGACCGGCTACACCGGCGTCGACGCCGACCACCTCCTGGTCACCAACGGCAGCGACGACGGCCTCCATCTGATCTGCTCCACCTTCCTGGACGTCGGCGACGAGGTCGTGATCCCCGTCCCCACCTACAACCACTTCATGGTCTTCACCCGGAGCCGCGGCGCCCGCGTCAAGACCGTCTGTGGCGACGACCCCTTCACCCAGAACCTCGACGAGATCCACCGGGCCGTCACCCCCGATACTCGACTCCTGTACCTGGTCAGCCCCAACAACCCCACGGGCGTCGTCTTCGGCCCCGACGTGGTCACAGACTTCTGCGAGCGCTATCCCCGAACCCTGATCGTCGTCGATGAGGCTTACTTCGAGTTCGCTCAGGTCTCCAGCATCGGCCTCGTCCGGCGGTTCCCCAACTTGATCGTCACCCGGACCTTCTCCAAGGCTTTCGGGCTGGCCGGCCTCCGCGTCGGATACCTGGCCACGGACCCCACGCTCATCACCGGCCTTCGCCGGATCTACAACCCCAAGAGCGTCAACACCCTCGGACAGGTCGGCGCCACCGCCGCCCTCGGCGATCTCGACAGCCTCCACGAGTACCTTCAGGAGGTTCGGGACTCCAAAGAGATCCTCCGAGACTTCTTCGAGGATCGCCGCGTGGAGGCCCATATCACCTCCGCCAACTTCGTCGTCCTCCGCATGCCCGATCTCCCCACCACCCTTCAGTCCCTGGAAGATCGCGGCGTCTATGTCCGGGATCGCTCCAGCTATCCCGGACTCGATGGGTGCCTCCGGATGACCGTCGGCACTCGCGAGCAAACCCGACGCCTCCTGGCTCGAGTCGGCGACCTCTTCACCTGACCCACAGTTTTTCTTGGCCCCGCCTCGATTCTGCCTTACCCTGAGGCGAGACTGGTCTGCGGCGTCGATTGCGCTGCTCTGCGACCGTCTGTTAGAGTCGTGCGTCCCTCGGATCGCCCCCGAGACGCTGTTGACGGTCTGTGAGGCACGGCGTAACGTAGGGATAAGGTCGTCTGGAAAAATGTCCGGCTCCGCGAGTAGATGCTCGGTTCAGCTCACTTCGCGGCCGTTGAGGAGAGGTAAAATTGAATCGTTCCCAGACTGGCGGTTACGTCCTCAAATTCATCTCAGGAAAGTATCAGGGGGGTGAGTTCCCCCTGGAACTCGACTCCGAGATCGAGATCGGCCGCGGGGGTGAGCTGGATATGGTCCTCGTCGAGGACATGGTCTCCCGCCGTCATGCCCGGATCACCTCCTACAACGGCGAACTCTTCATCGAGGACTTCAAGAGCACCAACGGCACCTTCGTCAACGGCGAAAAGATCGAGAGCAAGGCTCGGATCAAAGAAGGCGATCGGATCCTGATCGGCACCAATATCATCAAGCTCGTCCACCGCGACCGCAACGTCGAGGACACGGGCCCCGAGCTTCACACCCCCGGCGCCGACTTCGGCGCCCCCGACGCTGCCCACGCCAGCCCCACAGACCCCCCGGGGTTCCGCGGACAGAACGGCGGCGGCCCCAACCGAACCATGGCCGCCCCTGCCGTCAACCGCACCATGGGCGGCACCCTCACGGGCTCCATCTCCGGCCTCATCGAAGAGGTTCCCCTGCCGGACCTCCTCCAGCTCTTCTCCACGAGCCGCAAGTCCGGCGTCCTGGTGATCATGAACGACGACGTCGGCAAGGTCTACTTGCGCCAGGGCCGCGTCTACTTCGCCACCATCAACGACGACCACGAGCTCGACCCCTACAAAGCCTTCTACCGCCTCATCGCCTGGCGAGAAGGCACCTTCTCGCTCGAGCAGCCCACCGATGAGACCTTCGACAACGAGATCGACGAGTCCATCGAGTCCCTGATGATGGAGGGCATGCGGATCCTCGACGAGATGATGAACCTCGGTCCCGACACCCCGGACCTCAAGGCATCCATCCGCGTCCCCCGGCCTCTGACCTCTCCTCTTCGAGACCTCGAGCCCGAACAGCTCGACACCTTCCAGGCGGCCCTCAACTACGACACCGTCTCCGATCTCTTGAACAAATCCGACGGCAATGACGTGGACACCATGAAGAACCTCACCCACCTCATCCGTAACGAGTACCTCCTGGCCGAGTGACCCCATGAGTCAGCCCGCCCTCCGGGTTCCTCCCCACAACGAGGACGCCGAGCGGAGCGTGCTGGGAGCGATCCTCCTCGACAACGCCGTCATCGACGAACTCTCCGGCATGCTCACCCCCGAGCACTTCTACCGGGAGTCCCACCGACACATCTTCCGGGCCACCCTCGAGCTCGCCGAGCGCGGCGAGCCCGTCGATCCTCTTACTCTGGCCGACCACCTCTCGGCGGAGAACGTCCTCGAAGCCGTCGGCGGTCCCACCTACCTCACCCGCCTCTCCGGCGCCGTTCCCTCCGCTGCCAACGTGCGCCACTACGCCGAGATCGTCAGCCGCAAGGCCGCCCTCCGCCAGTTCATCTCCACCGCCGACGAGCTGATCACCACCTGCTACGACGACGTCGCTGACGTCGAGGCCTTCATGGACGAGGCCGAGCAGCTCCTCTTCTCCGTCACTCAGGCCGGGCAGAAGCGGGGCTACACCGCCATGCGAGAGGTGATCAAAAAAGCCTACTCCCAGATCGAGGCCCTCTACGAAAAGAGCGAGCAGATCACCGGCGTCCCCAGCGGCTTCATCGACCTCGACGATATCACCGCCGGCTGGCAGCGCTCCGACCTCATCATCATCGCCGCCCGCCCCGCCATGGGGAAGACCAGCTTCACCCTGAACATGGCCGCCCACGCCGCCCTCCTGCGACAGATCCCGGTGGCCTTCTTCAGTCTTGAGATGTCCAACGAGCAGCTCGCCATCCGTATGATCTGCAGTGAAGCCCGCATCAACCAGTCCAAGGTCCGCACCGGGCAGATGACCGAGCAGGAGTGGGCCCGCCTCGTCAACGCCGCCGGTACCCTCTCCAAGGCCCCCATCTACCTCGACGACACCCCGGGCCTGCCCATCATGGAGTTCCGCTCCAAGTGCCGACGCCTGAAAGCCGAGCACAACATCGGCGCCGTCTTCGTCGACTACCTCCAGCTCATGCAGGGCACCCAGCGCTCTCGCTCTGCCGGCTCCCGTGAGCAAGAGATCAGCGAGATCTCCCGGGGCCTCAAAGGGGTCGCCAAAGAGCTCGACATCCCCGTCATCGCCCTGGCCCAGCTCAACCGGGGGGTCGAACAGCGCGCCGACAAGCGCCCCCTGATGAGCGACCTCCGTGAGTCCGGCGCCATCGAACAGGACGCCGATCTGATCAGCTTTATCTACCGCGACGAGGTCTACAACGAGGACAGCGACGCCAAGGGCTTAGCGGAGATCATCATCGGCAAGCACCGTAACGGCGCCACCGGCAAGGTCACGCTTCGGTTCTTCGGACCTCACACCCGCTTTGAGAACCTCGCTCGCGACGACGCCTACCACACCGCCTGATCAGCACCCCCACCAGAAGCACCAGCAGCCACCCGCTCCTGCCACCGGACAGGCTCTCCCCGCCCACAACGCCCACAGCGGCGCACCCGGCGTTGCCCTTCACCGTTACGCCGTCCCCCACGGGGGTCATCCGCGTGATCCCCGTCGGCGGGACCGGGCCTCCCGGAAAGGACACCTCCACGGGAGACTCGCCAGAGGCCCCGGACTCCTGAAAGTAGAGGTAGTCGATCTCATAGACCCCGCCTCCCGACGAGTCCGGATCGAAGACCAACCGCAGATCCCGTACCTCCCCGCCCCAACCGGCGTGCTTGCCAATGGGCACCACCACCCGATGCCACTCTCCATCGGCGGGTAGCCCGAACCGCGCCGACCGACCCGATGAATAGTTCTGGCCTGGATAGGTCCAGAACACCCCCATCCCGGCGGCGCCCTCGACCACTCTGGCTCGCATCACGAGCTCTCCCTTTCGGTCGGCCTCCACCCACGTCCAACTCGGCGCCTCCAGATACCCCATGGCGGTGGTCTCCACCCCGATCACTCCTTGCTCCGGAGACGCCTGGGCCTCTTCCACGGCGCCCCCCGTCGTCCACCCCTCCAACTCGGCCGCCGTCCGGGCCGGGAACTGCCACTTCCAGGGGCTGACCACGTCCACCACCTCGGAGGCCTCCAGGGGGTATCCCACCCGGTTCGGATCGGCCTCCTCCCCCGGCCCCACCTGGGCGTACACCTCATCGATATTCACCATCCAGGCCCGTACCCCGCCGAACTCCCGGTCCGCCCCCAGGTACTCCTGGGCTCTCAGGGAGAGCACCACCCGCTTCGTCTCTCCTGCCGCGAACGCGTAGAGCGTCAGCTCCGTGCCGCTCACCACCTCGTCGCGGGCGGGGTTCTCCGGCGCCTCATCGGCGTCGTTCAGCGTCCAGGAGCTCAGATCAAAATCAGGCGCGTCGGTCTCGATCCGGTAGTCCGTGACCACCACCTCGTCATCGCCGAAGTCCAATCCCAGCCATACGCCTCGCAGAGGCTCCGGCGACCGGTTCGAGATCCTCACCACCGCTTCGAACTCCTCCCCCACCACAGCGTCGGCGACACCTTCGCTGGACCCCTGGGTGTAGAAGTCCCCCAGGTCGCTCTCCACCACGAGCTCCACGGAGTACTCCACTGGCTCCGGCGTGGGCCCTCCGGCCTGGGCCACCATCTCATCGAGGCGGATCAAGATATTCGTCCCCGGGCAGGCCGTCGCCGCGCTCTCCCACTCCCCATGCCCACGCACCACGTCCCGATTCATCGGCACCCCGTGGGTATCCCGGACCCACTGAAGCATCCGCACCACGCTGTCCAGCATCACCTGCGGCGGCTGGGCGTCCACGTAATTGCCCATGGTACTGATCCCCACGTTCCCCTCGTTCTCGCCACCCACATGAGCTCCGGGATGGTCCGATCGGGATCGCCCCTGAAAGATCTCACCCGTGGGCGCCACCACGAAGTGATACCCGATATCGCACCACCCCCGACCGTTCAGATGAAAGTCCTGGATCGCCACCATCCGAGCGTAGGGGTCGGTCTCGTTGTTCTGCCCCGCCGTGTGATGCACCGTCGCCCGATACGGCGCGAAGAAGGAGTTGCAGATCCGATCCGGATCGTAAGCACCCCACTCGTGGCGGCTGATCACCATGTCCGATGGCGCCACGGCCTGCCGAACCTCGGCCACGTCGTCCTCACCGTCCACGCCATCTCGGAGGGCCAGCTCCGACGGCGCCGTCCGTATCGCCGAGAACTCGCTGTAGAGATCCGTAAGACCCCGGGCTCCCCGCAGCTCCAGCGCTACCGCCGGCTCCTCAGGGAAGATCAACCCGTTGTGGATCCGCCGCACCGACAGATGCACCTCCACGGGCTCCCAGGCGCTCCACCGACCTTCAGAGTCCAGAACGCGATACGCCAGGTCCTCCACGGCGTCGGCGGTCACCATCACCGCGGCCTGTCGAAAAGCCCTCCCCGGCGACAGACGAACCGCCTCCCCGGGCCCGACCTCCATCAGCGCCCGCTCATCCAGGTGCACCACCTCCCAGGGCCCCTCATGATCGGCGAAAGGCCCGTCCTCGCTATCGAGGAACAGGCCCTTTGTGATCCCTTCCGCCGGCGGCAGCTCCTCTGCGCACCCCCATACCAGGGAAACCAAAAGGAGCACCAACACCATCGTCCATCGAAGCTTCATTGCCATGCTCGTTCCGTCAGAAACCCAACAGTTCCCGAGCAGTATGGCAGGTTACTCCCTCCTTCGCCACACCAGCCAACCCAGCACCAGCGCCGCCAACCACGGGCTCGCAGGACTCTCACCGCCGGCCGCAGAGCACCCCTGGTTCACGTTCACCCGGCTCGCCTCCGACACGCTCGAGTCCTGATCGACGGCCTCGCCAATCATCCCTCGGTTCGGATCGCGACCAAAGCCTTCAAACTCCCCGACTCCCGGGAAGTCTACCCAGGCGTGCTCCTGATCCACGATGTCCAGCGTGTGGGAGCTCGTCTGACCAGTCTTGCGGTTCTGGAAGTAGAGCACATCCACGTCGTACCACCCGCTCTCTTCCTCACCGGTCTCCACGTCCTGGTTCATCCCCAGCCGCAGAGCCGTCACCTCTCCCCGCCACAGCGGATGTCCACCCACGGGCAGCACCAGGGTGTGATACTCGCTGTCCCCTTCTCCCTTAAAGACCACCGCCCGGCGGTCCGAGAACTCCTCTCCATCCCGGGCCCACTGGATCATCCCAGTGTGGGGCCCGTCGTGGGAGCGGAACCGGATCACCAGCTCGTTGTACTCGTCGGCGTCGATCCGGGTCCACGGCGGAGAGATCGCTGCGCCGTCGAGATCCTCCACCTTCTTGGCCAGGAGATCGTAGTTGGTATTGAGCGCCAGCGTGTCCACCGGGCCCTCAGCGGTCCACCCTTCCAGGTCGTCGCGCTGTCCGCTGCGGAACTGCCACTCCTGGTGACTCACGATGTCCACTCGACCCACGTCTCGAAGCCGATAGCCCACGTTATTCACCGAAGGGTCGGAACCCCAGTTATTCTGCGCGTACACATCATCGATGTGGTGGACCCAGGCCCGCACCCCCCGGAACCCGTAGATCCCCAGGTTGTACCGGTCCGCTCGCAGATCCACGAACACCCGCTTGGTCTCATTCGGCGAGAAGGCGTGCATCGTCAACGTCCCGGACTGCCCCATGGCGCTGTGATCCGGGTTGTCCGGCGCCTCGTTGGCGTCGTTGATCTGCCAGCTCGACTGGTCGTAGGCCGGGTGATCCGTCTCGATCCGATAGTTCGTCGCCGTCAGCCCCTCACCGAAGGCAAACCGAAGCTTCACGTTTCGAATGGGGTCCGAGGACTCGTTCTTCACCCGGATCTCCGCTGTGAACGTATCTCCCTCAAGGGCGTCCGGGACACCAGCGCTGGTCCCCTGGGTATAGAAGTCATCGAGGCCATTGATCACCACGTCGATGTCCACGTCGTACTCCGGCGGCGGCGGCGGCGGCGGCGGAGCACCGCCGTTGGCCGCTCGATCGATGATCTCGTTGATATGCGCCAGCCCATTGTTCCCCGGGCAGCTCGTGGACTGACCGGCGTGCTCCCGGTGGCCCAGAATCGCCGTCCGATTCAACGGCACCCCGTGGGTGTCGTGAACCCACCGCACGATCTTGCCCATCCCCTCCAACTGCGCCTGCGTTGGCGCCGCCGAGGTGTAGTTCCCGATCATCGAGATCCCCACGTTCCCGTGGTTCTGGCCGCCCACATGGGCTGCCGGTCGATTCGACCGAGACCGCGCTTGATAGATCGCCCCCGACTGGGCCACCACGAAGTGGTACCCGATGTCGCACCACCCCAGGGTGTTCATATGGTAGTTCTGCATCCCTCGCATCCGCGCCGCCGCGTCCCCACCATCACTGGACGGGCTCGCCGTATGATGGATCGCCATACGATAGGGCGCTACCACGCTCCCACAGACCTTATCCGGGCTGATCGCGTTCCACTGATGCCGGGTGATCACCAGGCTCGTCGGCGCCACAGCCTGCTGAACCCTCGCGATATCATCGCCCCCGACAGGCTCCACCGGGGTGTCCAAGAGGCTCGGCGAATCCTGGCGGATCAACTCCTCCCGCGCCACGATGGTCTCGAAAAACTCGACCTGCGCGAACTCGATCTCTCCCGCTCCCCGCAGCTCCAGCACCGTCGCCGGCTCCTCCAACAAGATCAGCCCGTTGTGCATATGAGCTTCCCGCCACGGGATGTCCACGGGCTGAACCTCGGTCCACTCTCCCGCCGTGTTCTGGGCGCGAAACGAGAGCTCCGATGCGTCGGCGGCGTCAAACTGCAGTCCGACCTGTAAAAAGGGATCGGGGTACTCCAAAACCAGCCGCCCCTCATCGTCCAGCAGGTCTCCAACCGCGTCTTCGTAGAGCACGATCTGATGCATCGATCGGTGGTCCGCGTGCGGCCCATCCACCAGATCCGCATATCCCTCCAGGATCGCGCCCGGCTCCAGCTCGCCGCTCACCGGCTCTCCCGAGGGAGCCGCCTCTTCTAACTCCGCACAGGCCGACACCAGCAACACCATCGCCGCCATCGTTATCCAGTTTCTTCTTCGCATCTCAACACGCCAGGGACAGGGGTACAGGTTGTAGTTCTTTCCGCGGCCCCCTCTTACAAGAGTCGTGCCACGACACCCCAAACTCCGCCACGTTGACCTGATCCTCACAGTATCTCAGGCGATCCCCCGTGACTCCCCGATCACTCCGAACTGCCCATGTGTAGGATAACGTAGGGACTTCGGGTAGCTAAGACCACAGATTGCGACATATCGTCACACCCGCATACCGCCCATCCGAACTCTACCCGCCATTGAAACGAGCCAGAATTCTCGCTATCTCTCTGACAGCAGATTCAGACCACCACCGAATGAGCCCCCCATGCGACCATCTCTGTCCTCCCTCGCCGCCCTCTTTCTCCTCGTCGCCGCCTGTGGCCCCTCGGATCCCCCGAGCACCTCCAACCAGAACCAGAATCAGAACCAGCCCAATCAGACCAACGGCGTCTCCCTGGCGATCACCTCCCCCGCGGCGGACTCCTTCCAGAATCGTACCCGAATCCGCGTCCAGGGCACCGCCACCGGCACCTCGGAGGTGCTCGTCAACGGCCAGACCACCCCGGTCTCCGGCGGGGTCTTCGAGCGCCTCGTCGACTTCGACGATGGACCCGCCACCGCCACCGTTACCGCCGGTGATGTCGAAACCTCGGTCGACTTCTTCGTCGATACTCGCAAGCCTTCGCTGGAGCTCTTCAACCCCGACCGAGGTACCGCCCTCGACACCTCCCACGGCCCGATCCTTACTATCGAAGGAGAGGCCTCCGACGACGGCTCCGGCCTCCTCGCCATCTTCCTCGACGGCGACGTGATCGACGACGACGACGGCGCCTTCGCTGTGGAGTATCCCCTCCAGGAAGGCCTGAACGTCTTCCAGGTCACCGCTCGCGACCGGGCCAACAACGAACGTACCGAGTATCGAGCGCTGATTTACGGGCCCCTGGAGGACCCCAACACACCCGTGGATGAAGCCCTCACCATGGACGTCACCCCCGGCGGCGTCGACGACCTCGCCGACGTCATCGAAGCCTACGCCACCCCGGAGCAGGTGCTGGCCCTCGTCGGCGATGGCTTCGAAGATCTCACCGTCGAGGAGCTCCACTGGGACGACCTGGACATCTCCATCACCCCCCGCAACGGCTACCTCGAGCTCTCGATGACCATCGAGGGGTTTTTGACTCACGCTACCTACATCATCGCCGACACACCCGTGGAAGGGTACATCCTGATCGAGACCATGAGCGTCTCTATGGACGTCGAGCTCGGCGTCGCCGACGACGGAACCCTGGACGTCACGGTCCTCGACAGCGAGGTCTCCATCGACCCCGACGACATCGAGACCGACTTCATGGACGACATGGGCCTGGTTCAGACCTTGATCGCCGGCTTGATCATCTACGCCTTCGACGCCTTCGTCGTGACCCTCCTGGAGGACAATCTCTTCGACCCTGACGTCCTCACCCGGGAGTTCGAGTTTCTCGACCGCTCCATCGCCATCACCTTCCTCTTGGACGAGATCATCATCACCACCGACGGCATCCGAGTGGTCCTGAACCTCGAGTTCCCCGGTGACCTCCACCCCTCCGTCACGGATCTGGCCGGCGCTCTGAACCGCCCCATCGGCCCCGAGACCGGGGCCTCCATGAGCCGCCCCTTCCAGCTCCACACCAACCAGACCGCCCTCGGCCGGATCCTCCACTCCGTCTGGCGAGCCGGGCTCTTTCACCAGACCATCGGTGGCGACGACCTCGACGGCATCGCCCTGCCCTTTGATCTCTCCGCCGATGGCCTGGCCAGCCTCTTAGATCAACGCATCCGCGACATCCACTCTCCCGACACCCCCGTGGAGCTCCGCCTGCGCCCCCTCCTCCCCCCGGTGGTTGAGTTCGGCGGCACCCCCGGCGACGACGAGCTCCGGTTGGAGCTCGGCGACTTCCTCATCGACTTCTTCCTCCGCCCCGACACCGGCGAATCCACCCACATCCTGAGCATCGCCCTCTACCTGGACATCGACGTCGAGCCCCAGTTCGAGGACTTCGAGATCAGCTTCGACATCGACGTCACCGCCGACGCCGACATCGCCGAAGAACCCCTCTTCACCTTCGATCGAGACCGCACCGTCGACCTCATCGTCGGCCTCGTCAACCTCGTTCCCCTCCTCGTCGGCAACGAGCTGGTCATCGACGGCGACGCCAACTTCGAATGGGCCTCCCTCAGCGACTTCCTCGTCGAGGTCAACGGCTCCGACCGCGACCGCCTCACCGCCGGCTTCTTCCTCGAACCCGCCCAGGACTTCATCGACGACGACGAGGTGGAGTGACCCTCACCCCCGCGAACCCCGGGGTTCGCTCGCACCGGTTCGTGGGGGTACGCAGTGATGGCGTCGAGCTTCGGCGCTGCGGCCAAGGACATCGGAACGTCGGGGGTTCGCGGCCAAGGACATCGGAACGTCGGGGGTTCGCGGCCAAGGACATCGGAGCGTCGGGGTTCGCGGCGGATCATTTCCAGCCATAGTTCAGGGCTCCCACGGTCTACCCCCGGTTAAAACCGGGGGCTGCGGCGGGCAGGGCTCCGCTGGGGTCATGACCCCGCTCCGCCTGAGATATTCTCCACATAGTCGCCCACTTGAGCACCAACCCGGTGCGGAATTCGACGGAGCGGGAGAGAGATCGGGCCTGGTTCGGAACGACTCCGTTCTCCGAGACATCTCAGGCGGAGCGGGGTCATGACCCCAGCGGAGCCCTGCCCACTCCAGCCCCTGGCTTCAGCCGGGGGTGGACCGTGGGAATCCTGAACTATGGCTGGAAATGACCCGCCGCAAACCCCGACGACACCATCCATTCCGCCGCGAACCCCCACGATCCGGTTCGTGGTTTTAACGGCGCTGGCGCGAACCCCGGGGGTCGCTCGCACCGCCCGTTCGCGGGGACACCCACGGAAACAATCGGACCACCCAGATCACACGGGAATGTTGGCAAACCATCACCAGTTCGTTATACCCGTTGTCCGAACCACTACCGGGAGTCCACCATGCGCCGTCAGATCCAAAAGCTCATCGATTCCGAGATCAACCCCTTCGTCGCCAACCACGGCGGCCATATCGAGCTTGTCGATTATCTCGACAAGAACGTCTATATCGAGATGCAGGGCGGTTGCCAGGGCTGCGCCGCCTCCTCGGCGACCCTGAAGCAGGGCGTGGAGCGCCTCCTCCGAGAAGCCTTCGGCGCCGACATCAACGAGATCATCGACGTCACCGATCACAGCCAGGGCGAGAACGCGTATTACACGGAGAGCCCCTTTAACTGAGCGCTCCATGACCGACCACAGGTCTTCCCTCCAAGCTCTGTTGGACACCCGGATCCTCGTCATCGACGGGGCCATGGGCACCATGATCCAGCGCCATCCCCTGGAAGAAGCGGACTTCCGGGGCGATCTCTTCGCCGACCACCCCATGCCCCTTCAGGGGTGCAACGACGTCTTGAGCATCACCCGCCCGGAGCTCATCGCCTCCATCCACGAGGAGTACCTCCGGGCCGGCGCTGACATCATCGAGACCAATACCTTCAACTCTCAGCCCATCTCCATGGCCGACTACGGCCTGGAAGACCACTGCTTCGAGATCAACCGGGCCGCCGCGTCCCTGGCGAAGTCCGTCGCCACCCGCATCACCGCCGAAGATCCCGACAAGCCCCGGTTCGTCGCCGGCGCTCTGGGTCCCACCAACCAGACCCTCTCCATGTCCCCCGACGTGGACCGCCCCATGTACCGGGGGACTACCTTCGACGCCATGCGCGAAGCCTACGCCGTGCAGGCCCGAGGCCTCATCGAGGGCGGCGCCGACCTCCTCCTGGCCGAGACCGTCTTCGACACCCTGAATCTCAAGGCCTGCCTCATCGCCATCGAGGAGGTCTTCGACGAGCTCAACACTCGCCTCCCCCTCTTGATCTCCGTGACCATCACGGATCTGAGCGGCCGAACCCTCTCGGGCCAGACCCTGGAGGCCTTCTGGATCTCCATCGCCCACGCCCAACCCTTGAGCGTCGGCATCAACTGCGCCCTCGGGCCCTCCGAGATGGAGCCCTTCATCGAGGAGCTCTCCCGCAAGGCCCCGGTGTACCTGAGCTGCTACCCCAACGCCGGCCTCCCCAACGAGTTCGGCGGCTACGACCTGGGACCACAGGAGATGGCCCAGATCCTCGACGGCTTCGCGCAAGCCCGGTGGCTGAACCTCGTCGGCGGCTGCTGCGGCACCACCCCGGACCACATCCAGGCCATCGCCGAGGTCGCCGCTCGCCACGCACCCCGCCAGATCCCCGACGTGCCCCGACGCACCCGCTTCGCCGGCCTCGAACCCCAGGAGCTCCGAGACGACTCCAACTTCACCCTCGTCGGCGAACGCACCAACGTCACAGGCTCCCGCAAGTTCCGCCGCCTGATCCAGGCGGAGGACTACGAGGCCGCCATCGCCGTCGCTCGCCAGCAGGTCGAAGGCGGCGCAAACCTCCTGGACGTCAACATGGACGAGGGGATGCTCGACTCCGCCTCGGTCATGACCTCCTTCCTGAACCTGCTCGCCACAGAACCCGAGATCGCCCGGCTCCCCATCGTCATCGACAGCTCTCGCTTCGAGGTCCTCGAAGCCGGCCTGAAGTGCGTCCAGGGCAAGGCCCTGGTCAACTCCATTAGCCTCAAAGAGGGCGAAGAGCTCTTCCTTGCCCAGGCCCGCACTATCCGACGCTACGGCGCCGCCGTGATCGTCATGCTCTTCGACGAAGAGGGACAGGCCGTCACCCTGGACCACCGCCTCCGGATCGTCGAACGGGCCCACCGCCTCCTCACCACCGAGGTCGGATTCGCCGACGAAGACATCGTCTTCGACCCCAACGTCCTCACCGTCGCCACGGGAATGTCCGAGCACGACGACTACGCCCGGGCCTTCATCGAAGCCGTCGCCGCCATCAAAGAGCGCTACCCCCGGGTCAAGACCATCGGCGGCATCAGCAACGTGTCCTTCTCCTTCCGCGGAAAGCCCGCCGTCCGAGAGGCCGTCAACGCCGCCTTCCTCTACCACGCCATCCACGCTGGCCTCGACATGGGCATCGTCAACGCCGGCCACCTCGAGGTCTACGACGAGATCGACCCCGAGCTCCGCGATCTCGTCGAGGACGTCCTCCTCAACCGCCGCGACGGCTCCACAGAACGCCTCCTGGAGTTCGCCCTCTCCCTTGACGACGATCCACAGCGCCAACAACAGGCCGCCGCCTGGCGCTCCGGTACCGTCGAGGACCGCCTCCGCCACGCCCTGATCAAGGGCATCACCGACCACGTCGAGGACGACGTCGAGGAAGCCCGTCAGGCCTACGACACCCCGCTGGAGATCATCGAAGGCCCCCTGATGGACGGCATGTCCGTCGTCGGAGACCTCTTCGGCGAGGGAAAGATGTTCCTCCCCCAGGTGGTCAAGAGCGCCCGGGCCATGAAGAAGGCCGTCGCTTATCTCCTCCCTTACATGGAGGCCGCCACCGAAGGCGGCGTCCGCAAGGCTCGCGGCAAGGTCCTCCTCGCCACCGTCAAAGGCGACGTCCACGACATCGGCAAGAACATCGTCGGCGTCGTCCTCGGCTGCAACGACTACGAGGTGATCGACCTCGGCGTGATGATCCCCTGCGAGGAGATCCTCCGCAAAGCCGCCGAACACGACGTCGACGTGATCGGTCTCAGCGGCTTGATCACCCCCTCGCTCGACGAGATGGTCCACGTCGCCCGCCAGATGGAGCGCCGCGACCTCCACATCCCTCTCCTGATCGGCGGCGCCACCACCAGCCGTCGCCACACCTCCATCAAGATCGCCCCCGAGTACTCGGGCCCCACCATCCACGTCATCGACGCCTCCCGGGTCTCCGGCGTCGTCAGCCAGCTCCTCGGCGCAGGCCGCGACGCCTTCGACGCCGACAACCGAGCCCGCCAGGCCCAGGACCGCGAGATCTACAAGCAGCGCTCCAGCCGCCCCATGCTCCCCCTCGCCGAGGCCCGCGCCAACGCCCCGACCCTCACCTTCGACGAGACCACCTCTCCTGAGCCCGCGTTCTTCGGCGTCCGCCCCATCGAGGTCCCCCTGCAAGACCTCGTCCCCCTCATCGACTGGACGCCCTTCTTCATCGCCTGGGAGCTCCGCGGCGCCTACCCCCAGATCCTCGACGACGACACCTACGGGGAGTCCGCCCGACGGGTGTTTCAAGACGGCCAGGAGATGCTCCAGCAGATCGTCGACGAGCAGTGGCTCACAGCCCGCGGCGTCTGGGGGTTCTTCCCCGCCGCCTCCGACGGCGACGACATCCTCCTCTACACCGACGACTCCCGCGCCGAGCTCCTGGAGCGCCTCTGCACCCTCCGCCAGCAGCGCCGCCGCCACGGTGACGAGCAGCCCAACCAGGCCCTCAGCGACTTCATCGCGCCTGCCTCATCGAAGGTCCCCGACTCCCTCGGCGCCTTCGCCGTCACCGCCGGCATCGGCATCAACGAACACCTCCGCCGATTCGAAGCCGACCACGACGACTACCGTGCCATCCTCCTCAAAATCCTCGCCGACCGACTCGCCGAGGCCTTCGCCGAGTACCTCCACCGCAAAGCCCGGATCGCCTGGGGGATCGAAGAGCCCACGGACCACGACAACGAAGCCCTCATCAACGAGGAGTACCGCGGCATCCGCCCCGCCCCGGGCTACCCGGCCTGCCCGGACCACACGGAGAAGCAGAAGCTCTGGCGCCTCCTCGACGTCGACACCCACGCCGGCATCACCCTCACGGAGCACTTCGCCATGGCCCCCGGCGCCTCCGTCTCCGGCTGGTACTTCGCCCACCCCGACTCCAAATACTTCCGCGTCGGCGACATCGGCCGCGACCAGGTCGAGGACTACGCCCACCGCAAGGGCCTCTCCGTCGACGACGTCGAGCGGTGGCTCGCCCCCAACCTCGGCTACGACCCCTGAGGTGGGCCGGCGACGCCACCCACCGTCCGCAGCGGGCCTTGGCCCGCGAGGACCCTCGGGCGTAGCCCGACTCGCCGAGCCTCGTGGCCTTGGCCCGAGGGGAGGTTCCGCGCCGCCCTCTATCTCCGTTACCCAAACCGGTCCACCTCGGCGGTTCGTCCACCACCGACCCCAGGAGGCGAATCTGCCACCTCTCCT
>SKON01000145.1 GCA_007120035.1 Myxococcales bacterium
CCTCCACCTGGCCGACGGGCTGATCGCATCCGAGAGCGCCCGCGACCACCGCGAAGCCCTCATCCACGTATGGAGCGCCGACCGCGCGCGTACAAAGCTCGTCGACGCCATCGCCGACGCCGGTGATCAGACCACCTGGCAGAGCGCTCACGACGCCTACGAGGCTTCTCTGGACACCCTCAAGGGCGCCACCGCCGACCTCTACCAGGCCAAGGTCGACCTCGCCGTCGCCCGGCGCAACCTCGACGCCCATATCGCCCAGCGTACCACCGCCTACGACTCCGAAATCGCCGACGAGCTCTGAGTGACCATGGACATCTTCCGACTCATCGCTGATTCCAACCACTATGAGGCTGCCTGGCCTGTCGACAGTGAGAGCTTTTCGCTCTTCGGGACCTTCGATGGGCGTTCTCAACTGCCGTGGACCTCGCCACTGATGCGGCCTTTCGGCAGTGAAGATCAACGAGGGGTTGAATCACCGCTACCCCAAGGAGACCTCGCATCCCCCCTGTCCCGGTTACCCGTCTTCAGCAGTCGCGCCGTCGATGTGCTGCGACCAATGCTTGAGGCGGCAGGGGAGATCCTGCCCCTCGATTGTCCCGGAAGAAGGTACTTTGCGTTCAACGTCACTCGCGTCGTCGATGCTCTTGACGAGAGCCGCTCAATACTCAAGCGATTCAGCGACGGTAGCGTGATGAGGATCGTAGAGCCCCACTTTAAACGAGAAGCCCTGGAAGATGCTCACATCTTTAAGGTCTCCCAGCTTCGAACGGTTGTCTTTGTCGATGGCGTCTTTAGAGAGTGTACCCTGGAAGGCGAACTCAAGGGCTTTCTCTTCGAGAAGGTATGGACCCACTCTTAGCCTGTTCTGAAAGACGCATAGGATGGGATGTCCGGCCCTGGGAGGAGAACGTGATGTCTCCCGGGGCCGCATGAAAAGCTCGGCTCCAGCCGAGCACGCAGGCCCGACGGAGGGCCTCGACGAGGTGCGCCGTGGATTGCTCCGTGGCGATGTGAACGAGGCGATGAAAGTGGAGCTCCGGGATTTCGTCGAAGCCGGCCCGGGCAGCCATCTCTCGGACGAGCTGTCTCCGCAGCTCCTCGCCGGGTGTGGCGAGCTCGATGATCTGGTCGATACGACCGGGGCGGCGCATCGGGCGAGGCAGCCGGAGATGGTCGTTCGTGGTGAGGAGGATCAAGGGAATGTCGCAGAAGCCCTCCTCGATAAGCCGGAGGTTCTGCTCCAGGGTGGACTCACGGACCCGGTCGAGGTCGTCGATGATGACCGCCTGCGGACCGATGAAGTCGACCAGCGTCTTCCAGACAACGGCGTCGATCCCCTCGTAGAACCGAGGCGTGAGTAAGAGCGTTCGCTCCGAGAGAGCCCGCGCGGCCTGTTGGCAGAAGGTGGACTTCCCACACCCCGGGGGGCCCTGGAGCAGGACCGTGCGGCGGAGCCCGGCCTCCACGAACGCTCTCCAGTCGTCGATGCACTCCGTCAGCGAGCCGTAGTACTCCTGAGAGTCCAGAGTCACTGTCTGGACCATGACCTGCTTGCGGTCCACGGCGTCGACGAGGGCCGCCTGCCGATCCTTCCAGAAGAGCTCGGCGACGCCGTCCTGAAGAGCTCTCAGCCCCTCCTGTGGCCGGTAGTAGATCCCGTCGTCATTCCACCGACTGCTCGCCGGAATGCAACAGGTCGCACCATTCGGCAACTCGTAGAGCAGGAGCTCAGACTGCTCGTCGCGGTAGACGACCCGGGACGGCGCGAGCCTCGAGATGGTGCTGGCGATCAGCGGGGTCTCCACCCGGAGACTCTGATAACTGTGGACCCGGAGCCAGTCGTCGACGTGGGAGTACTCCCGCTGCAAGAAGAAGCTATCCTCGTCGCGATGAGCGCCTTCCCATCCGTGGATTCGGGCCCTCCGCAGGGTCTCGACCACATGTGCGGCGGAGAAGCTCCCGAGGATTCCCCGAAGCCGGGGCAACTCCTCGGCCGGAATCGCGACCCCTGCTCGCCGCGCGAGCTGCCCCAGGATGGCGTCCCGGGTCTCGTCATCGGGCTCGTCGAGCTCGATCACCTGGTCGATCCGCCCCGGACGGCGCAGGGCAGCGGGGAGTCGACTGTGGTCGTTGGACGTCATCAAGGTCAGAGGCACCCTGGCATGGCGCTCGTCGAAGATGATGAGCTTTTCATCCAAGAGCCCGGACCGAGAAGAGCCCACTCGGTCCACGTCATCGATGATCAAGACGTCGGGAGAGAGGATCGTGAGGAGGTCCATCCACTCCCTGTGAGACGCCGACGTGAGAACCTCAGGGCCGATCATGAGCGTGCGACGTCCCAGCTCCCGGGCCGCGTGGGCGCAGAAGGTAGACTTCCCGCAGCCCGGCGGGCCCTGAAGGAGGACCGTGCGGCGAATACCAGCCTCCAAGAACCCTCGCCAGTCCTCGATGTGGGACTGACTCGCGCCGTGGTAGATCGCCCCCGATAGGTCTTGATCTTCAAGGGTGTGATGATCCCGAGAGCCGCTTAAGAGCAACGCCGGGCTCTCCTTCCAGAGGAGGTCCGCCAGGTGTCGGCATATCTCGTCCCTTGAGGTTGTCCCTGGGAAGTGCACGCGCACGCTCGGCGCGTCGGCTGCGACCTCCAACGCGATCGAGTGTCCCGGGGCGGCTTTCAGGACATAGAGGGCGAGCCCCTGAGACTGGAAGGGGCGGTGCACATCATCGCAGCGGCCCAAGATCCGCCGCGCGAAGCCTGCCGGGAGACGGACTTGGTCGCGGAACCCGTAAGCTTTCAGGGCGCCCTCCAGGGACCGAAAACGGCGGCGAGTTCCAAGGGATCGCTCCATGAGTCGGCCCGCGAAGTGGCCCCAGGACGCCGGGCGGGCCGCCGAGAGATCACCGATGAGGTCCGAGAGATCGTCGAGGTGGTCTCGCGCCACCTCGACCCTCTCTCGGGTCGACTCCGAGACCCGTGCTTCGCCCGTGCAGAGACGAGTTGTCGCGGACAAAAGAGCACCGATCAGAGCGGGGTGGACAGGTAGCATTCGGATATCTCCGGGCATGAGTGGCTTGCCCCGTGATATACCGCAGCGATCACTGCTCGTAAAAAACTGGCCCCGAATTAACCCACCAATTTACCCCGCCTGTGCCGTCTCTCGGACCCGCGATCGCCGCTATTGACCGCGACGATCGGAGCCCCGCAACAACATTTGACAACTCCCCACCCTCTCCCCGATACTACCATCTCACAGCATCACAACCCTGGGGCGAGCTATGCCAGGCATCGAACAAACCTGCAGCGCTGACATTGAAGAGCTCACGAGGCTTCTGGCCACTCAGCTCGAGTCCCGTGTCGGCTCCCTGGACGCCCTCTTCGACCCGGCGTTGATCGTCGTCCCCAACGCCACCATCGAGACCTACCTCAAGCAAGAAATCGCCAGCCGACTGAAGGTCACCCCGAACCTCGAGTTCCGACTCCTCCGGTCCTTCTTGCGGGATTGCCTCCCCGAGACATCCGGCCCCGTCATCGGCCGCGAGGAGCTCCACCACATCCTCGTCGACCTCCTCCTCGACCCAGACCAGCCCTGGCTTCGAGCTCTCCCGGAGCTCCACGGCTACCTCACGGCCGTCGCTGACCCCGATGCCCGACACCGCCGGGTCTATCAGCTCTCCGGCGAGCTGAGCCGGCTCTTTATGGAGTACAGCTTCTCCCGGTCGCCGTCGCTCCACGGGTGCGACCTGGGCTACGAGCCGATCATCGAGCGGTGGCGACGCCTCGGCCCCGACGGCCCCCGGCACCTCGACGGCGTCGAGCGATGGCAGCAGGTCCTCTGGTGGAAGATCTTCGGCTCCGACTCCGACCGCGGCCCGTCGCGGATCATGACCCTCCCCGACGCCTTCCTCGAGGTCTCCCCCGAGGACCTTCGAGCCCCCGAGAGCTTCCACCTCTTCGGCTTCGCCTACCTGGCTCGCCACTTCCTGGAGGCCATCGAGCTCATCAGCCACCGCTCCCGAGTCCACGTCTACACCCTACGCCCCGCCTCGGAAGACCCCGCCGAAGCAGAGCTCCTCCAACTCTGGGGTCATGCGAGCCGAGACCACACCGCCCAATGGGAGGAGATTCACGACAGCACCAATCCGCCCGCCGCCACCTCGGGCCGCCTCCTCCCCAAAGAACCAATACGCTTCCTGAACGCCGCCTCGATCCCCCGAGAGGTCGAGTCCATCGCCGAACAAATCTGGACCGTCCTCCACGACCACCACTCCCGCGGCGAAGCTCTGCCGAGCATCGCCGTGCTCATCGCCGGCGCCGACCAGCACGCCTACCAGGCCCACATCGAGTCCGTCTTCTCCCGGCCCCCCCAGATCCCCTACACCATGTCCCAGATGCCCCGGACCTCCCGCAGCGGCATCCTCGACGCCGCCCGACACCTCCTCTCCCTGCCCTTCGGCGACTTCCACCGCGACGAGCTCCTCCGCCTCCTCATCCACCCCAACCTCGCCGGCCGCGGCGCCGTCGACCTCGACGAGTGGAAGCGCTGGTGCGCAGACCTCACCATCATCGCCGGCGCCGACCACGAGGACTACCGCGACACCTACCTCGACGAAGCCCACCCGGACGTCCAATCTCTGCCCCGGGACCTCTACAACTGGCACCAGGGCTTCCGCCGCCTCATCCTCGGAGCCTTCCTCCCCTGCGACGACGACGAGCCCGTCGAGATCGACGGCCACCCCTACCTGCCCCTGGACATCGGCAGCGCCGCCACCAGCAGCGCCGCCCGCTTCTACCGCCTCGCAAGCTCCCTCATCGAGGACGCCCGCTGGCTCCGCGGCCAACACCACACCGTCGCCGACTGGGCCGACCTCATCGCCGACTACCTCGAGACCTACCTCACCCCCCGGGCCGACACCGACGACGATCCTCTGCTCTACGTGACCCTCCTCCGCCTCTGCGGCCGACTGGCCGAAGAGAGTGCTCGAAAGCCCGTGCCCTACCGCATCTTCTACGAACACCTCCGCCAGAAGATCGACGACCTCACCGCCACGGGCCGCGCCTCCCTGACCGGCGGCGTCATCGTCTCCACAGCCCTGGCCCTGCGCGCCGTCCCCTTCGACTACATTTTCGTCGTCGGCCTCGGCGCCGGCCAGTTCCCCAACCCCGAGCTCCGCGACCCCCTCGACCTCCGCCTGCCTCCCCACGACGAACCTCGCCAGGGCGACCTCTCCCCCACAGAACGCGACCGCTACACCTTCCTCGAGGCCCTCATCGCCGCTCGCGAGCGCGCCACCCTCTCCTGGGTCGGCCGCGAAGCCACCACCGGCGAGCATCTTGAGCCCTCCTCGGTGGTCACCCAGTTGCGCCACGTCCTCGGCGATCGGTGCGAGGAGATCGCCACCCCCCTGCGCGCCTTCGACGCCGCCAACGCTCTTCAGTCGCCCTACCACGAGACCCGCCAGCTCGCCCGGTTATCAGCGATGAAAGAAGAGATCACGCAGGGCAACAGAGGAGCGCTCCGCCTCCCCTCCCTGAAGGATCTCCGCAGCGCCTTGCGCCACGAGCCCCACACCCTCGCCGCGCTGCGCCGCGACCTGAAGCTTCGGCCCGCCCCCCTGGAAGACGTTCGGTCTACCTCCTCGACGGCTATCGAAAAGCCCCGCACACTCCGCATCTCGCTGGCAGCCCTCCGCAAGTTCCTGGAGAGCCCCCTGCAGGGCGCCGCCCGGCTCCAACTGAACCTCTATTCCGAAGACGACGACCGAGCTATCGAGCACACCCCCATCACCTCCACGTCGCTGCAGAAGGCCATCCTCCTCAAAGAGCTCATCCGCGCCACACTCCTCAGCGAATCCCCCGGCCAGACCGACTTCGACACCCTCTTCGACGACCTCGGGAGCCGCGCCCTTCTCAAAGGCCACCTCCCGTCGGGCTACTTCTACCCTTGGGATCGGGACTCCCATCGCACCAGCTTCAATGACTGGCTGACCTTCATCGAAGATAAACTCAAACTCCCCCTTCACGGGTACAGCTTTGTAGGCGTCGGGGTCGACGGCTCCTCGGAACACCTCACCTTGCCGCCTCTACAATTCGAGCTCTCCCCGCAAGAGACGAACCTCCCGGAACACCTCCAGATAGAGCTCTGGGGCTCCACCAACCTCTGGACCAGCCATTTCCGGGACATCCTGACCTTCGCCAACAAATCCAACCTCGACGGTGTCGACAAGAAAGACCGCACCCGCGACCGCTACTTTCTCCGCACCTTCGTCGATCACATGGCCGTGGCGGCTTCTGGATTCGGCCTCCCCGTGAAGGTGAACCACCACCTCGTCAATACCAAGACAAACTCTGGAGAAGACGTCCAAATGCGCTTCACCCGCTCCCACCCCACCCCACCCTCCGAGAAGGCCCGCCAATACCTCCGGGACCTCCTGGTCACCATCTTCGCCGAAACCCACGACTACTCCCTCCCCATCGAACTCGTCCGCTCCGCCGTGATTCACGGAGAAGAGTGCCCCACCCCGCAGGCCATCCATTCTGCCGTCGAGGAAGAGCGCGAGGATATCCTCAGCGATTCCTACAAGAAATTCCGCGATCAGTTCGGCCCTATCACGGACTACCACCGATTCTCTGTCCCCGAAGCCTCCCGCCTCATCGACATCCTCGAGACCCGCTTTCCCCATCTCTGGCGAGGTGACCGATGAACATCGCCGAGCTCCCCGACCACGGGCACGCCATCATCGACGCCTCCGCCGGGACGGGGAAGACCTACACCCTCACCCGCCTGGTCCTGCGCCTCCTGGAGACTACGGACGCGACCCTCGACCAGTTCGCCATCGTCACCTTTACCCGCCGCGCCGCCGCCGACCTCAAGAGGAAGATCCGCGAGGCCCTCCCCGAAGACGCGCTGCTCCAGTTCGACAAGGCCGAGATCTACACCATCCACTCCTTCTGTCAGCGCATCCTCACGGAGAACGCATTTCACAACAGGCAGCTCTTCGATCTCGAGCACGTCGACGAAGACGCACTGGTCCAGGACGTCGTCGAAGACTTAATCCGCGGCGAGCTCGCTCACCGGCCCGACCTCCAGCGTCTCCTGGACGTCTGGCTTGACCATGGCCTGACCACAGCCGACCGTCTCGCTTCGACCCTCGCGGGCAAGTACGACCGGGACCGCACCTACCATACCGTGGGCCCCCACAAGTCCTTGGACGCGATTCTCCAAGCTGGGCGCGATGGCGACACGTCTGACAACTGGAAGAGAGATCTCAAAGCTGCCCTCCTCAACGAACTCATCCCTCACATCCAAGAGGAGGTGGAAGACCGTAAAGCTACCGGCGGCCTCTACGTCTATGACGACATGCTCTCCATCGTCTGCCAGCGGCTCCGCGACGCAGACACCGACCCTTCGGCAGCCCAACTCCTCCAGCGAATCCGCGCCCAGTACCGATTCGCCCTCATCGACGAGTTCCAGGACACCGATCCCGAGCAGTGGGAGATCTTCCGCCGTATCTTCGTCGACGGTACGACGGACCATCGGCTCTTTGTCATCGGCGATCCCAAGCAAGCCATCTACGGCTTTCGCGGCGCCGACGTCTGGACCTACCTCGACGCCACAGAAGCACTCGAAAGACTCCAACACCCCCGTTTCACCCTGAAGCACAACTACCGCTCCACCCACTCCATGGTCGCCGCCTACAACGCGATCTTCGACCAACGCGCGAACCAACCGTTGTTCACCAATCCGCGCATCAACTACAAAGACCCCGTCGCCCCCAACCCCGACAAGGACCTCAAAGACAACAGCTCTCCCCTCCCAGCGATCGTCGCCCTGGAGATCGACGACAAAGCTCCCCTCCCAGACCTCAGGGCCCGATGGCTCGACTGGATGGCCACGGAGATCGAAGACCTCCTCTCGGGCGACCGGTTCCGGGTCGAGCCCCACGAGATCTTCGTCCTCACCAACTCCAACCGGGAAGCTCTCGCAATGGGCAGATACCTCCGAGAGAGGAGCATCCCCCATGCGTTCTTCCGTCAGGAGGGGCTGTTCCAGTCCCAAGAGGCCCTCGACATCCTGACTCTCCTGCAGGCCATCGAGGAGCCCGGCGACCGCAGCCGACGCCGACTCGCCATCAGGACGCCCTTCTTCGCTGTGCCCCTACGAACGCTCGCCAGCTTCGACGAATCCCCACAGGGCCACAAAGTCCGCCAGCAGCTCCTCGACTGGCGAGCCACCGCCGAGCGCGGCGCCTTCGCTCGCCTCTTTCCCTCCATCATCGCCCAGACCGGCGTCCTGCGCCGCGAGGTGCTCCTCAACATCAGCCGGCGCCCCCTCACCAACTACGAGCAGCTCTTCGAGCTCCTCGTCGAGCGCGCCGCCGGCGGCGACACCCTGCAGGACCTCATCGCCTGGCTCAAACGGCGCATCGATGACGACGATGATGAACAAGCAGGCGACGACGACTCCAACGTCCAACGCCTCGAGAGCACCAGTGGCGCCGTCCAGATCATGACCATCCACAAGTCGAAGGGCCTCGAGGCCGACGTCGTCTTCGTCTACGGAGGGTTCAGCGCCAAGCATTCGAGCCCCGTCAAAGTCCCCGGCCATGAGGATTCTCCCTTCCACCTTGTCTCCACTGCCAAGAACTATCTAAAGACCTGTGATCTCGGCCTTCGCGCAGCCATGGAGGACCAGAGCACACAGGAGTGCGAACGCCTGATGTACGTCGCCATCACTCGCCCCAGAAAACGCCTCTACCTCTGCTACGCAAGCAACCCCAAGGGCAAAGCCCGAGGCGGCCGCCACGCTCCCCTCGTCCGAGCCCTGGACCGCCTCAAGAGACACAACACCGTCCCCAACTACCTCCGCTTCCAACCCGTGGGCCCCGTCGGCAGCCACCCCGCCACCCAAACCACCGGCGAGGTCCCCCCGGAGCGGTGGCGCGAAGTGCTCAACGCTGCCCCGCACCAGGACGGTCCCAGGATCGACCACCGGGCCATCCGCGACGCCTTCCCCATCTCCACCTCCTTCTCCGGCGTCCCGGCCTACACCGGCGACCTCCGCCTCACCACCGAGATCGACGACGCCCCGGACCTCTCGGACGACCCCGAACTCCTCCCCGGCGACGACCGCTTCCCCGAAGACTCCCCCATACTCGCCGGCGGCATCCGCCCCGGAAACCTCCTCCACCACATCCTGGAACACCTCCCGGACTACGCCTCCGCCATCGCCCACCCCACCTGGCAGGACTGGGCCCAGAGCCCTGGGGTCGCCCCCTTGCTCCGCGACAGCCTCGACAGGTACCGATACACCGACGACCTCCTCCCCTACACGGCCCGCATCGTCTACGACACCCTCAACGCCCCCCTGGAGCTCCCCACGGGCCACCACCTCCCCGCCATCGGCCGCGCCACCCGCGACGCCCGCGAGATCGCCTTCCATTTCCCGATCCCCACAGGCGGCGCGCCCCGCGGCTGGGTCGAGGGCTTCATCGACCTCACCTTCGAGCACCGGGGCCGGGTCTACATCGCCGACTGGAAGTCAAACACTCGACGCGCCTACACCGCCCCCCACCTGGCCCCCTACGTCGACCGCCACTACGGCCTCCAGGCTCGCCTCTACACACTCGCCACCCTCCGCCTCCTCGGCATCAACGACGAGACCACCTACGACGCCCGCTTCGGCGGCTGCGCCTACTTCTTCATCCGCGGCATGCGCCCCGACCGCCCCGGCGACGGCGTCGTCTGGACTCGCCCCACCTGGGCCGAGGTCCAACGATGGGAGGCCTCGCTCCTGGAGCCGGAACACCAGTGGAAGGTCCCCATGCCCGTCTTCACCCAGCCCACCCCGGAGGTGACCCGATGACCACCGCCCCCTTCGACCCCACGGGCACGCTCCGCCGCAAGCACGACCCCGCGGCCCCCGACCCGCTCCACCAGGAGCTCCGCGACCTCGCCACCCCCGGCGAAGAGACCGACGGCGACCCCGCCCTCGTCTGGGCCGCCCAGAACCTCATCGCCAACGCCACCCTCTCCGGCGAGCTCCGCGCCCTGGCGACCCACCGGACCGTCGAGCTCCTCCACGCCATCGACGACGGCAGCACCCGCTACCCCATCGAGCCCGACGACGCCCACCGCCTGCGCGAGGCCAACATCCTCGGCCTCCACGTCTCCCACGCCCCCGACGGCCAGCACTACCTCACCACCGAGCGCCTCCTCACCACCGAGCGCCTCCTCGCCAGCGCCGTCCACCGCCTGCTCTCGGCGAGCGACGACCCGGCCGCCCCCGACA
>SKON01000070.1 GCA_007120035.1 Myxococcales bacterium
CGACCACGTGGGGTGGCGCGTTGTGGTGGGAGACGCGGGGTGCGGCGCGGTCGGGGCTTTCGATCCGAGGGCGGTATCGGGTAGGGTTTTCGCCGGTCACGGTGAGGCCGTCGAGGACCGGGGTTGACGCCGGGGCGGCGGTGGCGTTCTTGTGAAGACCGATGACCAGGGAGCGGGAGCCGATATGGGACGAGACTACACCAGTCAGTTGACGGCCACGGAGCAGGCCGCGCTGAGGGACCACCACTTTCAGCGGGAGACCTTCGAGGCGCTGTGGGAGCGGTACCGGGGTGGGCAGTGGACCGCCGGGGATAACGAAGTGAAGGGGGAGGTGCGGGCGCCGGGGCGGGGAGAGCTGCCGGCGTTGCCGAAGCGGGCCAGCCCCGAGGGGCGGCGGCTGCGGGAGGTGGGGCGACGGGCGTTGCGAAACGGTGAGGTCGGGGCCCTGGTGCTGAACGGGGGGATGGCGACCCGGTTCGGGGGAGCCGTGAAAGGGTGCGTGGAGGTCTTCGAGGGGCAGTGCTTCCTGGGGCTGAAGCTCGCCGACGCCGCCAGGTATGGGGACGCTGTGTCGGTGCTCTTGATGAACAGCTTCGCCACCGATGAGATGACCCGGGAGCACCTCGACGAGCGGGGCTGGTACGACATGGACCGGGACCAGATCCTGACGTTTACGCAGAACGTGAGCCTGCGGTTGACGCCGGAGGGGAAGATCTTTGAGCCCGGAGAGGGAGATACGCTCTACGCGCCGGGCCACGGGGACGTGGCGGAGGCCGTGCAGCGGGGGGCCCTGGCGGAGTTTCGGGCCCGGGGTGGGAAGTACCTGCTGATGTCCAACGTGGACAACCTGCTGGCCCGGTTGGACCCGCTGCTCGTGGGGCTCCACGTGGTGGCCGCCGAGGAGGACGGCGTGGAGATGACCGCCGAGGTGGTGGACAACCAGGGGAGCGCCACCGGTGGGATGCCGGCCCGGGTGGACGGGGGCCTGCAGATCTTGGAGGCCTTCCGGTTCCCCCGAGGGTTCGATGTGGCGGCGATCCCGGTGTACAACACGAACACCTTCTGGTTCACGGCGGAGGCTTTGCAGCGGAGCTTCGACCTGGACTGGTTCGTCGTGGAGAAAGAGGTCGGCGACGCCCGGGCGGTGCAGTTTGAGCGGCTCGCCGGGCAGCTCTCGGCGTTTCTGAAGACCCGGTTTGTGCAGGTGCCGAGGGAGGGAGGGGAGTCCCGGTTCTTGCCAATCAAGCATCGCGAAGAGCTGGAGGCGAACCGGGACTTCCTGCGGCGGGTTCTGCTGTAGCGGTCGGTGGTTGATTCTCAGTAAGAGACGCGCCACCGGGTGGTCCCCTCGAGCTCAACGGGGACCGTGGTCTGGTTGGCGAAGGGTAGGGTGCGGGAGGAGACGCGGGTCCAGCCCTCGTCGTCCTCGAGGTGGGCGTCGAGGTACCACTGGCGGCCGGGCATGGAGAGCTGGCGGTACCAGCTCTCCTGGGGAGAGTGGCGCCAGTAGAGGGTGAGGTCCGCCGAGAGGGGCTCGGTGACCTCGATCTCCCAGACCCGGTTTACGCCGACCCAGTCGGGATCTTCTTCTTCGACGAGGCGGACCGACCACTGACCGGATGCCTGGCCGTGGGGGTTGATCTCGGCGATGACCAGGCCGTCGACGACGAGGCGGAGGCCGTCCTCGACGAGGGGGTCTGCGGCGTCGAGGTGGTCGAGGACGTAGGACCGGCGCAGGCTCACGAAGCTCAGGAGGGCGTCCTGGTGGGCCTGGAGCCACCCGGACTGGCTGTGGGTCTGCTGGGGGTGGACCACGAAGGAGGAGTCGTCGGGGACTCGGGCCATCGAGGGGCCGACCTGGTCGGCGAGTTCGGCGACGCGTTCTTCGAACCATTGGTCGGTGAAGACCTCGGTGGCGAGCTCCACGGTACGGGCGTCGAGCTGGCTGCGGAGGTCCGGGGTGGCCAAGAACTTCGTGATCAGATCGTTGGTCAGGGTGGGCAGGTAGTCTCGGTCGTAGGCCATGAAGTCGTTGATGCCCTGGTGGCCCGAGAAGTAGTGGTGCCCGAAGGTGAGGTTCTTGTCCCAGGGGATGAAGGTCCAGGGGCCGTCGGCCTCGTCGTCGCGGTAGAGCCAATAGTCGATATCCAGGGAGTCCCGGTCGTGGGTGAGGATATGGATGGCCAGGAAGTCGATGACCTGGTCGACGTCGAAGCGCTCCTCGAAGCCCAGGGCGAAGTCGGCGCCGGCGGGGGTGTCGTGGGTCCAGCGGAGCAGAGCCAGGAGCTCCTCCCAGTTTTGCTCGTCTTCTTCGCCGCGGGAGTTGAAGATCTCTTCCAAAAGGGCGAGCCGTTCGGCGTCGCTGCCGGCGGCGGCGTCCATGTCGACGCCGAACATGGAGCGCTCTCCCAGGGTCTGGCGGTGGGGGCTGCTCTTGAGCTCGTCGCGGACCATGGTGAAGCTCCCGTGGCTTCGCTGGAATCCCCAGCCGCGGAGGGCCTCGCGGTCGAGGCGCTCGATGCCGATGTAGAGCCCCTCGAAGATCCCGTTGATGTAGAGCTCGGTGAAGAAGGTCTGAGAGGCGGGGAGGCCGAGCTCGCGGAACATGGCGAAGTTCAATGCCTCGCGCATGGCCGAGGGGTCCGTGTAGAGGGCGTTGAGGATGATCCGATTGCCGGCCCCGCGGTCTTCGCTGCGGAAGTTGAAGTCCGGGAAGTCGTCGAGCTCGGGGCGATCCTCGAGGCGGATGTTGAATCCCTTCTTGTCGTAGGTACGGGTAGTGGACCCGCGGAATCGCATGCCTCGGACGTCGAGCTCGGGTCCGTTGGTGGCGCCGACGAAGACCCGGGCGTCCAGGAGGTCGTCGCTGTGGACGTCTCGGGAGTAGAGCTCGTCGAGATCGGAGGGATCCATCTCGATGTACAGCGCCAAAACCTGGCTCTCCCGGGGCGCCGCGGAGACCACCCGGGAGCTCCTGCCCAGGAGTTCGCCGCTCCGTTCGTCCATCACTTCGGCGATGGCGCGGTAGTACCAGGTCTGGCCGGCAGGAAGCCCCTCATGGACGGCCTGTCCGTCGACGTGGTCGAGCTCGATCACGTCGCCAGAGAAGTCCTCCTGCCGGCTGGCCTGGAGTCGGTGCGTCTCAGCCCATACAACAGGCGCGGAGGTCACCAGGTTGAAGCCGTCGCCGCCCATGGCTTCCAGCCCGCGAGGGGCGGGGAAGTCGTCGCCCCAGAGATCCAGGAGATCGTCGTCGTTCTCCAGGTATCCAGGGGGATCTTCACAGGCGGCGAGGAGGATCAAGCCGGCGAGTAGCAGCGCGAGTCGAAGGGCCACGGCGGCGCTCCTCAGTGATGGTGGTCGTGATCGTGATCATGGTCGTGATCGTGGTCGTGACCATGGGCGCCCTCGGGAGGGTTGTCGCCCTTGTAGGTGAGCATCATGTTGCACTCAGGGCAGCGGTGCTGGCCGTTTTCGCCGCGAGCGTAGTGGGTGGTGCCCATGTCGCAGAAGTACACGCCGTCGGGGAGGAGCTCGGGATCGATGGGCGGGTCGAAGACGGTGCCGTCGGCGGCGACCTCTACGGGGCCTTCGGGCTCGGCGGCTTCCTCGGCCTCCGGGGCAGCTTCTTCCTCGGCGGCGGGAGGCGTGGCTTCCGGGGCTTCGTCGCTGTCGCAAGCCACGAGGGTGATAGCGAGGAGGGCGGTGGCGCAGAGCGCGAGTACTGCTTTCATCGGGTGTTCCTTGGGTTTGGTTCTCTCCAGAGGGTTGTTGCGAGCGCTTGAGGCGCCGTGTCGCGGGGGGAGGGTAGCACAGGGGGTGGGGAAGGTGAAGAATGGGGGCTCCGCCGAGAACTGCCACCTTCGACTCGAGCTTGCCCCCGGAGCCCTGCCGCCTCCGGCGCAGGTGTCCTCCCCACCACATCCCCACTCCCCAGGTCCCGCGCCAGCCTCCCCGCGCCGCGCACCTCCGGTTCTTACGCCGAGAGCCGCGACCTTCATCGTGGCATCGGGGTTCCCGGCGGATCAGTTCCGAAAATAGTACAGGACTCCTACGGTCTACCCCCGGCTAAACCCGGGGGCTGCAGTGGGTGTCCTGAACTATGCCTGGAATTGATCTCGCGGGCCAAGGCCCGCTGCGGGTGGGGGGTGACCGTTGGGAAGGTTTCGGGGTGGGGGGTGGCTCAGAGAAGGCTCTGTGGGTCGACGTCGATAATGATGCGGACGCGGCTGCGGGAGGAGCCGGGGGTGAGGTGGTCTGTGAGGTCGAGGAGGGAGGCGGTGAAGCGGCGGAGGAGGCTCCGGTCGGCGGCCTTGAAGAGGATCTGCCAGCGGCTGCGGTTCTTGATGCGGGCGATGGGGGCCATGGCGGGGCCGAGCATTGTGATGGCGTCGGCGAAGTCGGGGACGCCGCGGAAGAGGCGGCGGGCCTGGGTGGCGTAGTGGCGGGCGGCGGAGATGGTGGCGGACTCGCTGGCGCCCTCGAATTTTACGGCCACCAGGTGGGCGAAGGGGGGGTACTCGAAGCGCTGGCGAGCCTGGAGCTCCTCGTCGGCGAAGCGGGCGTAGTCGTGGTCTTTGGCTGCGAGCAGGCTGTAGTGGTCGGGGTCGTAGGTCTGGATGAAGACTTCGCCGGGGGAGTCGGCGCGGCCGGCGCGGCCGGCGACCTGGGTGAGGAGCTGGAAGGTCCGCTCGGCGGAGCGGAAGTCGGGGAAGTTCAGGCTCATGTCGGCCAGGACCACCCCGACGAGGGTTACGTGGGGGAAGTCGTGGCCCTTGGTGACCATCTGGGTGCCGACGAGGAGGTCGATGCGGCGCTTTCGGAACGCCTGGAGGATTCGCTGCAGGCCCTTGCCGGAGGAGGTGTCTCGGTCCAGGCGAGCGACTCGGGCTCGGGGGTAGAGCTCCTGGAGGTGGGCCTCGAGCTTCTCTGTGCCCGTGCCCTTTCGGCCCAGGCCGGGGTGCTCACAGGACGGGCAGGTCTCGGGCATGCGGAGTGAGAAGTCGCAGTGGTGGCAGCGCAGGGCCTCCATGCGGCGGTGGTAGGTCAGGGAGACATCGCAGTTGGGGCACCGAAAGAGGTGGCCGCAGGACTCGCAGAGGACGCAGGGGGAGAAGCCTCGGCGGTTCAAAAAGAGAATAGCCTGCTTTTCGGCCTTGAGGGTGTCGTCGATGGCGGCGAGCAGGGGGCGGGAGAGGACCGAGGACCGGGGCTCGAAGGCGGTGTCGCGGTTGCGCATGTCCACGATCTGGACCTCCGGCAGGGGGCGGTCGGCGACCCGGTCGGGGAGCTCCAGGTAGGTGAGGCGGCCGGTCTGGGCGTTGTGGAAGGACTCCAGGATGGGGGTGGCGCTGCCGAGGACCACGAGGGCGTCCTCGAGCTTGCCGCGGACCATGGCCATGTCGCGGGCGTTGTACCGGGTGCCACGCTCCTGCTTGAAGCTGGTGTCGTGCTCCTCGTCGACGACGATGATGCCCAGATCTCGAATGGGGGCGAAGATGGCGGAGCGGGCGCCGATGACGATGTCCACCTCGTCCCGCTTGATTCGGCGCCATTGGTCGAACTTCTGGGCCGGGCTCAGGCCGGAGTGGAGGACGGCGATGGCGTCGCCGAAGTGGCCGCGAAAGACGGCGACGAACTGGGGGGTCAGGGCGATCTCGGGGAGGAGGATCAGGGCTCGGCGGCCGCTGGCGAGGACCTTTCGGATGGTCTGGACGTAGACCTCGGTCTTACCGCTTCCTGTGACGCCGTGGAGGACGAAGGTCTGGAATCCCCCGGACTGGCGGGCGTCTTCGAGGCTGGCGAGGGCCCGCTTCTGGTCGGCGGTGAACTCGAAGTCGCCGGGCTCCGTGACCTGGGCTTCGGCGAAGGGGTCGCGGTAGACCTCTTCCTCCCAGGACTCGAGGAAGCCGCGTTTTTCCAGGCCCTTGAGGCTCGACCAGGGGCTGTCGACGACGTCGCGGAGCTCCGTGATGGAGGCTTCGCCGCGCCGGTCCTGTAGAAGGGCAATGAGCTGGGCCTGGGTAGCGCCGACGCGCTCGCCGTCTTCGGGCTGGCGGAGGAGGCGGTAGTGGGTCTCCGTCTTGGGTCGGTGGCGCTCTTCTTCGCGGTAGTGGACGTCGACGATGCCTTGTTCTTCGAGGATGGCGAGTCGGCGGAAGGTCAGCTCCGGGCGGGCGGCGCGGAGGTCGCGGACGCTGTGGGGCTCGCCACTGGCGAGTAGGTCGAGGATGGCGCGGAGGTCGTCGTCGAGGTCGTCGGCGGGGGGCGTGTCGGTGAGCTGGTAGTGTTTCATGCCGTCGAGGCGGGCGGCGGCGGGGATGGCGAGGCGGACGACTTCGCCGAGGGGGGAGTAGTAGTAGTCGGCGACGAACCGGAGGAATCGGACGTCCGTGGCGGAGAGGAGGGGTTCGGGGTCGATCAGGTCGAGGACGGGTTTGATCTTGGTGGCGAGCTCGGGGTCGTCGAGGTGGTCGTCGAGGGAGGTGATGAGGCCCGTCTTGGACTGGTTGCGGAAGGGGACCTGGACGAGGTGGCCGACCTGGAGCTCGTCGGCGAGTTCGTCGGGGACGCTGTAGGTCAGGGCGGAGAAGACGGGGACGTCGAGGGGGACCTGGGAGTATGTGGGGGGGCTCTTCATTGGGGGTATCTGAGCGGATTCGGAGGGTGGCGTCAACCTTGGAGTTGGGTTCGCGGTCGGGTGAAGGTTCGGGCGGTGCGGACGACCCCTCCGCCCTTCGGGCCCCTCCCCGCCGGGCGGGGAGGGGGCCACGGGCTTCGGTGTTTCGTCTGGGGTTTGCGGTCGGGTGAAGGTTCGGGCGGTGCGGACGACCCCTCCGCCCTTCGGGCACCTCCCCGCAGGCGGGGAGGGGGCCACGGGCTTCGCTGTTTCCTCTGGGGTTCGCGGTGTGGCGATCGTGTGGGCGGCGCGGACGACCCCTCCGCCCTTCGGGCACCTCCCGGCCGGGCGGGGAGGGGGCCACGGGCTTCGGTGTTTCTGCGGGGGTTCGCGGTGGGGCGTTTCGGGGGCGGCTTTACAGGAGAGTTGTACTTCTTGGACTATGTGTTCAGATTTTCGAACACCTGCGGAGGTCATTGGTCGTAACCCTGGAGTAGCGATGCGGAAGAGTCTGGAGCAGATCCTGATGTGGAGTCTCGTGGTGGCGTTGATGGCGGGGTGTCAGAGCCCTTCGCCGGCCTTGGATAACGGACCGGAAGAGCCGGACGAGCCGGACGTGGTGGAAGAAGAGGACGCCGACGAAGAGGAGGACGCCGAGGAGGAGCCGGATCCGGAGCCCAGGGAGCGGCCGGAGGGGGCGGTGGACCACACCAGCGAGGAGCATGAGCTCTGGGTGACGGAGGTGGCGGGGCCCTTCCACCACCCCTGGGCGGTGGCGTTTCTGCCCGATGGGCGCATGTTGGTGACGGAGCGGCGGGGCAACCTGATGCTGGTGGAAGATGGCGAAGCCACGGAGGTGGATGGGCTGCCGGCGATTCGGGCCACCAATCAAGGGGGGCTCTTGGACGTGTCGTTGCACCCGGACTATGAGGAATCGGGGTGGATTTATCTGACCTACTCCAAGCCCGAAGAGGGCAGCCAGCAGACGGCGACGGCCGTCGCCCGGGCTCGCCTGGACGGGACTTCGCTGACGGATCTGGAGGAGATCTTCGTGCAGAACCGGTACTCCGGGGCGGGCCGACACTACGGATCCCGGATCGTGTGGTTGGAGGACGGGACCTTCCTGGTGTCCATCGGCGATCGGGGCCAGGAGCCGCCGCGGGCCCAGGACACCGAGGATCACGCCGGGTCGGTGCTGCGGCTGAATGACGACGGCACGGTGCCGTCGGACAACCCCTTTGTGGGCGATGATGACGTGCTGGACGAGATCTACACCTACGGGAACCGGAACATCCAGGGGATGGCCCTGGACCCGGAGACCGGGGTGGTGTGGGCCGCCGACCACGGTCCGCGAGGAGGGGATATCCTCTACGCCATCGAGGCGGGCAATAACTACGGGTGGCCGATCTTTACCTACGGGATGGACTACCAGACCGGAGAGCCCATGAGCGTGACCGAGACTCAAGATCCCGACGAGCTGCCGGGTGTGGTGGCGCCGAATCACCAATTCGATCCGACCCATCCGCCGTCGGGGCTTGTGATCGTCCGGGGCGGGTACTTTGAGAACTGGCAGGGCGATGTGCTCGTCGGGGGGCTTCGGACCCAGGAGATCCGTCGGCTGGTGGTCGATGGGGACGAGATCTCCCATGAGGAGGCGTTCCTGAGTGACGACCTGGGGCGGATCCGAGACGTGCGGCAAGGGCCGGACGGGGATGTGTATGTGCTCCCCGACCGCAACGATGGGATGCTCTATCGAGTGCAGGCCGCCGAGGAGTAGTCTTTCCTTCGGCCCTGGTGTCGCGTTACGCTGAGAGGCGTAGCGAGACACCTGAGTGAGAAGGAGATGGAGCGATGGGCTATTCGTGGAGTGCCGAGGAGAGCCCGGCGACCCTGACGGACGACGACACCGGTGAGGTGGTGGGGAAGGTCGAGTTTCGCCGTGGTGAAGGAGTCTTGCTTCTGGATCACCTCTGGGTCGAACCAGCGCGGCGAGGGCAGGGCCTGGCCCGTCGGGTCGTGGACCACTTCGCCGCTGACGCGCGGCTTCGGGACCAGAAGATCCGCCCCTTGTGCGGGGTAGCTCGACGTATGATGGAGGGTGACCCCCGGTACGAGGACGTGCTGTGAGCCGGCAAGGGACCTCGCGGCTGAGGGCGTTGGGGCCTGGGCTGCTCCTGGCCGGGGCGGCCATCGGGGTGTCGCACCTGGTGCAGGCGACCCGGGCCGGGGCGGACTTCGGGTTCGCCCTGTGGTGGGTGATCTTATTCGCCTGCCTGACGAAGTATCCCTTCTTGGAGTTTGGGCCCCGGTATGCGGCGGCCACGGGGAACACGTTGATCGTGGGATACAGGAGCCTGGGGAAGGCGCCGTTTCTGCTTTTCGGGCTCTTCACGTTGGGGACGATGTTCATCATCCAGGCGGCGGTGACTCTGGTCACGGCGGGGCTCGCGGAGCAGCTCTTCGGGCTGGGATTTAGCCCCTTTGTGTGGAGCGCGGCGATCCTGGCAGCCTGCGTGGGGCTGCTCTTCTTCGGGCGGTATCGGGGGCTGGACCTGACGATGAAGGCGATCATCTCGGTGCTGGCTGTGGGCACTTTAATCGCGGTGCTGTTGGCCTTCGGGGCCGGGGCGGCTTCGGAGGTGGCGGCCCGAGAGGCGCCGCCCTACTTCACGGCCGCAGGCGTGGCGTTCCTGATCGCCCTGGTGGGGTGGATGCCCATCCCCCTGGACGCGGCGGTGTGGCACTCGATCTGGAATCAGGACAAGGCCCGGCAGGCGGAGACGACGTACACCCTGCGGGAGACCCTGGTGGACTTCAACGTGGGGTACGGGGTCGCCGCGGGGCTGGGGTTTTTGTTTCTGATCCTGGGGGCGTTGGTGATGTTCCCGACGGGGCAGTCCTTCGCGGCGCAGAGCGTGGCGTTCTCGGGTCAATTGGCGGATCTCTACGCCGAGACTCTGGGGGCCTGGAGCCGCCCGGTGGTGTCCGTGGCGGCATTGATCACGATGTTCAGCACCACCCTGGCGGTGACCGACGCGTACCCGCGGGTGATCACACATCTCTTGGCGACCTATCGCGACGAGCCGTCGAGCCCGACGGCGTCGAAGCGGGCGTCACGGACCTACAATCTGTCTCTGGCGGTGATCCCCGTGGTGTCTCTGGGGGTGCTCTACTTCTTCACCGGGGCGTTCACGACGCTCGTGGACTTCGCGGCGGGGATCGCCTTTGTGTCGGCCCCGGTGCTGGCCTACTTCAACTACCGGTTGGTCACGGCCGCGGAGTTTCCCGAGGCGGCTCGGCTCGGGCCGGTCTATCGGGGGTTCTCCGCGATGTGTCTGGTGCTCCTGGCGCTCTTCGCTGTGGCGTACCTGGTCTGGCGAGTGGGCCTAATTTGAGGTGTCGAGGAGCTCGCGGGAGAGGGGGGAGAGATCACCGGCGAGGAGGCGGGCTCGGAGGTCTTCGTCGGTGATTGGGCTGCTGAAGAGCGCGATGAGGGCAGATACGCGGTGGAATTCATCGAGCTTCGGGTCCTGGACCCGGCGGATGAGCTCGGTCCCGAGTTCCGGGTTGCTTCGGGAGAGGCTCCCGAGGTGTTCCGGTATCATGGGCATGTCGGTGTGGCCGCCGACGTCGAAGTTCAGGGAGACGCCCCGAAGGTAGCGGTCGAGGTCGAAGCGTTCGTCGGGCAGATCCTCCCAATGTAAGGGACTGTTGCGGGGGCCGGCGAGATCGTCAATGTAGTGTCGGCCGTTGGCGTCGATCTGTCGAAGCTGAAGGTAGCAGCCGACGAAGCCCAGGTCGGAACAGAGCTGGAGGTAGTCGAAGTGGCTCGCAGGCAGGATCAGAAATCCTCTGCAGCCGCTGGCCGGCATTGGACCCCCAAGACGCCTCAGCCGTTGGAGCTCGGAGCGCTGATCTTCCGTCATGAGGGGAGCGGCGGTGGGTATCAGAGAGAGAAAGGAGAGGCCGTGAAACGTCGAAGTGTAGATCGGCTCCTCCGTAGCCAGGAGGGTTCGTGCGTAGGCGAAGTCTTCCCAGGCCAGGTAGTCGATCTCCTGGCGTGGACTGACGTAGTGGGTCTCGATCTCGAGGGTACCGCAGCCGTGAATATTGGCGACGAGGGTCTGGCGGTGGTCGTTGCCCCGGACGCCGCGCTCTACGGTGATGGCTCGCCGGCCCCGAAGGAGCTTGCGGGCTGAGAAATGGGGAGGGTACACGTCGGGTCCGGTGCCGACCTTGTAGCTCAGGATGTGCACGGGGCCTGACGTTCCGTCTTCGGGGACACCGATGATCAGGTCTTCGAACTCCATCGGCTCGGGGCATCGGAAGCTGGTTTCGTTCCCGCTGTAGTATGCCTCGCCGCGGACCAGTCGCAGCGGTCGGGAGGCAGACTCGAGGTGGAGGGTCTCTTCGTGAGTCTCGTCGGAAGGAAAGTGCCAGTCGACGAAGCGCGTCGGAGCGGCCGGTGGTTGTGGGTCGAGGGTTATCTCCGTCGCGACGGCCGTGGGTTCGGCAGCCTCGGCGGCCTCGACAGGCTCGGCTGACTCGGCAGACGTGGCAAGCTCGGCAGGCACGCAGCCGAGCAGGGCCAGGCCCAGGGTGAAGGGGAGGACGGCGATCGCGACTGGGGTGAAGCGGGGCATGGTGTTCCTTCTCTGGCTCGGTGGAGTGGCCAGTGATGGAACGCAGCCTCCCGGACGTTGGATCTAAAAGAGTCGGGCCCCGGCGCGTAAGCACACCGGGGCCCGGGAGATGAAGCGCGAAGGGGAGTTTAGAGGCCGTAGGTCTCCATGAGCTCGGCCTCGACGCCGGATCGCTGGGCGTCGGTGAGGGCCGCGCCGTAGAACCGGATCTCGGCGATGGAGCCCCACCACTCCGAGGAGCCGGCGCCGCCGTTGCCGATCACCGTGAAGTCCCGTCCGCTGCCGTTGTTGACGCTGACGGCGTCGACGACCTGTTCGCCGTTGACCCAGGCGGAGGCCTCCGACGGGGTGTAGGTCACGGTGAGGAGGTACCACTGGTCGGCCACGATATCGATGATCGAGCGGGTGCGGCCGCTGGGACCGCCGAAGAGCACCAGGTTGGCCGTGGACCTGTCGTCGAGGCCGACGGCTCGGTCGAAGCCGCCGTCGTCGTGGCCGAAGAGCTTGCGGTAGACCCGCTCGCCCGTGAAGGAGTTGAAGACGACGAAGACCGTGATCTCCGGGTTGACGCTGGGGTTGATATCGATGGGGGCTTCGAGCTCGTCGCCTTCGCCGTCGAAGACGAGGGCGGCGCGGCCGTTGATGGCGTCTTGTACGAGCTCGGGCCAGTTGTCGGGGTTGGATTGGGTCGCGTCGTGACCACCGATGCCGAGGTCCTGCCATACGCCGTCTTCGTAACCCTGGTCGGCGTCGAAGTGGGCGAGGACCAGGCTGGGATCGATCGTCGGGTCTTCGCTGTTGACGTTGGCGTCGTCATCGCCATCGCCACCGTTGACATCGTCTCCGATGCCTACGTCGTCGCTGAAGATGGGTGGATCTTCGACTGGCTCGCCAGGGATGCAGGCGAGGGCGATTACGAAGAGGAAGGCGAGTACCCAGAGTGTACGGATGCGGTGGCGATCGAGCTTCATCAGACGTCCTATTGAGAGGTCGGAACAGGTGTGTCCCCCCCGGTCGGTGAATTGTTAGCCTTTGTAGGTTACTGGGTTGACGATCGGGGTTCAAGGGTCTGCTGCGCCTCGTCCGACGAGTGCGGTCGATGGCTTGAGCAGTGGGAAGAGCACCGGAGCCCTGCCGCCTCCGGCGCAGGTGTTCGCTGAGTGTGCAAGAGAGCTCTCGACGTAGAGCTCCTACCGCGAGGCGTCGCCCAGGAGCAGGCGGCGGGCGTCGCGACGGGCGGCGAGCATCCAGGGGGCGTCGCCGAGGATGTCGCCGAACCGGAACTCCGGCAGGCCCGCCTGCCGAGGGCCCAGGAACTCGCCGGGGCCGCGGATGCGGAGGTCCGTCTCGGCCAGGGCGAAGCCGTCGTCGGAGTCGACCATGGCCTTCAGGCGGAGGGCGGCGTCGTCGGTGAGGGGGCCGCTGGTGAGGAGGACGCAGAGGGAGTCGGCGGTGCCGCGGCCGACGCGGCCCCGGAGCTGGTGGAGCTGGCTCAGGCCGAAGAGCTCGGCGTTCTGGATCACCATCATGGTGGCGTTGGGGACGTCGACGCCGACCTCGATCACCGTGGTGGAGCAGAGGACCTGGACGTCGCCTGCGGCGAAGCGGTCCATGATGGCGGCCTTCTCGTCGGGGGCCATTCGGCCGTGGAGGACCCCGAGTCGCAAGCCCTTCAGGGGCCCGTTGGCCAGGGCTTCGGCGCCTTCGATCACGCTCTTACGACGGGCGACGGCGTCGCTCTTCTCGACGAGGGGAAAGACCACGTAGGCTTGTTCGCCGGTGTCGCCGATCCGGTCGGCCAGGTAGGACCACATCCGCGGGGCCCGGGAAGAGTCGCGGAGCACGGTCTTGACGGGGGTGCGGCCCGGGGGCTTCTCGGCGATGATGGTGAGATCCCGGTCGCCGAAGACGGCGTGGGCCAGGGACCTGGGGATCGGGGTGGCGGTCATGGCTAAGAGGTGGGGGTCGCGGCCCAGGGAGAGGAGGGCCTGGCGTTGTTCGACGCCGAATTTATGCTCCTCGTCGATGATGATCAGCCCCAGGTTGTGGAACTTCACGCCCTCCTGGAAGAGGGCGTGGGTGCCGATGGCCAGGGGGATGTCGCCGGACTCCAAGCCCTGGAGGACGGCCCGGCGGTCGGCGGCGGGTTGGCCACCGGCCAGGTGCCCCCAGGTGAGGTCGAGGCCGTCGAAGAACTCCTCGGTCCGGGAAAGGTGCTGTCTGGCGAGGATGTCCGTAGGTGCCATGAAGGCCACCTGGACGCCGCTGCCGATGGCGATAGCGGCGGCCATGAGGGCGACCACGGTCTTGCCGCTGCCCACGTCGCCCTGGAGGAGGCGGCGCATGGGGACCGTGGAGCTGAGCTCGTCGGCGATGGATGCGATGGCGGCCTTCTGGTCCGAGGTCAGGGGGAAGGGGAGGCCCCGGACGAGGTCGCGGCCGAGCTCCCGCTCCTCGCAGCGGGGGGCCCGGGCGGCGCGGCGCTCCTCGATGTAGCGCACTGTCAGGGCGTGCTGGAGGTCGAAGAACTCCTGGTAGACCAGGCGAGCCCGGGCCCGGGTGACGGCCTGGCTGAGGGCCTCGGCGTCGTCGGCGCCGTCGCGGACGTGGAGGGTGCGAAGGGCGGCCTCGATGCCGGGGAACTCCTGGCCGTTCAGGCAGGAGGAGGGGACGCCCTCCTTGAGGTGAGGGCCCAGGGTGTCGAGGGCCCGGGCGATCATGTCGAAGAGGAGGGAGTCCCGGATGCCCTCGATCGAGGGGTAGACGGGCTCCAAAGCCATCGACGGGGCCTGTGGCGTCGGAGAGCCGACGACCTTCGCCGTGGGGTGGGCGATCTGGCCGCCGCGATCGTAGTCGACGGCGCCCTCGAAGTGGACCGTGGCGCCCATGCGGAACTTGCGGTCGAAGCCCCGGAAGGGGAGGCGGAACCACAGGAGCTTGAGGCGGGCGCCGTCGACGTCGACGTGGACCTCGAAGGGGGCCCGGCTCTGGGGCCCCGGCCGGGAGAGGTGGACCACCTCGCCATAGGCTTCCAGGTAGGCCGGGCGGCGGGTCCGGATCAGGTCTCCGGAGCAGAATCGGGTGGTGAGGCGATAGGTCCGGGGGAGGAAGAGGAGGAGGTCGAGTTGGTCCTGGTAGCCCCGGTCTTTCAGGCGTCGAGCCGTGGCGGGGCCGGCGCCGGGGAGGGCTTTCAGGGCCGTGGGCTGAGGAGATTGGAGGCTCAGCTTCAGGCGGCCCGGCAGGGTCGGGGGATCACTCATCGGGGTGGGGGTAGTCCGGATGGGGCGCGATGTTGGGGAGCTTGGCGTCGCTGGGGCGGAGGTAGTTGGGCTCCAGGGAGATCCGGTCGTCGGGGCCGTCGCGCAGGGCCCGGGCCCGGCCCAGGAGGGCGACGCCCAGGGCCGACGGCGGCGCCAGCGCCAGGGGCAGGTGGTCGACGCCGTCTCGGGCGGCCAGGCGCTGGAGCTCGGCGTAGGTCTGAACGCCGTCGCCGAGGAGCACCACGGGGCCGTCGATGGCCTCCACGGCGTCGACGAGGGCTCTCGGGGAGAGCGCCGCCTCGGGGACGGCCGTGAGTAGGCCCTGGTCTGGGTCCCAACGGTAGCCGCCGGCGTAGACCTCGGCGCGGCGGGCGTCGATGGCGGTGATCACCGTGGCGTCCTGGCGAGCGCAGGCCGCGGCGTAGGCCTGGGCGGCCAGGCTGGAGACGCCGGTGATGGGCTTCTCCCGGGACCGGGAGAGGGCCTTGGCCGTGGCCAGCCCCACTCGCAGGGCCGTGAAGCTCCCAGGCCCCAGGCCGGCGCAGAAGAGGTCCAGGTCCCCCAGGTCCAGGCCCTGAGAGGCCAGGAGGGTGTCGACGTTCTTCAGGAGCGAGCTGCCATGGTTGTACCGGACCTTCAGGACCCGGTGCTCCAGGCAGGTGTCGCCGTCGACGAGGCAGATCGCCTGCACGGGGGTGGCCGTGTCGATGGCGAGCACCCGGCGGTAGGGGTGGGAGGTGGGCATAGCTAACGTTCTTCGAAGTACTCGACGACCCGATACCAGTTGCGCTCGATGTCGTTCTTGAACGCCAGGAGCATCAAGAGGAGGATCAGCACCAGGCCGACGTAGGAGGCGATCTGGCGAGTTCGGAGGCTCAAGGGGCCTCGCTTCAGGGCTTCCAGGGCGAAGAAGACCAGGCGGCCGCCGTCTAGGATCGGGATGGGCAAGAGGTTGATGATCGCCAGGTTGATGCTGATCAAGGCCATCATGCGAAGGAAGGGCTCGTAGCCGGCGCGGCCGGCCTCGGCTGCGAGCTCGCCGATCATGATGGGGCCGCCGACGCTACGGAGGGTGATGCGGCCCTGGACCAGCCGGAGTAGGCCGTTGCCCATCATCTTGGTGAACTTCCAGGTCTCCTCGACGCCGGTGCGGGCGCTGTGGACGATGCGAGAGCCCAGGGGGTGGTGCTCCTTTATCAGGGTGGTGAAGTTCATGGTGGCTTCCCAGCCATAGTCGATGCGGTACATGGTCTGGGTGGTCTCGTCCTGGTAGGCGATGACCCTGGGGGAGTAGGGGATTTCGAGGGTTTCGCCGCCGCGCACGACGGTGAGGACGAACTCTACGGAGATGTCTTCCGGGAGCTCGGCGTCTTCGTCGCGGTTGGCGTCCCGCTCGGCGATCATGGGGTTGATGACGTTCCGGATCCGCTCCTGGAGGAGGTACCAGTTGCCGTGGCGCCAGCCGTCCATGGCGATGACCTTGTCGCCGGCGCGGAGGCCGGCGGCTTCGGCAGGGCCGCCGGGGGTGACCCGGGAGATGTAGTGGTTGGCGGGGTCGATCTTGAGGGTGTAGGAGCCGTCGACCAGGGTCGGGGTGACCTCGACGGTGATGAGGTGGCGTTGGTGAAGACCGGCGAAGGCGAAGTCCACCCGGTGAGAGCGCAGCACCCGCAGGGTCATGGGGGAGCCATCGGAGGTGCGGACCAATGCTTCGAGCTCGTCGAAGCGCTTCACCGGCTCGCCGTCGACGGCGACGACCTTGTCCAGGAATTGGAGGCCTCCGCGGGCGGCGGGGCCGTCGGGATCGGAGGGGACGATGACGGTCCCGGCAGGCGAGGCGTGGATGCCGATGCGGGCGACGGACTCACGGCGCAGGCCCAGGGTGTCCTCGGAGACGATGGTCTCCGGGAGGGCGTGGGTGGTGTGGAGCTCCCCGTCGCGCTCGAAGACGATCTCGATCTGCCGTTCGCCATGGGGCTCGACGCGCCACTTCAGCTCGTGCCAGAACCGGATGTCCCGGCCGTCGATCCTGACCAGGCGGTCCCCGGGTTGGAGCCCGGCCTCGGCGGCCGGGGTGTCGGGGAAGACCTGGCCGATCACCGTGGGGGTGGCCTCGACCTGGATCATCCCGAACCCGAAGTAGATCACGATGGGGAGGATCAGGTTGGCCACGGGTCCGGCCAGGACGATCAGGGATCGCTGCCAGATGGGCTTGGCCATCAGGGATCGCTTCTGGTCGTCCTCGGAGAGCTCCTCGGCGCTCTCTAAGTCGCTGCCGGCCATGTGGACGTAGCCCCCCAGGGGGAGGATGCTGATGGTGTACTCCGTCTCCTTGCCGGTCCACTTCACCAGGGCTGGCCCGAAGCCGATGGAGAACCGATGGATCTTCACGTCGAAGTATCGGGCCACGATGAAGTGGCCGAACTCGTGGACGAAGATCAGGACCCCGATGAGGATGATGAAGTAGACGAAAGACATGGGGCGCTACACGCCGTAGAGGAAGAAGTAGTAAACCCAGGGGGCAGCGAAGAACAACGCGTCGATCCGATCGAGAATTCCGCCGTGTCCGTAGATGATACGCCCACTATCTTTGACGGAGTGGGCCCGTTTGATCAAGCTCTCGGCCAGGTCGCCGCATTGGCCGAGGAGGTTGGCGGGGATGGACAGGATCAGGACCTGGAGGACCGTGAGGGAGGTCCAGGAGTCGGCGAAGAAGTGGGAGAAGATCGCGTCGGCCCCGAACGCAAAGGCGATGGTCGTCAAGAGACCCCCGACGGCGCCCTCCACGGATTTGTTGGGGCTCACCGCCGGGTAGAGCTTGCGCTTGCCCAGGTAGGTCCCGGCGAAATAGGCGCCCGTATCGGAGGACCACACCAGGTTTAGGACCATGATGATCCACATCCACCCGGCGTCGCCGGCGTCGCGGCCGAGCATGGCCACGAAGGTCAGGAGGACGCCGCCGTAGATGATGCCCGTCAGGGACCCGCCGATCTGAAGTGTGACCTCTTCCTGCTCTCGGTAGAAGAAGAGGAAGTAGAGAAAGAGCGCCAGAGTGACGGCGGCCAGGGCCGGCAGGAAGTGCTCGGGGAAGAAATAGAGCATCGACATCAGGCCCATGCCCAGGACGACGGAGAGGATCCGGCCGCCGGGGTGGTCGTCGCCGTAGAGGATGCTACAGAACTCCCAGATGGCGACGCCGCCGGCCAGGAGGACGAAGAGGAAGAATCCCCAGTGGGGGGCGAAGGCGATCAGGGCGATGAGCAGGGGGAGGGCCACCAGAGCGGTGATCACTCGGGGGAGAAGATCGGACTTCTTCTTCTTCTTGGGCTTCTGCTCGTGCTCTTCGGGATTGTCGGGCTCTTCAGGAGCCGATGGTTCGGACATCGCAGGAGGGTAGGCGGGGGGAGATCAGGCCTGGAACTCGTCGATCTTCTTCTGGATAGCGACGTTCTGGGGTTCCATGCTCAGGGCAAAGTTCAGGTTCTGCAAGGCGCCGGCCTTGTTGCCTTTGGCGAGCTCGGTCTGGGCGAGCTTGAGGAAGCGGCGAGCTTTGGGGCCTTCGGCGAGCTCGTGGAGGGGGCGAGGGCCCTTGTCGGCCCGGTTGACGGCTTCCGGGTCGAGGCGGAGCTCTCCCCGGGCCATGGCTTCTTCGTAGAGGGCCCTCAGGTTGCGGTCGCTGACCACGCCGTAGGCTTCTGTGAAGAGCTTGTAGAGCATGTTGACCTTCTCGTGAAGGGCCTCTCCCCACCGCTCTCCCCGGTATTGATTGTACCGATCCGGGTGGTACCGCATGCTGAGGTGGTCGAATGCCTTGACCAGGAGGTGGTGGGGAGCGCCGTCCTTGACCCCCAAGATCTGAAAGTAGGACTGAGTGGGGGCCTTGGCCAGCCGGGTCTTGACCTCCTGGTAGAAGGCTTTCCACTTGTCGAGATCGTGCTCGCCCTGGGCGTCGGCGACCAGGGAGGTGATGGCGTTGCGCAGCACCGGGCCGGGGATGGGGTACCGGAGGGCCCGGTCGAAGGGGCCCTTCGACGGGGGTTGGCCGTCCACGAGGAGGAGGATGGGCACCTCGGGCCGGGTCTGCCGGAGGCTCTGGAGCAGGGCCGGACCCTGACCGTCAGCGAGGTCGGCGTGGATCAGGGCCATGGCCAGGGGTCGGTCTTGGACCTTCTCGACGATCCCGCCCCCTTTCTTGGTCGCCACGGGCTTGAAGGTGTTCGGCGGCAGCTGCCCCAAGATCTGCTTGAGCAACGCCACGTCTCCGCAAGCGACGAGGATCTCCTTCATGACCGGTCCATCTCGATGAGCACCCAAAAAAGTCAACCATTGGAGTACAGCATTCACGGGGGCTTGCACAAGGGTTTGCGAGTCCACCCTGGGTGGGTCGCGGTTGACACCCGGGAGGTCCGGCCCATAATTTGGCGCGCTTGATCGAATGTGACCCGTTGATGAGAGAGTGGAGATGGATCTGGATCGAAGGAGGAAGCCGATTCGCAAGGCCGTGATCCCCGTGGCGGGGCTGGGAACGCGGCTCTTGCCGATCACGAAGAGCGTGCCCAAGGAGCTCTTGCCCGTGGTGGACGTGCCGGCGATCCAGGTGGTGGTGGAGGAGTGCGTCAACGCCGGGATCGAGGAGGTGATCTTCATCACGGGCCGGGGCAAGGGGGGCGTGGAGGACCACTTCGATTACAACTACGAGCTGGAGCAGATCCTGCAGCAGCGGGGGAAGTTCGAGGAGCTCGAGCGGGTGCGGTCGATCAGCTCCTTGATTCGAACCATCGCGGTGCGGCAGAAGAAGCCCCTGGGGCTCGGTCACGCCGTGCTCTGCGCTCGGGACGTGGTGGACAACGAGCCCTTCGTGGTGCTCTTGCCCGATGATCTGATCAGCAGCGAGCCGTCGGTGACGAAGCAGCTCATCGAGGTCTACGAGAAGTACGGTCAGGGCGTGGTGAGCCTGATGCCGGTCAGCGATCGGGAGGTGTCGCGGTACGGAATCGTGACCGGGGAGAATTGGGCGCCCGGGTTGCACAGGGTGCGGACCATCGTGGAGAAGCCCGATCCGGAGATCACCCCGTCCCGGCTGGCCGTGATCGGTCGGTATCTGCTGCCGCCGACGATCTTCGACTACCTGGAGGGCCTGGAGCCGGACCATACCGGGGAGATTCAGCTCACCGACGGGTTGGCCCGGCTGGCCCGAGAGCGGGCCCTGGTGGGCTACGAGTTTTCGGGGCGGCGTCACGACATCGGCGATAAGTTGGGGTTCGTGACGGCAAACGTGTCCTATGCCCTGCGGAGGCCCGACATGGGGCCCCTGCTTTTGGAGTATTTGCGGCGAAAAGTGGCCGAGGCCGACGCCGATGGGCAGTAGATGTTCAGGCCGGTGGGTCGCGGCGACGGTGGTGCTCTCGTCGGCGCTGTGGTGGCCGGCGGGGGCCCTGGGGAACGCGCCGAATCTGGAGTTCGCGTTGCAGGCTGTGGGGGAGCAGGCCGAAGAGAGACGAGAGGGGCCGTGGTCGGCGGTGATCGTCGACGAGGGGCTGCAGTCGTTGGAGCAGACCGGGGGAGATTCGACGGAGCTGGTCTTTGGAGAGGGCGACTCGGCGGTGGCGGTAGGAGCTGATGGGGAGCCGCCGTGGTCGCTGGTCTTCGCGGCGATGTGGGCCGCCGAACCGGGGCAGTACTTCTCGGAGCTGGGGCTGTCGGGGCGGACCACCGGACGGTACGAGGTGATCGGCGACCGCCTGGCCGTGTGTTACGGGGATGGGGCGATGATCTGCGTCGACGAACTCTTCCGGGAGGTGATCGTCGCCCGGGCCCGGGTGGAGGGGGTGACCTGGGAGGTCCGGGCCACCGAGGGGACCCAGAGCCTCTCGGTGACCGCCGACGGAGCCCAACAGGCCCGGTTTAATAGACGACGTAGATGAACCGGGTCTGCCCCTGGTCGTTGGTGTAGGGGGTGAAGGCCCGGATCATCGTGAAGGTCTCTTCGGTCAGCTCGAAGTGCAGCTCTTCCGGGGTGAGGTCGTCACGGATTTCGAGGTTGGAGGCGATGTTGCTCGGCGCTGTTTGCCAGACGACCATCAAGCGCTCCTCGCCGTCTTCGTTGAGATAGGTGAAGAGGGAGTAGGGGACCTGAGAGTCGGAGAGGAGGCGAGCGTCGACGTGATCGTCGAAATCCTCGACGGGGACGTCTTCCTCGATCTCCCGTGCGCCACTGAGATCGTCGAAGAGGGCTGTGTAGCGCCACTCATCATCGATGAAGAGCTTGCGGGCCTGGTTGGGGTAGCGGCCGCTGGCGGCGTTGGAGTTCACCGAGGAGGTGTGGGCGCCGATGCGCTGGTTCTCGTGGACCCCGTAGGTGTAGTTGATCGACGTCTGCCGACGCCAGAGGCCGGCGTATCGGGGCCCGTCGGGGGTCATGTAGGAGGCGTTGGCGGTGGGGCGGGACGCGGTTCCGCCGGAGAGGATCTCCATCTCCATCAGATCCTGGTGGGTGGTGAGGTCTTGGTCGAACCAGAAGACGTGCTCCGCCAAGAAGGACGAGAAGCCGACGATCAGGTAGGTCCAGCCGTTGAAGAAGAAGGGGTGGAAATCAAGGGGGTGAAACTCGTCGCTCCCGAAGGTCTGGGTGCGGAACGCGTCGGCCTCGAAGTCCATACGGTCGGCCCGCACGAGGGCCCAGGCCCGCCCACGGTGCTCCGAGGCGCTGAGCTCCACGGTGATCTGCGTTTGGCCATCGAGACTGTATTCGAGGGTATGTGGGAAGAATCCGCCCCCACCGGACAGACTAGGACGGAATACATGAACCCGAACGATGGGACTCCCTGCGGTGGTGAACCCGATCGATTCGCTTTGACCACCTGCCCCGATGAAAGCGAACCCCGGCGAGATAGAGTCATTGTTGGCGTTGGAGATGGCTACGATGTGGGAGTGTGGCTCGTTGATACGAACGGATCGAACGCTGGGAGGCGGGTCGACCAGGTAGTAGTCGTCTTCGAGGTTGCCGGGGACCAGGTGAGCTGACATGAACCGGGGAGGAGGGTTGTACTCTGGAGGCTCATCGCCCCAGAGCTCGAGGTCGAAGGTCGACAGGGGGTCGCCGGCGCAGTCGGCCAGGCGCAGGGCCAGGGCCGGTTCTCCGGTGCAGCCCGAGCCGCCGACGTGGCCGAGGAGGTCGCCGGCCTCGACCTCGTCGCCGACGTCGACGGCGACGAAGCCGCGGCGAAGCTGCCCGAGGCGAAGCTGAAAGCCGTTCTCCAACTGGAGGGTGACGTGGTTGTCCTCGGGGGGGTTGTCTTCGTCGCAGGAGTAGTGTCGATCGTGGTGGCCGTCCTCTGCGGCGATGACGACGCCGGCGATGGGGGCCCGGACCTCGACGGCTTCGTCCATCACGGCGTAGGTCGCCAGGGCCACGGTGAGGGTCTCCGGGTCGGGCCCGACTCGGGCGGCGTCGCCGGTGATGCCCGTGTAGTCCATGGGGAGGTCGTTGGGGCCCACGAGCTCGACGTAGCCCGTGATCACCCAGTCCAGGCCGTGCTCGCCATCGAGGGGCCACTGGAACTCGTCGAGGTCCTCGGCGTCACAGCTCAGGGCGGCGCAGGAGATAGTCTCCAGATCTTCGCAGATGTAGAACCCGGGGAGACCGTCGGCGTCACACTCGGCGCCGAGCTCGACGTCGATCAAGGAATCGCAGCCGCCGCAGACGTTGAGGTCTTCCTCGGCCCGCTCGCCAGCGCAGAGCAGGGCGTTGTCGTCGTCGGGGTCGCAGGCCAGGGCTCCCTCGTCGCAGCGGCCGCAGGGGGAGTCGAGCTCGGCGGGCTCGCCGTCGAAGAGGAGGTCGGCGGTGCCGCCGCAGGGGTTGAGATGATCCGTGTCCGGTTCGCCGACGTCGGGCTCGCCGATGTCGGGCTCGCCGGCGTCGGGCTCACCGTCAGGGTCTTCGCCCTGGAAGGCGTCGTAGAGGGCGCAACCTGTGGAGAGTGCGGCGATGAGGATGGCTACGGTCAGGGATGAGAGAAAACGGGGCATTGGCACACTCAGGAATCTGGTAGTTGGCGCGGGGAGTATAGCAGGGCGGCGGGGGAAGTACACCAGCGGGACGTTCTTGACTCGGGATCACCAGATCCCTAGCCTCAGCGCACTTCCACATTGTTTGTTAGGATCATCGCAAAGGAGCTGATCGTGTATCGAAAGGGAATTGTTCTGGTTTCATTGCTGGCGTTTCTGGTGGGTTGTCCGTCCGGGGAAGATAACGGTGAGCCCGACGTGGGCGTCGAGGAGGACGTGCTCGATGATGTCAGCGAGGACGCCGATCCCGGTGAGGACGTGGGGGAAGATGTCGGTGAGGACGCCGGTGAGGACCCGGACGCCGGCGAGGAGGTGGAGGATCTGATGATTCAAATTCGGTACACCGACAGCCACGATGGGAGCTGGCGGGTGGGCGCGTTCCTCTTCCACATCGAGGAGGCCGGGGGCGATGAGTTTCCCGTTCTGATCGGTGAGTCGGCGTCGGTGCCGCTCGACGATGAGATCGTGAACCTGACGATCCCGGCGCCGGGCCCGGAAGACTTTGGCCCGCTCTTTGACGGGATGGAAGGGGCCGCGTGGGTCCTGGCGGCCTATGCCGATGAGGACGGCGACGGAGTCCGTGGTGACGATGAGCCCGTGGAGGCGATTCGGGGTGGGGTGATCCTCTTCCCCTCGGAAGACATTCCCGAGGACGAGGTGGTCGCCAATACCTGGGTGGGGTTGGACGTCTCCATCGACGATGAGGTCACGCTGATCGATCTGGAGGCGCCCATCGACCTGACGGCGTTGGCGACGCGGATGGAGGTGACCATCGGCGGAACGATTTCGGCGGAGCTCCTCGCGGGTGTGACCCACCTGGGATCGGTGTCGCTCAGCGAAACGGGGGCAGAGATCGGGCCGAACCCGCCGATCTTGGAGCCTCTGACAACGGAGGCCTGGGAGGTGACCATCGATGAGCCCCTGGACGACGAGCGATTGCTGGAGCACGAGGCGGCCACGCCGCTGCCGTTCTCCGTGGAGCGTCCCGTGGCCTTCGAGGACACCGAGGGCACCGGGCAGTTGGTGAACCCTGCCCAGTTCCGGGCCCACACCTGTGACAGCGATGGCGAGGAGATCATGGTCCTCTTGTATCTGCCGGAGGTGCTCGATCCGACGCAGGCGCTCTTTGTTCACCTCTTCGGCATGGCCCGCGGGTGGAATCCGGCGTTGATCGGCGACGACCTGGTGCCCTTGGACGAGGCCGAGTGGGGTTCGTTGACGATGGATCCGGAGTTCGGGTGTTCGCCGTCGGAGGAGTAGGGCTCTGGTGGGCTCGAAGGGGTCAGGCGGCGGCGCGGCTGAAGTCGCGTCGCCGCAGTAGCAGGGCGTTGGAGACGACGCTGACGCTGGAGAGGGCCATGGCGGCGGCGGCGTACATCGGGTGGAGGAGGCCGATGGCGGCCACGGGGAGGAGGGCCGTGTTGTAGGCGAAGGCCCAGAAGAGGTTCTGGCGGATCTTGGAGTAGGTGGCCCGGGCGATCTCGATGGCCCGGCGGACGCCGTCGAGTGAGCCGGAGATCAGGGTGAGGTCCGAGGACTCGATGGCGACGTCCGTGCCGGTGCCGATGGCGATGCCCAGGTCGGCCTGAGCCAGGGCGGGGGCGTCGTTGATGCCGTCGCCGACCATGGCGACGATCCGGGTGCCGTCGGCCTGGATGTCGGCGACGGCGATGGCCTTGTCCTCGGGGCGTACCTCGGACTTGACGCGGTGGGCGGGGATGCCGAGGCGGCCGGCGACGGCCTGGGCCGTGGCGGCGTTGTCGCCGGTGATCATCCAGACCTGAATCTCTCGCTTCTGGAGCCATTGAATCAGGGCCGGGGCGTCTTCTTTGAGGGCGTCTTCGGTAGCGATGACGGCCAGGAGTTCGCCTTCTGTGGCGAGCACGACGACGGTCTTGCCCTGGTTCTGGAGGGTCTCGATGGCCTCGAGGTCCAGGGAGACCCCGGCGGTCTTGGCCACCCAGGAGGGCTTGCCGATGATGTAGTGGCGGCCGTCGATGGTGCCGGCGACGCCGTCGCCGGCGTGGGTCTTGAAGTCCCGGCACTCCGGGAGCTCGAGGCCCCGGTCCCGGGCTTCGCCGAGGATCGCCAGGCCGATGGGGTGGTGGCCGGCGTCCTCTAAGGCAGCGGCGATCGCCAGGGCCCGGTCCTCGTCGTCGGCGACGATGTCCGTGACGGTCATCTCGCCGCGGGTCAGGGTGCCCGTCTTGTCGAAGACCACGGCGTGGAGATCCCGGGCTCGCTCGAGGGCCATGGCGTCTTTGATGAGGACCCCCATGCTGGCCCCTTTGCCGGTGCCGACCATGATGGCCATCGGGGTGGCGAGCCCGAGGGCGCAGGGGCAGGCGATGATCAGGACCGCCACGGCGGGGAGGATCGCCGCCGCCGGTGCGTCGAGGTAGGCGTGGGCGGCGAAGGCGCCGATGGCCAGGAGGATCACGGCGGGGACGAAGATCGAGGAGACCCGGTCGACCATTTGCTGGACGTCGGCCTTGGATGCCTGGGCCTCTTCGACCTGGCGGACGATCTGGGCCAGGGCGGTCTCGGATCCCACCCGGGTGGCCTGGAGGATCAGGACGCCGTCGGTGTTGATGGTGCCGCCGATCACCTCATCGCCGACGCCTCGTGTGACCGGGACGGACTCGCCGGTGAGCATGGACTCGTCGACGTCGGCGCGGCCGTCGATGACTTTGCCGTCGGTGGGGATCTTCTTGCCGGGGCCGACGCGGATCTCGTCGCCTTTGACGAGCTCGGCGGCGGGGATCTGGACCCACTGGCCGTCCCGTCGGATCTCGGCGGTCTCGGCGGCGAGGTTCAGGAGGGCCTCGATGGCCTCGCCGGCGCGGCCTTTGGCGCGAGCTTCGAGCCATTTTCCGAGGCCGATGAGGGTGATGATCATCGCCGCGCTCTCGAAGTAGGGGTGAGCGTGGACGTGAGAGCCGAAGACGTACTGCAGGCTGATCACCGTGGAGTAGACGTAGGCCGTGCCGGCGCCGAGGGCGACCAGGGTGTCCATGGTGAAGTGAAAGTGCTTGATGGCTTTGTAGGCGCCGGTGAAGAAGCCCTGGCCGACGTAAGCGACGACGATCCCCGTGAGGTAGATCAGGAGGAGGAGGCGGGTGGACTCGGCCACCCGGTTGGTCTCCCACTCCATGTACATGGGGACCATGTCGAGGACCATGATGGGGATGGTCAGGGCGACGCCGGCGGTCCAGCGGGTGAACCAGAACCGGGCCTCCTCGGCGCGGCGCTCGCTGACCCGGCGGATCGATGAGGCGGGGCCGTCCTCGGGGGCCGTGCGGCGGGCGGTCGGGGCGGTGGAGGAGGCCGGCGGCGTGTCGTCTTCGAGCTCGTAGCCGGCGCGGTCGACGGCCTCGGCGAGTCGGGGGCGGATGTCCTGGAGGGAGATGCCCGTGGCGAGTGTGACTCGGGCCTTCTCGGTGCCGAAGTTGACGGCGGCGTCGGCGACGCCGTCGACCTTGGCGAGGGCCTTCTGGACCCGGGTCGCGCAGGAGCCGCAGGTCATGCCGGCGATGGGGAGGTCTGCTTGTTCGCCCGTCGTTGGAGGCGGCTCCGGGGCGGGCGGTTCCGGGGCTGGAGATTCGGGCTCAGGTTCAGGCTCGGGCTCCGTGTCGAGCGGTTCGGCTGCGTAGCCGGCGTCCTCGATGGCGGTGATGACCGCCGGGAGGAGCTCGTCGGGATCGCCGTCGACCTCGACGGTGGCTTCGCCGGCGGCGAGGTTCACGTCGTGGGAGGTGACGAAGTCGAGGGCGTCGAGGGCGGTCTCTACGCGGCCTACGCACTTGCCGCAGGAGAGGCCGGAGACGGATAGGTGGAGAGTGCTCATGGTGGGCTCTCAGGCCTCGGGTGGAGGGTGGATGTCGGTGAGGGGCTTTCTGGGACCTCTGAGGTGAGGTGGTGGGAGTGCGTAGAAGTCCCCCCTCAGGACTTCTTGCCTTTCTTGCCCTTCTTCTTGGACTTCTTGGGCTTGTCGTCGCCCTCGCCGTCGGCTACGGCGCGGTCTGGATCTTCGTGGATCACCCACTTCTCGACGGGGTTGTTTCGCCATCGATACCAGAGGATCACGCCAAGGATGAAGAAGCCGATCACCGTGTACTGCGCCGGGGTCAGGCCCAGGTATCGGACGTCGTCGCCGTAGGAGAGGGGGTCGCCGGGCTGGACTCGCAGGAAGTCGAGGAAGAATCGGACCGGGGCGTAGAGCAGGGGCAAGAGCCACAGGTAGAGGCCGCGGCGGCGGGGCTTCTGGCCCATCCAGTAGAAGAGGACGGCCAGGAAGAACCAGTAGATGGCCTCGTAGAACCCCAGGTCGTGGCGGATCACGCCGTCGTGCCACTCCAGAGCCAGGGGGAAGACCTCGGGGACGGCGCCGCCGGTGACCTCGTAGAGCCAGTTCCAGGGGCCGAACTCCGTGGCGTCCTGGCCAGGGTGGTCGTGGACCAGGGCACAGCCGACGCGGCCGAAGAAGAAGCAGAAGGGGAGCGTCCAGGCGCCCAGGTTCCCCCAGGCGAGGTGGTCCTCGTCGGGGTTCCATTTGCACCACAGGAGGTAGGCGATCACGCCGCCGAGGACCCCGCCGACGCTGGAGATGGAGCCCCAGACCCGGATGAGGATCAGAGGGTCCTCGAGGATCATGTGGGGCTGGTAGGTGACGACCTCGAAGATGTGGGAGAAGCTCCACCCGAAGACGATGCACCAGAACCCGAAGTTATGGACCCGCTCCGGGGCGATGCCTTTGATCTTCTCGAGGCGCTTGCCCGCCAGGTAGAGGCCGAGGAAGAGGCCGATGACTACGGCGAGGCCGAAGGAGTGGAGGGTCAGAGGACCGATGTCCCAGGGACCGACTTGCCAGTAGGGGAGAACCCCGAGGAGCGTCATGGAGGAGACTCCGAAAGAGAAAAACTTGTGGACCTTGTCCGTTGCGTCACCAAAGCAGGGGCAGGACTACCCCAAAGTCGCCGGGTGTTCAATTTGCGAAGGGAAGAGAAAATTTCCTGTTGCTCGCGGTGGCCAGGTGGAGGTCCGCCAGGACGAGGGCGGCCATGGCTTCGACGACGGGGACGGCCCGGGGGAGGATGCAGGGGTCGTGGCGGCCTTCTTTGGCCATGGAGCCCACCGTGCTGGGGGGCTTGAAGAAGACCCGTAGGGTGATGGGTTCGCCGTTGGAGATGCCGCCCTGGATGCCCGAGGCGGCGGGGCTGATGCCGGCGTCGGGCCCGTCGCCGGAGACGCCGCTGTGGAAGTCTTTGCCCGGGGTGGTGATGGCGGCGACGGGGTCGCCGAGGGAGACGCCGACGACGGCGCCGATGCTCATCATGGCGTCGGCCAGGGCGTTCTTCAGCTTCCAGAACACGGGCTCGCCGAGGCCAATGGGCGCGTCGTGGATCTGGAGCTCGATGACGCCCCCTCGGGAGTCGCCCTCTTCTTTGCAGAGGCGGAGCTCCTCGGCGATGGTTTCGGCCACGGCGGGGTCGGGACATCGGGTGGGGTGGGCGTCGACGGCGTCGATGGTGAGGGGATCGGGGAGGTCCCGGGCGACGTGGGTGCCCACCTGGCGGACGAAGGCCACCAGGCGGAGGTCTTCGGGGAGCAGGAGCCGCGCGAAGGAGCCGCCGATGACCCGGCAGAGGGTCTCCCTTCCGGAGGCCCGGCCGCCGCCGCGGTGGTCCCGGTGGCCGAACTTCTCTTCCCAGACCCGGTCGGCGTGGCCGGCCCGGTAGTAGTTGGGGTCGTAGTCACGGGAGCGGGCGTCCCGGTTGTGGACGACGACGCAGATGGGGGTGCCCAGGGTGCGGCCCTCGAAAACGCCGCTGAGGATCTCCGGGGAGTCGGACTCCTTGCGGGACGTGGTCAGGCCCGATTGGCCGGGGCGGCGGCGGTTGAGGTGGGGCACGAGGTCGCGGTCCACGTCAAACTCGACGCCGGCAGGGAAGCCGTCGATCACGGCGCCCATGGCGAGGCCGTGGGATTCGCCGAAGGTGGTCAGGCGGAGGTGGCGGCCGAAGGTGTTGGCGGTCATCGTGGCTCCAGGTGGGTGTGGTGAGGCGAAGCGCGGCGGGAGGCTAGCAGGGTGCTGGCGAGTGGTCGAGCCCTGCGGCGTTCGCGCCGCCCCGGCGTTCGCGTCGACCCGGCGTTCGCGTCGCCGTTCGCGTCGCCCGCCGTTCGCACCGGCCCGGCGTCGCGTTGCCCGGCGTTCGCGCCG
>SKON01000065.1 GCA_007120035.1 Myxococcales bacterium
CAGAGGCCGCGCAAGGGTTGCGCGGCCACTGTGGTACTCAAATCGCTCAGATGGAGCGAGGATCGGTTACATAGTCGGCTCTTCCGCCGGCTCTTCTTCGGGAGTTACCTCGGTGTCATCGACAGGCTCGGCTTCCTGAAGGGCTTCGATGTCCCGCCGGATCTCTTCCTGGAACACCCGGACCCGCTCCTGGATCTCGGCAGTGGCTTCATCGACGTCCTGGCCGAGCTCGTCGGCTCGACGCTGGGCCTCGCTGGAGATCTCCTCAAGGCCCCGCTCGATGTTCTCAAGGCCCTGCTCGAAGCCATCCTCGGGTTGTACGCCGGGCTGGTCGAGGTCCTCGTCGGCGGCCGGATCGTCCATCCCGGGATCCGCCCAGGGGTCGTCGGGTCCACCGCCGACGGGGTCTTCATCGACGCCCATGGGTTCTTCGTCCATGGCTTGGTCGTCGGGTTGGTCGAAGGTGCCTGGTTCACAGGCGGAGAAGAAGATAAGCCCCAGTGACGCCAGCAGGGCGATGGTGAGACGGGAGAATGGTTGAGAGAGCATCGGTTACCTCGGCATGCTCGAGAAAGGGCGAGCCCGCGCGTCTTCCCCCGCGAACCACACGCTGCGGGCACGGGACCTCGCCGTTGACTTCCTGAAAGAAGGTAACCTCCCCGGCTCCCACACCTAATTTGAGATCAAATCTTTTCAAACCCCGTCATGGGAGGACGGATCATTTGGCGAATCGAGCGGCGGCCTCCAGAAACTCGGGAGACTGCAGCCGCTCGATAAAGATCGCCGCCTCGCGGCGCATCGCCTCCTCCACGTCGTCCCCTGGGCCCCGTAGCAGGGTCTTGGTCTGAGCCAACGCCTCCGGCGGGAGGGCGGCCAGGGCCCGGGCTCGCTCCAGGGCGTGGGCCCGGACGTCGGTGTCGACCACGTCGTTGATGATCCCCACCTCTCGGGCGGCCTCGGCGTCGAAGAAGTCCCCGAAGTACAGAAGCTCGGCGGCTCTCCGGTGACCGGCGATGGCCGGCAGGATCTGGCTGGATCCGGCTTCCGGCACCAACCCCAGGGGCACGAAGGGCATCCGAAATTGGGCGCCCCTGTCGGCCCACGCCATATCGCAGTGGAGGAGCATGGTCGTCCCGATCCCGATGGCGTAGCCCTCCACGGCGGCCAACACGGGCCGAGGGCATCGACGCAGGGCCAGCAGGAACTGAAACACCGGGCTCGACTCGTCCGTGGGCGGGGACTTCATAAAGTCCAAAAGGTCGTTGCCGCTCGTGAAGTGGCCCCCTTCACCGCTGATCACCACCGCCCGAGTGGAGTCGCTCTCCCCGGCCTCTCGTAGCGCCGCCGCAGCCGCCTCGTACATCGCCAGGGTCAGTGCGTTCTTCCGATCGGCTCGACAGAACCGCACCTCCAGCACCCCCTCGTCTTCCTGCACCCGCACAAAGTCGCTCATCACTCTCCTCGATGGTTCGGTCACTTTCGACGGTCGCGACCCTCCCACAGCCACCCCGATTCGTCGAGCAAAATCCCCCCCAAAAATGCCCCCCCCCCGGGGGGAGAAGGGGGGCTTCGTCGGCGGGAAGGGGCAGGGTTGGTGGGGGGATGGGAATTCCTACCCCGGGGGTAGGGATTCTCGTGGGGGGGTCAGAATCGGAGCTCGACGGTGAAGCCGTCGTGGCGGGGGTGGAGGGCCAGATCGCCGGCGGGGGTGGCGAACTGACGGCCCAGCAGGAAGAGGCCGACGCCGGCGCCGGCCAGGGTGGCGCCGGAGATGAAGAACCCTACGCTCTGGCGGCGCCGGGTGCGGGACTCGGCCTCGAGCTCCTGGACCAGCTCCTCGTCGTCGTCGCGGAGGGCCCGCTCCAGGCGGATCTGGCGGTCGGCGGAGTCCCGGTCGACCCAAACGCCGGCGACCATCAGGCCTACCCCGGTGCCGGCGATGACCAGGCCCACCGGTTGGGCCGGGCCCTCCCGGACGAACCGCTCCGCCGCCGACGGGGGGAGGGGGTCGAGGGCGACGGTGATCTCCGTGGTCTCACCTTCTTGGACAGCGATGGCCACGGTGGTGCGCTCGTAGCCCTCAGCCCGCAGGCGGCCCTGGGTGGAGCCCGTGGGCATCTCGAAGGGTTCTCCGCACTCCCGGGGTTCGCCGTCGACTTCCAGAGAAGCCGTGGCGGGGATGCACTCCACGACGACCTGGCCGCGGGACTCACACCCGTCCACGAGCTCTGCCCACTCGCCGAGACGAGCGGTCATCGCGTCCGGGAGGGTGGCCCCCTGAAGGGACTCCAAGCGCTCCTCGGCCAGGGCGCACCGACCCATGGCGACCGATGCCTGGAGGATCCGCTGGCTCAACGAGGGGTGCGCGAAGATCCGCTCGGCCTGTTTGAAGACCTCGATGGCTCGCGGGTACCGACCCTCTTCGAAGTGGTGTTGCGCCTCGCTGACGAGCTCTTCGAACCGAGCCAGATCTTCGGCAGTCTGGGCCTGGGCCATCGACGGCAGCGCCAGGAAGAGGACCGCCAGGGTTACTGAGAGAAGACGTGTTGGTTTCATTCGCCGAGGACCTCGTCGAGGATGGACTCGAAGGAGCGCTCCGCAGGGGAGGGCTCGGCAGGAGGGGGATCCGGATCGAGCTGGGGTTCGGGCCGAGGCTGGGGTTCGGGCCGAGG
>SKON01000119.1 GCA_007120035.1 Myxococcales bacterium
AGACGATGATCGTCGCCGTCGCCGACAGACCATAATGGTTGGTGACCACCACCGTGACATGGGCCACCGAGCCGTACTCCTCAGCCGCGACCACGGTGATATCGGGTCCGGTGGGGTCGACCATGGTCCACCCCGCGGAGACGGTCCACTCATAGCTGAACTCCTGGTTCTCAGGGTCGGGATCGAAGACCTCTACGGAGAGCTCCAGCTCGCCGCCGGGCACCGTCTGTGGCGGGTCCACGGTCAGGGCGATGATCTCCGGGGCGTTCCCGGCGCTGGTCCGCAGATCGACAGAGGCCGTGGCCCGGCCCCCGAACTCGTCTTCCACGACGATGAAGAGGGTGGCCTCTTCGTCGACGGCGTCGGGCGCTGTGACCTCTGCTGTGGCCTCGTCGGTGGGCACCACGACCCAGCCCTCGGGGGCGTCCCACTGGTAGGTCAATTCGTCCTCAAAGGGAGAGCTCGCCACCACCTCCAGGACCCCCACGGCCCCGGGCTCCAGAACGCTCGGGATCGCGCTCACAGACTCGATCACCGGATCGCCGTGGCCCCGGGTGGAGACCGACACCGTCTCCTGCACCGACGCCCCCATGGCATCCGTGACCGTCACCGTCAGCTCCCCCTCCACGTCGAAGGCGTCGGGGGCGATCAGGGTCGCCCGGGAGGGGTCCTCTGCGTCGGCGGTCACCTCGAAGCCCCCGGTGGCGCTGTACTCGTAGCTCAACTGACCGCCATCGGGATCCCGGGCCTCCACGACGACCTGGGCCTCCGCCTCGGGCAGGAGCACCTCGGGCGTCACGGTCACCCCGTCGATCACGGGCGGCCGGTTCTCGACGCTCAGCTCGAAGTCGAGCACCGCCTCTTCGCCGGTGATGATCTCCACGGTCCCGGTCTGCGACACATAGCCTTCCCGACTGGCCGTCACCTCCACGTCGCCGCTGGCGAGCCGCTCGAACTCATAGAAGCCCGACTCGTCGGTCGTCCGCGTCTGGTCTCCCACGGTCAGCAGGGTCCCCGAGTAGTCCTCGGCCCCCTCCAGGATCACATGGCCCACCAGAGAACCCACCTGGTCATCGGCGGTGCCCGTCTCAGAGCCACAGCCCGCCCAGGACAAGAGCCCCGTCACAGCGATCAGAGTCAGGATGGCGAGGAGTCTTTTTTCCATTGGTTCGTCTCCGGGCATCGGTCCCAGAGCGATGACTGGGACTATCGAATCAGCAGGAGGTAGGTTAGATGGTTCTTGTTACACGAAGTAACGAAAGGCTCGTTGAGAGTCAAGTCTGAAAGAGCGAATCTGCAGAACGATTCGGGAATACGCACTTGCGTGCGAGCACCTCTCCTCGGGCCAAGGCCGCGAGGCTTGGCGAGTCGGGCCTGAAACAGCCCGAACGTCCTCGCGGGCCAAGGCCCGCTGCGGAATGCCTGGAGCTCAACGCTGAGGCGGTAGCTTGAGCTACCCGTCGTCGAGGAGCGCCGCCAACTCCGCCCGACTCGACGGCAGCCCGTGGTTCTTCATCATCAGGCTGAAGTTCGCATAGCTGGCACCGGAGAGCCCATCGTCGGAGAACTCTCCCCCGGAGAACTCCCAGGGCGTCGCGACCCCGGCCAAGAGAGCGAGCCACCGGCGCTGCGGTGCCGTGAGGGCCCGGGTCTCTCCGCCGAACCCCTCGGGAAAGAGGAGCCCCATCACCACCGTCGCCGCGCTCGCCGCCTGCAACGTCCCCACCCCCGCCAGGCTCGACTCCAGCGAGTCCAGGAGCACCTGCGGATCTTCACAGACCCTCGCCAGGCACTTCGTCGCCACCGTCGCGAACTCTCCGAAGTGCCACGGAAAGGGACTCCTGACGCGGATGCGCTTGCTGATCACACCCAGGAGGGTGGCGATGACCTCCGAGCTCACCTCACCGAGGATCGCGAGCCCCATCGCCCCGGCCACACGCAGGAACTCCTCCTCGCTCGAGAGGGCTTCCTCGAAGGGCTCACGAGGCGCGTCCGCCGACTCGCCAGCCAGCGCCAGCGCGATCAACCCGTTCCCCCGCAGATCGACGTCGGGGTCGCTCGCCGCGACCTCCAGGAGAGCTTCGGAGAACTCGCCATAGGACTCCGGCAGAAAGGCCAGCACATACGCCGCGGCGATCCGGACCTCAGGGTCTCCCTCTTTGAGGAACCCCACGTAGGCGTCGACGCCGGCCCGGACCTCGTCGGTGATCCTCACGATGGCCTCGAGGTACTCCGCGCTCTCCTGCCGCTCCGGATCGGCCCGGCACTCCTCCAACGCCCGCCGATGCCGCTCGATCTCCCAGCCGAACCCGTCCGGGATGTAGACCGAGTCGTAACCCACCACCAGGCTCGCCAGATAGTAGAGGAGCTCGTCCACCGCGCCGTACCCGGGCCGCTGAAGGATCCGCAACAGAAAGGGCACCGCGTAGGGCGTCGCCTCATACCGGTCGCCCTGGTGGAAGATGTTCCCGTAGGCGTCGGAGAACGCCTGGTCCCGGACCTCCGGGTCGTCGCTGTTCAGCTCCATCAGCATCAACGGAACATCGCCACTCAGCCCATGACGAACCTCATGGACGTACACATCATCGACGATCCCGCCGCCGCCACGGTGGCCCTCGACCCGATCCGAAACCGCCTCCTCTCCGAGCTCCGCCAGCCCGCCTCGGCCG
>SKON01000052.1 GCA_007120035.1 Myxococcales bacterium
CAGTTCCGCCGCAAACTCGAAGACGGCGAGCCCGTCTACGACATCGACCTGACCTTCATTGGTCTTCACGGAGTCGTCCTCGGCTCCGCCGACCAGCGCGTGCTCAACCAGGAGATCGACACTCTCCGCGACGAGCTCCGGTGGTCTTTGAGCCCCGGCTAACGCCCGACGGCTCCTCTTCCCCCAACGGTCCACTTTTTCCTTTCTCGACAAGGCACCTATGAGCGACCAGTACGACGACGAACTCTACGACTTCTCCGTGAAGTCCATGACCGAGCCCATCGAGCGCCTCTTCGAGCGGGAGTACCCCACCGAGTACGGCATCTTCCTCTCCGGCGCCACCCTCAGCGAGGCCTACCAGGGCGACGCCACCCCCATCGACCTCCTCTACCTGGCCGGTGGCCCCCGAAGCCTCCACGCCGTCAAGCTCTTGAGCACCTACGACTCCTGCCTCTTCGACGTCAACGAAGGCATCCACGCCCTCCGGGGCATCCAGTGCAACTTCTGCTGGATCGGCCTGCCCCTCGACGAGTTCCGCGATGGCGAGGCCGAGTACAACGGCATCCTCGAAAAGACCTGCACCGACCGGGGCATCGGCATCATCACCGTCCAGCCCCGCGGCCGCGGCCTCTCCGCCAAGATCATCAACGCCCCGGAGCGCGACGACGGCGACCACCTCGACGCTTACGTCGCCCTCCGCAAGCGCTGGCGAGCCACCAAAGACCGCAACATCTCCGCCGACGGCTTCCAGGTCGTCGACTACTACGGCCGCTGAGTGAGCGCCCCTGACGACAGCCCCCACGCGCGCTTCGTCGGGGAGCTTCGCGCTCTCTTGCGGGCTCCCTACGCCTTGATCCACGTGGAGACCCACGAGGAAGGCCGGGCCCTCGAGATCCTTCAATCCCTGGCTACCGAAGACCAACGCTCCCTGTGGCAATGGTCCATCACCCGCGGGTTCGACGGCGCCGCCGCGCCCGACTTCGCCGTGGCCCTCACCAGGGTGGAGTCCACAGACGACCGGGGCATCTTCGTCTTCAAGGACGCCGCCTCCCATCTCGAAGATCCCCTGCTGCGCCGCCGCCTCCGAGAGGCCGAGGCTCACTGCGCTCGCCACGGCAAGACCCTGGTCTTCGTCGGCCCCCAGCGCATCGACCACCGGGACTTCGACAAAGACCTCACCCCCCTCTCCATGCCCCTGCCCGACCGGGGAATCATCGGCGCCGAGCTCGACCGGGTCTTCCCCCCCGCCGACTTCCCCGACCTCCCCCGGGAGAACCTCGTCGGCGGCGCCATGGGCCTAAGCCTCCGCGAGGCACACCGAGCCTTCCACCGCGTCCGCCGCCAGCTCGAAGACACCGCCCGCGATGGCGAGGACTTCGACGTCGAGGCCGCCATCCTCCGCGAGAAACAGCGCCTCGTCGGGCGCAGCGAAGTCCTCGAATTCCACCCCTTGAGCGCCGGCCTCGACAGCGTCGGCGGCTTAGACAACCTCAAAGATTGGTTGAAAAAGCGCCGCCAGGCCTTCAGCCAGGAGGCCCGCTCCTTTGGCCTCCCCGCTCCGAAAGGACTCCTCCTCATCGGCGTCCAGGGCTGCGGCAAGAGCCTCACCGCCAAGGTCGTCGGCCGACACTGGGGCCTGCCCCTCTTGCGCCTCGACATGGGCCGAGTCTTCGACGGCCAGCGCTCCCCCGAAGAGGCCCTCCGAGCCGCCCTGAAGACCTGCGACGCCCTGGCCCCCTGCGCGCTCTGGATCGACGAGATCGAGAAAGGCTTCGCCACGGGCTCCGGTGACGACGGCCGGGCCGCCCGCGTCCTCGGTACCCTCCTGACCTGGCAACAAGAGAAGGACTCCGCCGTCTTCGTTGTCGCCACGGCCAACCAGGTCTCGGCCCTCCCCCCGGAGATGCTCCGCAAGGGCCGGTTCGACGAGATCTTCTTCGTCGATCTCCCCCAGATCCACGAGCGGGAGGAGATCCTCCGCATCCACCTCGAATCCCGGGACCGCCGTGTCCCCCCCGAGGTCATCGGCGAGGTCGCCGCCACCTGCGAGTACTTCTCCGGCGCCGAGCTGGAGCAGGTCGTCATCGCCGCCATGTACGCCGCCTTCGCTGAACAGCGAGACATGGACGCCGACGACCTCCGGTTCGCCGCCCGGGACACCGTCCCCCTGTACCGAACCTACGAAGAGGCCATCAAAGAGCTCCGCGAGTGGGCCCACGAACGAGCCCGCCCGGCCTCTCGCCAGAGGCGTGTACTGGATTTCTTCGGAACACAGTGACAGGATAGTTCGCTGATGCTCCTCTGATTCGATGGTGATGTCCCGATGGGCCGCCCCCGCTCTCCCAACCTGGTCGCCGCGCTCTTCCTCACCGTCGCCGTTCTGGCGACCGTGGCCGCCGCCTTCTACGCGTTTCACGCCACCACGAGCCTCTCCGAAGCGCCCCCCACGGTGGCCACCGTGTCCCACCACACCGAACTCGACGAGCCTAACTTCCACGAGGCCACCGACGACTTCAGCCCCTACCGCCCTGACGAAGGCTGGGAGATCCTCGAACCCGTCGCCGTCCTCGACGCCGACGAAGCCATGCCGGCCACCCCCGCCCCCGCCCCCACCCCGGCCGGCTCCAACCGCTCAGGCCCCAC
>SKON01000123.1 GCA_007120035.1 Myxococcales bacterium
AGCGACCACCGGGGGTGGCGCGGGCGGGGGGAACGGCCACCGGAGTGGGGCAGGGGGGGAACGGGCGGGGCGGGCCGGCGGCGCGGAACCTCAGTGCCGGCCGGTCTCCAGGTACTTCTGGATCGCCTGATACGCCACGGACAACTCCTGAGAGAGCCGGGTGGCCATGGCCTCTTTCTCGGGGTCGTTGACGTAGTTGTCGGGGTGGTATTTGCGCATCAGGCGGTGGTAGGCCCGGCGCACCGTGGGGAGGTCGGAGCCGAAGGGGACTTCCATGTTGGCGTAGTAGTCCCGGATCGTCTTGCCGGGCTCCGAGGCCGGGGGCGGCGGGTGGTGGGTTCGGCCCCGATCGCCGCCGATCTCCTCCCACCCTTCGTCGGTGAACTGGCGATCGTGGGCCTCGAAGATGGATCGGACCCCGCCGCGCTCCTCGAACTCCTTGATGTTGTCCAGGAGGTGGTTGAGGTTGGCCCGCACGGACCGCATCAGTCGGTGTTTGATATCACTCATCAGGTCACGAGGTCTTGGAGGTTCGTTCGTCTCGCCAGAAGATCCAGAAGGCCCCGGCGACGACCACGAGCCCCATGGCGCCCCAGAGGAGCGCCCAGAACGTGGCGGGGATCCCCGTGTGTTGGGCCATGTTGGCGGCGTCGGAGTGGCCCAGGTTGTGGGTGGTGATGAAGAGGAGATCCCGGACGCTGTGGAGGCCGTCCACGGAGAGCTGCACGCCCAGAAAGAGCACGGTCAGGTGCTGAATCATGGGCTTTGCCATGATCGCCACCGCCAGGAGGCCGGCGCCGATGCCCAGGCCGATCACCCAGGTCAGGAGAGCTCCGGTCAGGGTCAGGATCACCAGGGATCCCACGCCCAGGACGCCGCCCACCCCCACCAGGCTCCATCCCCGCTTGGGCTGCTCTCGGTTCAGGTTCCGGACGCCGAAGCCCACCACGGCGAGGCCCGCCACGAGCCCCAGCACCGCCGCCAGCGTCGCGCCCATCCCGGCGAAGGCCGCCGTGGAGAGGATCGTCGCCGTCCCCACGAAGAGGAGCGTCGGTCGGGCCCACTTGCGCTTGCGACCGGCCAAGAGCAAGGCCGCCCCGGCGGCGATGGATCCCAGATACCCCGCCGAGCTGATCACCACTCGCCAGCCGCCGCTGGACATCACGTGGCCGCTGGTGTCGAGGTTCACCCGCATCTCCAAGACCTGGCCGCCGGTGGCAACAGCCGCCACGGCGTGGCCCACCTCATGGATGAAGGTGTTGAAGAGCCGGAAGGGATACACCAGGAGGTATCCGTAGGGGAGCACCATCCCCAGCAGCACGAGCCCCGTTGCGATCAGCAGCAGGGTTCGCGCGTTCCATTGTCGGTTCGGTGACGGCATCAGAGGCTCCTCTTCGAGGCGGTCTGAGAGGTGTGGATTCGCTCCAGGCTAGCGCCGGCCTTCCAAAACTACAACCGGACCGACCGGGGACCAGTGAAACAGGGGGAGAGGCGCCGGGCATTCCCCAGCCTCAGCGTCGGGCCGTCAATGAACCGTGGCCAGCAGGAAGTCGATCTCTAACGCCTGGGCGTCGACGGACCGAAACCTGCGCCGCCGGTAGTTTCGGGCCCGCGCTTTCAGGGACGCCTCCATGGTGGGATCGCTTCGGAGCTGGTCGTAGAGCTTTCGGGCCGCCTTTCGGCGATCCTCTAGATCCAGCGCCCAGGCCAGGTAGAGGCCCACCTCGGCGCGGTGGCCCGGGTCCTCCAGGAGGTTCAGGGCCCGACGAAAGGCCCCCTCGGCTCGGCGGCCCCGTTGGGCCTTCAGGGCCATCAGACCGGCCAGGATGTGGTGGCCCGGCTCGTCGGGATAGAGCGCCAGACAGTGCTCCAGGGCGATCAAGATCCGCTGCGGGGGCTCCCCGGAGGACTGCAGTTGCAGTGCATGGCGGAGCTGCTCCAGGGCCCGACCGTGGGGGGTGCTCTCCCACTCGCCAGCCTTCAGGGGACGCACGGAGGTGTCAAAGCCGCCGCCGCCGCTCTTGATATGAAAGGGCACGAACCACCGGCGCCCCACGGGGGACCGACCGGCGGCGACCCAGAGACGGCGGGCGGCGGGCTCCATGACCACGGCGCTGACGTTGCCCAGGCCGGAGAGCGGCGAGATCCGCATCAGGCTGCGGTAGACCTTGTCCTCCCGGTCGGGATCCCACCCCGAGAGGGCCTCGTCGAGGCGAGCTCGCCGGCCCCGATGCCACCTCTGGATCCGCTCCGTCTGATAGCCCGGGGCGGCGGCCACGCCCTCGAAGACCTGCGGCGCCTCTCCCTGGACCCACTCCAGCTCGCCGATGCTGGCGTCAAAGACGGCGGCCCGTCCCGTGTCCCCCTCGGTCATCAGGTACCGCCAGGGGCTCAATGGCGAGCTCTGCCGCAGGATCGCCACCGCTTCTTCGATGGTCTGGGCTCCGGCGAGCACCTCCCGGGTCGCCGGCCCCAGGGGGACTCCGTCGCGCCGCAGGCCTCCTCGGCCCCCGGGCTCCACGGAGAGGGCCAGCCCGGCGACGTTCATCCCCACGGGCATCCCCGTGAGAAATCCCACGGAGCTCAAGAGGGCGTAGGACAGGCCTCGGTCGGGGTGGAAGAAGGCCAGCACCTG
>SKON01000107.1 GCA_007120035.1 Myxococcales bacterium
ACCGCAACCGGGAACCATCACCCCAACGGAGACACCATGCACACCCCCTCACCCCGCTCACCCCGCAGCACCCTCCCCGCCCTCCCCATCCTCCTCGCCGGCGCCGTCACCCTCGCTGCCTGCGGCGGAGACATGCACCACGGCTGGGACGCCTACTACGACGGCTACAACTACTATAACGAGATGGTTGACGACGAACGCCCCGACGACTTCATCGACTACGGCGAAAACCCCTTCATCTCCGTCGACGAGGAGAACACTTCCAGCTTCTCCATCGACGTCAACACCGCTTCCTACACCATCGCCCGACGAGCCCTCCGGGAAGGCCGCCTTCCCACCCCCGAGGGCGTCCGCGTCGAGGAGTTCATCAACTTCTTCCGCTTCGCCTACCCCGAACCCCAGGACGACGTCTTCTCCATCAACATGGAGGTCGCCCCCAGCTACTTCGGCACCGACGACGACCAGGACCGCCACCTCCTCCGAATCGGCATCCGCGGCCAGTCCGTCAGCCACGCCGAGATGAAGCCCAGCAACCTGGTCTTCCTCGTCGACGTCTCGGGCTCCATGAACCGCGAGACCCGTCTCCCCCTGGCCCAGGAGTCCATGCACACCATGCTCGACTACCTGCGCCCCACGGACACCGTGGCCATCCAGACCTACGCCAGCGGCAGCGACACCGTCCTGCCCCCGACGCCTGTGAGCGACCGCTCCTCCATCGAGTCCGCCATCGACTCCCTGGTCGCCTCGGGCTCCACCTGGGGCGAAGGAGGCATCATCCAGGCCTACGACCTCGCCGAAGAGGCCTTCATCGAGGGCGGCAACAACCGGGTGCTGATCCTCACCGACGGCGACTTCAACGTCGGCGCCACCGGCGATGACCTCGTCGAGCTCGTCCGCAGCTACCGGGATCGAGAGATCAGCCTGACCTCCGTCGGCTACGGCCAGGGCGGCTTCGGTGACGCCACCATGGAGCGCCTGGCCCGGAAAGGAAACGGCAACTACTTCTACATCGACACCATCGAGGAGGCCCGACGGATCTTCGGCACCCACCTGCCCTCCACCATCGAGGTGATCGCCCAGGATGCCCGCATCCAGGTGGAGTTCGACGAGGCCGCCGTCAGCCGGTACCGCCTCATCGGCTACGAAAAGCGGGTCATGGACAACGAAGACTTCGACCGCGAGGACACCAACGCCGGTGAGCTCGGGCCAGGCCACACGGTCACCGCCTTCTACGAGCTGGAGCTGAACCCCGAAGGGGACGGCGCCGACAACCTCGCCACCGTCCGGGTCCGCCACCGCGAGCAGTACGGCGAAGAGACCCGCCTCACGGAGAACATCATCAAACGAGGCCAGATCCTCGCCAGCTTCGAACAGGCCACCCCGGGCTTCCAATTCGCCGCCGCCGTCGCCGAGTTCGCCCAGGTCCTTCGCCACGGCGAGTTCGTACAGGGCGCTCGGTTCCAGGAGATCCACGACATCGCCGACGCCTCCCGCTACGACGGCTACGACGAGCAGGTCGAGTTCCTCGATCTCGTCGACATCGCCTCCGGGCTCTGGGTCGACTGACCCCGAACCTGACCCCTGACCGGGACCCAACACGCAACGCGCCGCCGGCTCCTCGCCGGCGGCGCGTCGCGTTTTACCCCTATCTACTCGCCATCACCCCTGAACCTGCGAGATATCGGCCACACGGAAGAAGATCGACCGCAGCCCCTCCAACAACCGCAGCCGGTTCACCCGGACCGCCTCGTCGTCAGCCATCACCATCACCCCGTCAAAGAAGGCGTCCACAGGTCCCTTCAGCTCGATCAAAGCCTCCAGCATTCCCCGCCAGTCCCTGGCGTCTGCCAGGCTGTCAAGAGCCTCCCGGGACTTTCGATAGGCTCCGAAGAGGGCCTCCTCGGAGCCGTCCTCGAAGAGCCCGGGATCGACCTCTCCCACCAGATCCACGCCCTGGGCCTGCTTCTTGAGGATGTTCACCACCCGCTTGAACCCCAACGCCAGAGGCTCAAAGTCCTCCCGGTGCCGCAGCTCGTCGAGGGCCGCGATCCGCCCGTGCACGGACGGCACGTCCGTGACCCCCGTGGCCAACACGGCCTTCACCACGTCCGTCGGCGCCTGTTCCAGGAGCAGGAAGTGCAGCCGAGTGGTCAGAAACTCCACCACATCTGCGGTAGAGCCCTCCAACTTTCCATGGGAATCCCGATAGGCATCCCTGGCGAGCTCCACCAGCCCCGTGAGCTCCAGAGGCTCTTCGAGCTCCGCCAGGATCCGCAACACCCCGAGCGCGGACCGCCGCAACCCATAGGGGTCCTTGGTGCTGTCCGGGACCATCCCCACCCCGAAGCACCCCACGATGGCGTCGAGCTTCTCCGCCAGAGCCACGCAGGACGCCACCTCCGTCGACGGCACGGGATCCTCGGGCCCTCCGGGCAGATACTGCTCGCCGATGGCCTGCGCCACGGCCTCGTCTTCGCCGGCCTTCAGCGCGTACTCCCGCCCCATCACCCCCTGAAGGTCGGGGAACTCGTCCACCAGCTGACTCACCAGATCGGTCTTGCTCAAGAGCGCCGCCCGAGAGGCCGCCTCTCGGGCCCCCTCATCGAGGCCCAGCGCCCGAGCGATCCCGCCGGCAAGCGAGCTCATCCGCGCCGAGCGATCCCGCATCGAGCCCAGGGGCCCGATCCAGATCACCGACTTCAGCGCGTCCAGGCGGTCCTCCTGGCGCACCCCCAGGTCCTTCTCCCAGAAGAATCGGGCGTCATCGAGCCGAGCCCGCAGCACCCGGAGGTTGCCGTCGGCCACCACCTGGGGATCCCGCACGGGCGTGTTGTAGATCACCACGCAGGCTGGCAAGAGTGCCGACCCGTCGGTGCGCTCCACCGCAAAGTATCGCTGATGAGACCGCATGGACGAGATCAACACCTCCCGAGGCAGCTCCAGATACTTCTCGTCGTACCCCAGGGTCACCGCCAGGGGCAGCTCCACCAGGTGGGCCACCTCGTCGACGAGCGCCGGGTCCTCCACCACCCGACCCCCGACGGCCTCGGCGTGCTCAGCGATGGAGGCTTCGATGGTCTTCTTCCGAGCCCTCCCGTCGAGCACCACCGACGCCTCTTCCAGGCCGGCGAGGTACTCCTCCACGCCGGAGACCTTCCGGGCCTCAGGCGCCACGAATCGATGCCCCCGGGTCTCGCCTCCGCTCTTCACCCCTGCGAACTCCACGGGCACCACCGCCCCATCACAGACCGCCAGAATCCATCGCACAGGCCGGGCGAAGGTCTCTTTGCCCGACCCCCACCGCATGGACTTCGGGAAGTGAAGCTTCCCGAAGATCCCCGTCAGGATCTCAGGCAACATCTCGGCTGCCGCCTTGCCCTCTTCGAAGACCCTGGCCGCCACGTACTCCCCCTTGTCGGTGGTCACCGTGTACAGGTCCTCCACTGCCACCCCTTGCCCCCGGGCGAACCCCTGGGCGGCGCCCGTCGGGGCACCGTCCTTGAACGCCACCTGCGCCGGAGGACCCGTGCGCTCCTCCTCGAGGTCCTCCTGCCGGTCCGCGCCCCCGCCGACCCACATGGCCAGCCGCCGGGGCGTCCCGGCGACCTCCACCTGGCCCGGGTCCAGACGGGCCTCCCGACAGGCCTCCTCGTAGAGGGCTTTCATCTCTTCCAGGGCCGGCCGAATAAAGGACGCCGGCAGCTCTTCACAACCGATCTCGAAGACGAGCTCCATCGATCACGCTCTCTTTTCTCTTAGGTAGTTGGCAGCAGGGGGAACCCGAGCTCTTCCCGCTTCCCCAGGTAGGCTTTGGCGATCCCTCGAGACAGCCCACGAATACGACCGATGTACTTCTGCCGCTCCGTGACGCTGATCGCTCCCCGGGCGTCGAGGACGTTGAAGGTGTGGCTGGCCTTCATGATGAAATCGTAGGCCGGTAACACCAGCCCCTTGCCCATCAGCTCTCGGGCGTTCGCCTCGTAGTCCTCAAACCACCGCAGGTGGTGATCCACGTCGGCGTCCTCGAAGTGGAAGTGGCTGAACTCCACCTCTTCCTGGTGCCGGATCTGCCCGTAGGTCACCCCCGGGGCCCACACCAGGTCGTAGACGTTGTCCACGTCCTGCAAGAACATGGCGATCCGCTCCAACCCGTAGGTGATCTCCGCCGGGATCGGGTCCAGCTCGATGCCCCCGACCTGCTGGAAGTAGGTAAACTGCGTGGCCTCCATCCCGTCGACCCACACCTCCCAGCCCAGCCCCCAGGCCCCCAGGGTCGGCTGCTCCCAGTCGTCCTCCACGAGGCGAAGATCGTGGTCCATGGGATCGATCCCGATGGCCTTCATGCTCTCCCAGTACAGGTCCAGCACGTCGTCGGGCCCAGGCTTCAAGAGCACCTGAAACTGGTAGTACGACCCCAGCCGGTTGGGGTTCTCCCCGTACCGACCGTCCGTAGGCCGTCGACAGGGCTCCACGTAGGCCACGTTCCACGGCTCCGGTCCCAGAGCCCGTAGAAACGTCGCGGCGTTATACGTACCCGCTCCCTTCTCCACGTCCCAGGGCTGCTGGATCACACACCCCCGGTCGGCCCAGAAGTTCTGGAGCCGCAAGATCATCTCCTGAAAGGTCTTCGCCGCCATCGCGCATACTCCTATTTCTGAGGGCACTGGCCCGACTCGGTGCGTTATAAGAGAGCCCCGACCACGGGACAAGGGCAAAGAAAAACCCCGGCTCCTATCGAGCCGGGGTTCATTCTTCATACCCCTACAAGCCTACGAGGGGATGTATCCGAGGATCACTCCTCTTCTTCGACCAGCCCCAGGATCTCAACACCTTCGGCTCCTACCTGAAGCACGGCGCTGAACGCGTCACTTACACCGTCACCGGTGGTGTCCAGGTCGGCGAAGATACCGACGGCGCCCACGATTCCGCAGAGGCCGGGGAGCTCACCGCAGAGGGACTCGTCCCCTTCACAGGAGCTGCCGTCGAGCTCGTCGTCGATGCAGGTGTAGTCGTCGGTGCTGATGATCTCGCTGGGGTTGCCCAGGCAATCGCAGGTGGAGGCCACGTTGTTGACGGCCCGCACGATGTCTTCGACCCGCAGGATTCCGCCCAGGAGGCCGTCGTGGATATCCACGCCGCCTTCCAGGTTGGAGGACATCGCCGTGGCCCGAAGCTCGGCGTTACGAATCGCCAGCTCCAGGTTCAGGTCGAAGAGCTCCACATTGATCACCACCGTCCCCGGTCCGGCGCTCACGAAGAACGCATCGCCGTCGGGATCGCTGAGCTGGGCACCGGGAAGCAGGGCCTCCGGGTTGGCACCCTGCTCAAAGCTCAGGGGATCGACGAGCACGCCGCCGTCCACCTGCTCGCCGAGCAGGAAGTTGATCGTGAACTCCGCTCCGTCGATGAACTCATCGAGACCGTCGTGCTCAAGCACCAGGGTCAGGCTGCCGTCATCGATGGCTTCGGCCAGCGACTCGTTGGCGTCGCTGAGGAACCCGAAGGTCGTCAGCGTGCTGCTCAGGCCGTTGTTCTGGAACACGATTCCGTCTTCGCCGGGGCAGCACTCGGCATCGGCGAGCTGAAGCTCGTTGATCAACGAAGCCGGCGCCCACTCAAACTCGTCAAAGTCGTCCACGTCGCACCGAGCCGGCGGATCCGGGTCGTCACATCCCGGAGGCGGATCGATGAGCTCCACATCGGGCTCCCCGGGCTCCGGCATCTCACACTGCCCGGTCGCGGGATTGTACACCTCGGGAGGATCACAGCTGGGGATGTCCGGGACGCACGCGCCCACTGCGTCATCCCAGACCTCGCCGGGATCGCAGTCTTGAGACATGGGCACGCATTCGCCGGCGTCGGCATCCCACTCTTCCCCGGGATCGCATTCGTCCTGGTTCTGGTTCTGGTTCTGGTTCTGGTTCTGGTTCTGATTCTGGTTCTGGTTCTCGTCAACGATATTCAGATCGTTGGCTTCTTGCTCGCCGTTGCCACAGGCCACGGACATCGCCAGGCCCGTGCCCACCAAGAGCACCAGAAGTGTCTTTAACATCGCTTTCAGCTTCATCGGTTTGCCTCCGCAGGGGTGATGACTCCTCTTCGCCCTACTCGCACCTCACAACCACCGTGAGGGGCCCGGACGAAGTTCGCTCAAATGCACCTTATAAAGTTGTGCCTTTACGCTGAGCGGACGCTAACAAATCTCTTCACCCCGGGTCAAGGATTTCCCCATCACCGCTTCTCGCCACGCAGAGCGGTCCCTGGCTCCCCCACCAGAGGCGCTTAGGTTTGCTTCTGAGGACCTGGACTTCGGCGCGGGGGAGGAAGCGATGAGACGAGCAGCCTGGCTACTCTTGGTGGTGGTGTTCGCCGCCTGCGCCACCGCGGAGGCGCCACCTCCCGACGAGCTCGCCGACCGCTCCGAGCAGCGGTGCCGGGGGCGCTGCGTCCAGCCCCCCCTGACCCGGGACGAGCTCCCCTCGGTGCTAATCGCCAACCAGGACCGGATCCTGGCCCGGGAAGACTACAAGAAACGCATTCCCCCGAAGGTCTCCATCGTCGCTCACGGCCCGCCCCCGGTAGGCCCGCTGCAGGGCGGCGAGGCCCCTCGGGATCCGACGGGCGCGCCCTACGACGGGCCCCTGAACTGGCACCTGATGGCCTGGGAGAAGGTCCTCACCGACGAGGTCTCCCACCGGTCCTTCCGGCGCCGTGAAGTCTCCGGCGCCCACTGCTTCTTCGCCCGGGAACCCAACTACCGCACCGAGATCTTCGCTCTCCTCGCCGTCCACCACCCCGACCGGGGCGACCAGCTCTTCTTCGCCGGCCCCGCCCACTCCCCGAAGCGGGCCGACACGGTCCCCCTGACGGACCGCACCGGCCAGGCCCTCCGGATCGACCCCGATGGCATCCTCTGCGCCTTCCGCGACGACCAGAACGTCGTCGGCGCCCTGGTCGTCCCCTTTCGCCTCGAGGGCGCCCTCCCCCCCGACAACGGCCCCCGGTTCGCCGTCTTCACCGTCACCACCTCCAACCGCCGCCACTACACCGGCAAGACCTCCACCACCCTGAGGGCCGGTGGCCGCGGCGGCATCCCCGAAGAGAAGGTCGTCTACGAAGAGGAATACCTCCCCCCCACGGTGGAGCTCGCCGGTGACTTCGACACCCTCTTCGAGGCCCTCCTGGCCGCCGAGGAGTCCATCCCGGCCGGCCGCTTCCGCCTCCGCCCGGAGTTCGTCTACCCCCGTATGCCCTACCTCTCCTACCTGGGATCCGCCGGAGAGCCCCAGTTCTGCCCTCTCCATACCAAATGCGAGACCCCACCGCCGATCCTCGACGCCGACGTCCGCCCCCTCTACCACCTCCGGGAAGAGCTCAAGGAGGACTTGCGTTCCCCATGAGGTGTTGCGATGTTTTGCGAGTCCTCCTGGAAACCGTCGAACCCTGCTCATGACCTCTCCCGAATTCTCCACACTCCTCCACCGCGCTCAAGAGGCCCGCCGAATGGGCGTCCGCGGCCGGTACGCCCCGAGCCCCACGGGCGCTCTCCACCTGGGCAACCTCCGCACCGCCCTCTTCGCCTGGCTGCAGGCCCGCAAGGAAAACGGCGCCTTCGTCCTGCGCATGGAGGACATCGACCAACCCCGGGTCCAGGAGGGCAGCGCCGAGGAGATCCTCTCCGACCTGAAGTGGCTCGGCCTCACCTGGGATGAGGGCCCCGACGAGGACGGCCCCTTCGGGCCTTACGTCCAATCGGAGCGCCTCCGCATCTACGAAGAGTCCCTCCAGATCCTCCGAGACCAGGACCTCCTCTTTCGGTGCTACTGCTCCCGCCGCGACGTCCGGGAAGCCGCCAGCGCCCCCCACGGCCCCGGCGGCGTGGTCTATCCCGGCACCTGCCGACACCTCACCGCCGACGAGCAACGCCGCCTTCAGGCTCAACGACCAGAGCGCAACCCGTCGCTGCGATTCATCGTCCCCGACGATCGCGTCGCCTTCCTCGACCAGATCGCCGGCGACTACGCCGAGGTCCCCGCCCGGGACGTCGGTGACTTCATCGTCCGGCGCTCCGACTCCCTCTTCGCCTACCAGCTCGTCGTCGTCGTCGACGACGCATTGATGGGCATCTCCGACGTCGTCCGCGGCGCCGACCTCCTCACCTCCACGCCCCGCCAGATGGCCCTCTTCGACGCCTTCGGTGTCTCCCCGCCCCGGTTCTGGCACGCCCCCCTGATGCTCGACCACCAGGGCGATCGCATGTCCAAGCGGGACGGCTCCGACTCCCTGGCCCTCCTTCGAGACCAGGGCTACAAACCGGCCGACGTCATCGGCCTCCTCGCCAGCTCTCTGGGCTGGGTCGACAAAGGGTCCCGGCTCTCCGCCGGAGAGCTCTTAGAAGAGATCACCCTCGACGACCTCCGCGCTCCCAGCGCCAGGCCCGCCCCCAGCCTCAGATCGGAGAAATTATGACTTTTCGCGCCCTCAACCCCGCCACCGGTGACGTCCTGACCACCCGGGACCTCCACACCGCAGAAGAGGTCGAGCGCCGACTGGCCACCGCCCAGGAAGCCTTCACCGCCTATCGCCGCACCTCCTTTGACGACCGCTCCCGACGGCTCCGCCGCCTCGCCACCCTCCTGCGGGACCGGGCCGGCGAGCTCGGCGAGCTGATGACCGCCGAGATGGGAAAACCCATCGAGCAGGCCCGCGGGGAAGCCCGGAAATGCGCCTGGGTCTGCGACTACTTCGCCGATCAGGGCGCCCACTTCCTGGCCCCCGAGCCCCTCCGCGAAGAGGACCTCAACGCCCGCGTCGACTTTCAACCCCTGGGCCCCATCCTCGCCATCATGCCCTGGAACTTCCCCCTCTGGCAGGTCTTTCGGTTCGCCGTCCCCACCCTGATGGCCGGAAACACGGCCCTCCTCAAACACGCCCCCAACGTCCCGGGCTGCAGCGCCATCATCGCCGATCTCTTCGAAGAAGCGGGCTTCGCCGACGGAGAGTTCCAAGAACTCCTGATCGACGTCGACGCCACCGCCGACGTGATCGCCGACCGCCGGATCCGAGGCGTCGCCCTCACGGGCTCCACCGCCGCCGGCCGGGCCGTCGCCGCCCAGGCCGGCCAACATCTCAAGCCCTGCGTCCTCGAACTCGGCGGCTCCGACCCCTTCATCGTCCTCGACGGCTGCGACCTGGACCACACCGTGGACCAGGCCGTCTTCGCCCGCATGATGAACAACGGCCAGTCCTGCATCGCCGCCAAGCGGTTCCTCGTCGAGGAGCCCATCTACGACCGCTTCCTCTCCGCTTTAAAGAAGGCCATCGAGTCCCTCACCGTCGGCGACCCCACCGACGAAGCCACTGATGTGGGCCCCATGGCCCGTGAGGATCTCCGCGACGAGCTCCACCGCCAGGTCCGGGAGTCCATCGACGCCGGCGCCCGGCTCCTGGTCGGCGGCGAGCCCCTGGACCGCCCTGGCTTCTTCTACGCCCCCCCCCTCCTGACCGGCGTCGCCCCTGGCATGCCCGCCTTCGACGAGGAGATCTTCGGCCCCGCCGCCGCCGTCACCCGGGTCGCCGACGCCGCCGAAGCCGTCGCCCTCGCCAACCACACCGACTACGGCCTCGGCGCCAGCGTCTGGGGCCCCCCGGAGGCGGCCGCCTCCCTTGCCCGGGAGCTACAGGCCGGCGCCGTCGCCATCAACGAGAGCGTCAAGAGCGACCCCCGGCTCCCCTTCGGCGGCATCAAGGACTCCGGCTTCGGCCGCGAACTCTCGGCCTTCGGCATCCGCGAGTTCGTCAACATCAAGCCCGTCGTCCAGGCCTGAACCCTCCGGGTCCCCACGAAAACGCCAACGCTATCCATCTCGCAACGTGGGTTCCCGCGAGTCACACCGGAACTCTGCGGTTTCCGCGATTCGCACCGGAACTCTGCGGGTTCCGGCGGATCGCACCGGAACTCTGCGGTTTCCGGCGGATCGTTTCCAGGCATAGTTCAGGGCTCCCACGGTCCACCCCCGGCTAAGTACGCGGTTAGCGCATCAGCTCGGCCCCTTGGTTTTCGTCACGGAGTACCACGCCTTCGCCTGTACGGTGCCCCGTTTGTCACGGCGCGACGGTCAGGCAGGAGGCGGAGTTAATCG
>SKON01000102.1 GCA_007120035.1 Myxococcales bacterium
GCGGAAGGTGTCGACGAAGGGGCGGATCACGGTCCGGGGTTGGCCGGCGAAGAAGCTGATCCAGCGGGTGGAGAGGGCCGGGGCGGAGATCGAGGTCTGGAGGATCCGGGGGCTTCGGTCGAGGAGCTCGGCGGTGATCTCCAGGAGCTGGCGGAAGGTCACAGGTTCGGGGCCGGTGACGTCGAAGGTCTCTGTGGTGGGCTTGCAGGTAAGATCTCGGGCGAGCAGGTGGGCGATGACTTCGAGGACGTCGTCGACGGCGACGGGGGTGATGGGGTTCTCGGTCCAGCCGGGGAGAACCATCAAGGGGAGGCGGTGGATCAGCGTGGCGAGCGCGTCCGTGGTGGCGCTCGTGGCGCCGAGGATCAGGGGCACCCGGAGGGTGGTGACCGGGGTGCCGTGGCTCGCGAGGACCCGGGAGATGTCGTCGTCGGCGATGGAGGGGCTCACGTAGAGGATGGACTTCAGGCCGTGGTGGGCGGCGGCGCGGGCGAAGTTGTCGGCGCAGATCAGGTCCATGTCGCCGGCGTGGCCCTGGGTGAGGTGGGCCGAGGGGCGCTGGGAGTGGACCAGGTAGAGGCCTCGGTCGGCTCCTGCGAGGGCCTCCCGGGTCTGGCGGCGGCTGAAGAGGTCGCAGTGGCGCCAGGTGTAGTGCGCAGCGCCGTGGTCGGGCATGCCGGGGTCCCGGCTCAGGCCGAGGAGACGGTGCTCCTCGGCGAGCCGGGGCCCGAGGTGGCGCCCGAGAAACCCGCTGGCGCCGGCGACGACGAGGGTGGAGGGAGTGCTCAAAAGACCTCGGCGAGTGCGGCCTCGGTGTGGGTGAGGACCTCGTCGATGAGGGCTTCGTCGTGGGCCGTGGCGAGGAAGCCCGCCTCGAACTGGCTGGGGGCCAGGTAGACGCCGCGGCGGAGCATGGCGTGGAAGAAGCGGTTGAAGCGGTCCAGGTCGCAGGTCTTGACGTCGTCGTGGCCGACGACGTGCGTTTCGGTGAAGAAGAGGGAGAACATGGCGCCGACGCGGTGGGTGCTCAGGGGATAGCCGTTGTCCTCGATGATGCGGGTCATGCCGGCGCCGAGGCGGTCGCTTAAGGCCTCCAGGGTGTCATAGGAGGAGCGGTCCAGGAGGCGGAGGGTGGTGAGCCCGGCGGCGACGGCTACGGGGTTTCCGGAGAGGGTGCCGGCCTGGTAGACCGGGCCGTCGGGGGCCATGTGGCGCATCAGGTCTTCGCGTCCGCCGTAGGCGGCCAGGGGGAAGCCGCCGCCGACGACCTTGCCGAAGGTGTAGAGGTCGGGGGTGACGCCGTAGCGCTCGGCGGCGCCGCCGTAGGCGACGCGGAAGCCGGTCATGACCTCGTCGAAGAGGAGGAGGGCGCCGGAGTCGTCGCAGAGGGCCCGGAGCTTCTGGAGGAAGTCGTCCTGGGGAGGGATGCAGCCCGTGTTGCCGCAGATGGGCTCGAGGATGATGGCGGCGACCTGGTCGGGGTTGGCGTCGATCAGGGCCTGCACGGAGGCGATGTCGTTGAAGTCGGCGAGCAGGGTGTCCCTGGCGGTGCCTTCCGTGACGCCCGGGGAGTTGGGAACTCCCAGGGTGAGGGCGCCGCTGCCGGCGGCGATGAGGAAGGAGTCGGCGTGGCCGTGGTAGCAGCCGCGGAACTTGATGATCTTGTCTCGGCCGGTGGCGCCGCGGGCCAGGCGGATGGCGGACATGCAGGCTTCGGTGCCGCTGCAGACCAGGCGGACGACGTCGCAGCCCGGGGCGCGGCTGATGATCTCTTCGGCGAGCTCGATCTCGGCCCGGGTGGGGGCTCCGAAGGAGGAGCCGGCGGCGACGGCCGCCTGGGCGGCGGCGACGACCTCGGGGTGGGCGTGGCCCAGGATGGCGGGGCCCCAGGTGAGGACGAAGTCGATGTAGCGGTTGCCGTCGGCGTCGAAGAGGTAGGGACCTTCGGCGCGCTCGATGAAGGGCGGGGTGCCGCCGACGGAGCGGAAGGCCCGGACGGGGGAGTTGACGCCGCCGGGCATGGACTTCTGGGCGCGTTGGAGGAGGGCTTCGCTCTCTTGGAACATGGGGAGGCTCGGGTGTGGGAGGAGGTGTCGGTATGGGCGGCGCGGGCCACCCCCGCGCTTCGCGCTCGCCCCCTGGGAGGGGGCACTTCATGTGTCTTCGTTCTCGGTCGGGGTTTGCGAAGGACCCCCGCGCTTTGCGCTCGCCCCCTGGGAGGGGGCACTTCATGTGTCTTCGTTCGGGGTCGGGGTTTGCGTGGGGCTTCGCGCTCGTCCCATGTCTTCGTTGTCGGTCGGGGCTTGCGAAGGACCCCCGCGCTTCGCGCTCGCCCCCTGGGAGGGGGCACTTCATGTGTCTTCGTTCGGGGTTGGGGTTTGCGGTGATTCTATACGATCAGGGCGTCGTTTTGGTAGTCGTTGACGAATCGTTCGAGGAGGTCGATGAACTTGGGGTGGTCGTTGAGGCAGGGGACGAGGCGGTAGTCCTTGCCGCCGGCCTCCAGGAACTCCTCGCGGCCTTCCATGCCGAGCTCCTCGATGGTTTCGAGGCAGTCGGAGACGAAGGCGGGGGAGATGATGACGAGGCGCTTTTTGTTGCGGGAGGGGA
>SKON01000307.1 GCA_007120035.1 Myxococcales bacterium
TCACCATCTCCCTGGACCGGGGCGACCGGCCGGCGATCAAGATCGGGTTCTGTGGCCAGGCCTTCGAGATGGAACAGGGACAGACCCGCACCTTCCCCATCCAACCTTGATGAGGTTCGCCCCACCGCTCCCGCCGTCTTGCCTTCCCTGACCTCGTTCGTAATTTCTCCTCTGAACCGTCCCGCGACGGGACTTCTACCAACGACGACTCAAGGGGGGTGATACCATGGCCGGCGAGACAACCTTTGTGCGCTGGTTCGAGGAGCTGAAGAGCGCCGACACGGCACAGGTGGGCGGCAAGAACTCCTCGCTGGGTGAGATGATCGCGACCCTCAAGGAAAAGGGCATCCAGGTCCCCGACGGCTTCGCGACCACCTCCCAGGCCTACCGACGATTTCTCCAGGCCAACGACCTCGAAGAAGAGATCCAAGACCTCTTCGACGCGTTTCATGACGACAGAACCTCCCTGAAAGAGACGGGGCGTGAGATCCGCAGCCTCATCCTCGCCGGGGAGATACCCGCGGAGATCGCCGAGAGTATTCTCGACGCCTACCACGAGCTGGGACAACGCTACGGCGTCGACGAGGTCGACGTTGCCGTTCGCTCCAGCGCCACCGCCGAAGACCTGCCGGAGGCCAGCTTCGCCGGACAGCAGGACTCCTTCCTGAACATCGCCGGCGATGACGCCCTGCTGGAGGCTTGCAAGAGGTGCTTTGCCTCTCTCTTCACTGACCGCGCCATCACCTACCGGGAGAAGAATGACTTCCATCACATGGAGGTCGCCCTCTCCGTAGGCATTCAGAAGATGGTGCGATCCGACCTCGCCGGTGCCGGGGTGGCCTTCACCCTGGACACCGACTCGGGCTTCCCCGATGTGGTCCTCATCAACGCCGCCTGGGGGCTGGGAGAGTCCGTGGTGCAGGGCACGGTCAACCCCGACCAGTACCTCCTCTTCAAGCCCTTCCTCCAAGAGGAGGCCCTCGACCCCGTCCTGGATCAGCGCTGCGGATCCAAAGAAATCAAGATCGTCTATTCTTCCCAGGGGCCCGAGCACCTTGAGGAGGTCGACACCTCCCGAGAAGAACAGCGCCAACTCGTGCTCTCCCAGGAGGAGATCATCCGCCTGGCCCGCTGGTGCGTCGCCATCGAGGAGCACTATGGCGCCCCCATGGACATCGAGTGGGCCAAAGACGGCGAAGACGAGGCGATCTACATCGTCCAGGCTCGGCCCGAGACGGTGCATTCTCGTGAAAAGGGCGCCACCCTGAAGACCTACACCCTCCAGGAGCGCCGCCAACGCCTGGCCACGGGCCTGGCCATCGGCCATGGCATCGGCACCGGCAAAGCGTTGACGATCGACGACCCCGGCGAGATCGACCGGTTCGAAGAAGGCGCCGTCCTCATCACCAGGATGACCGACCCCGACTGGGTCCCCATCATGAAGCAGGCCGCCGCCATCGTCACCGAAGTCGGAGGACGCACCTCCCACGCCGCCATCGTCAGCCGCGAACTCGGCATCCCCGCCCTGGTCGGCACCGAAGATGCCCGCGAACGCATACAGGCCGGCCGGGAGGTCACGGTCTCCTGCGTCGAAGGAGACCAAGGCTACGTCTACGAAGGCTTCCTCGACTACGACGAGGAAGAGGTGAGCCTGGACGATGTACCCACACTCCAGACGCAGATCATGCTCAACATCGCGTCTCCCAACGCCGCCATGCGCTGGTGGCGCCTGCCCTGTCGCGGCGTCGGCCTGGCCCGCATGGAGTACCTGATCAACAACATCATCCAGGTCCATCCCCTGGCCCTGACTCACTTCGACCAGGTAGACGATGACGAGGTCCGCGATGCCATCGAGGCCTTCACCGAGCGCTTCCAACACAAGGAAACCTACTTCATCGACCACCTCGCCCGTGGCATCGCCACCATCGCCGCCTCGCAGCACCCCGAGCCGGTGATCGTCCGCATGAGTGACTTCAAGACCAACGAGTATGCCGACCTGATCGGCGGGCAAATCTTCGAGCCCCGGGAGGAAAACCCCATGCTGGGCTGGCGAGGAGCCTCCCGCTACTACAGCCAGGAGTACCGCCCTGGCTTTGACCTGGAGTGTCGCGCCCTCCTCTATGTACGAGACAAGATGGGGTTCACGAACGTGGCGATCATGATCCCCTTCTGCCGTACCCCCGCCGAGGCCGATCAGGTCCTGGAGGTGATGGCCGAGAACGGCCTGATCCCCGGAAAAAATGGCCTCCAAGTGTACGTCATGGCCGAGCTCCCCTCCAATATCATCCAGGCCGAAGAGTTCGCCCAACGCTTCGATGGCTTCTCCATCGGCTCCAACGATCTCACCCAGCTCACCCTCGGGATCAGCCGCGACGCAGAGCGCCTCGCCGACCTCTTCGACGAGAACGAGCCCTCCGTGAAATGGCTGATTCAACGACTCATCAACAGGGCCCACGACGCCGGTCGCACCGTGGGATTTTGCGGGGAGGCCCCCAGCAACGACGTCGACTTCGCCGCCTTCCTCGTCGAGTCGGGCATCGACTCCCTCTCCCTGGCTCCCGATAGCGTCCTGAAGGTGATTCACCGCGTCGCCCACGTCGAGGCCCA
>SKON01000221.1 GCA_007120035.1 Myxococcales bacterium
CACGCTCCGCCTCCTCACCAGCCCCCTCCCCGACGAAGACTCCACCGCCAAGCTATGGCCCGTCTTCCTCGTCATCGGCGCCGACGACCACGACGACCCCATTATCCTCGAGACCCGCGACACCCTCGACCGGGCCCGAACCCTCGACGAAGCCCCCAAAGGAATCCGCGACAACCCCGACGAGCGCCTCCCTCGACCGGCCGCCCTCCCCTTCCTGCAGCGGTGGCAAGAATCTGCCTCTACACAGCAGTGAGCGTCTTCAGCCCTTCATCGAGGACCTGAAAGAACCCCTCCCACTGCACGTCATTCACGACGAACGGCGGCGACAGCGCCAACACCTGCCCGTACCGACCGGAGGGCAGCACCAGATAGCCCCGCCGCCGGCAGAAATCGGTCAACGCCACCGCCAGCCCCCCATCCGGCGTCCGCGCCTCCTGATCCGCCACAAACTCCAACCCCAGCATCAACCCCCGGCCCCTAACTCGCCCCACCCGCGAGGAGTACCGCCGAGCCAGGACCTCCAGACGCTTGCGGATCTCCTCTCCTCGGCGGCGCACCCGAGCCGGCCAATCCTCCCCGACCACCACGTCCAACGCCGCGATCGCCATCGCACACCCCAGCGGATTCCCCAGAAACGTCGACGTATGCACCGCCTCTCCGCTCGACAGTCCCCAGGAGCTCATCACCGCCTCGGTGCCGATGGCCGCCGAGATCGGAAACCCGCCCCCCATCGCCTTCCCCACCACCAGGATATCCGGCACGACCCCCTCCCGATCGCAGGCGAAGAGATCCCCGGTCCGACCAAATCCGGTGTAGATCTCGTCGAAGATCAGCACCAACCCTCGCTCATCACAGAGCTCTCGCAGACCTGTCAGAAACCCCGGCGGCGGCTCCACGTACCCACCCCGCCCCTGCACGGGCTCGATCACCACCGCCCCGATCGACTCCGACGCCGTCGCCGGCCCATCGAGCATCTCCCGCAGGTGGGCCAGCACCGCCCCGCCGACCTCTTCCGGACGGGTCGACGGGGCCAACCCGAAGGGCGGCCGAAAGGTGTCCGGAAAGGGCACATGGCGGACGCTCTGATTCAACTGTGGCAAGAAGGGCCGACGGAAGGACTCTCGGTACGCCGTGACCCCCAGGGCTCCATAGTTCAACCCGTGGTAGCCGCCCCAGAAGGCGATCGCCCCGGGGCGCCCCGTGTGCACCGCCGCGGTCTTCAGCGCCGCCTCGACCGCTGACGCCCCCGACAGCCCCAGGATCGAGTGGCTCAGCTCCCCCGGGGCGAGCTCCGAGAGGCGCCGGCAGAGCTCGATCTTCTGCTCCGCCGGGTACACGTCGCCCATGGCATGGATCAGCGTCTCCGCCTGCTCCCGGGCGGCCTCCACGACCCGGGGGTGACCGTGACCGATCCCGGCCACCGCGAAGGCCCCAGTCAGATCCACATACACATTCCCGTCCACGTCCTCGACGTTCGCCCCTCGGGCCCGCTTCCACACGATCGGATCCTGCGATACCCCCGCCTCCTCCGCCCGCCGCGCCCGCCGCGCCGTGATCGCCGGACACTCCGATCGGGCCAGATCCTCCACCAGCGCCTCCGACCGCGGCCCCGGGATGGCCGTGACCATCGACGGGAGGCTCTCACCAAAGGTGCTCACCGAGAGCCCCCGACAGTGGTCCCGATCGAGAAGAAGGGCACCCACCGAAACTCACCCCCCATCCCCATCGCGTACGTCGAGAGCTGCAACGCCACCCTCCGCCATCGCCAGGTGCTCCCCACCCCGACCGTCACGGGCCCGAGCGGCCCCAACCCCACTCGCCACGACGAGTCCTCGGCGATCCCCAACTCCTCCTCGTAGGTCATGAATTGATCCAAGGGGGCCTCCAAGAGATAAAAGCTCCCCTGCGAGACCCCGGTAAACGCCTCCGCGTTCAACAGGAGCCACTCGTTCACGAAGACACTCACCCCACCGTGGACCGCCATCCAATACCCGCTGCTGGGAAAGGACCGCACGTCGGGGACGATCTCCACGCACCCTCCCTGGGCGGCGTCCCGACGGCTCCCACAGGAGTCGGTGTCGATCGACTCCGTCACCAACCGCAGCGGTACATTTCCCGTCACCCCCGCCGTCCAACTCAGCCGGTTTGTCCCGATCACATCGAACGCCGCGTGCACCCCCAGACCGCTCTCCGAGGTCCCGGGGATCAACAACGTCTGCCGATGCCGCAGCTCCGCACCCAGCGCCAAACTCCACGAGTCGCCATGGGCCACATGCCCCTGTCCTCCCAGATGAAAGTAGGCCTGATTGCGAAACGGAAGCGCCGCCTGTGCGTAGGCCTGCACCGAATCCGTGAACGAGTAGGCCACCCGCTGGTTCATGAGCACCGTACTCGACAGTTGAACCGTCCCCTGAGGCGGGATGTATCCCGTCCGCCAGGCGATCGTACGGTCCGCCAGGGGATTTAACTCCGCCCGCAGATCCACGGGCCCCTGCACCTCCGCGACGTCTCGAAAGTGGGCCGCCGGCCGCAGCGGATGCTCACCAAACCCCTCATCCTCGGAGACGGTCATGATCCCACCGGCGTCGGCCTCTTCTTCCGCCATCGCCACCGACGAAACCGTCGCCAACAGAATCCCCACCAACGACCACTTGCACCATTTACTCCACACAGCGTTCTCCCGCGATGGGATTAACAGTTTCGGCCAACCTGCGCCTCCCCTATACTTCCCCGTATCGACCCAGCAAGCAATCCTCCTCTTCAACCTGAGTCCCACCATGTACCAGATCTTGATCGTCGACGAAAACCAGGAGATCTCCATCCCACGGGCCAAGTCCAAGCACGTCTACCGGGTCCCAAACCTCGGCGAACACATCCTGGTCCGCTGGAAGGGGCAGACCAAGATCTGCGAGGTCGAAGACGTCTGGACCCACATCAACCTCGACAAAGACCCACCCTACCAGGGCGCCGTCCAGATCCTGGTCCGCTGGTCCCGCGGCCACGAACCCAGCCGCTACGTTCAACGGTTCCAACTCATCTGACCCCACCGCCCAAGAAGCGCCCAAGAAGAAGCGCCCAAGAAGGGGGGCTTCTCCCTCGCGATCCCCCTTTCACTGCAACCCTTTCCCGCCCTTCCACCCCGGGGGGTCCCCCCCCTCCCCCACCCCAAGAAGGGGGGCTTCTCCCTCGCGATCCCCCTTTCACCGCAACGCTTTCCCGCCTTTCCACCCCGGGGTTCGCACAACTCTCCCTCTCCCGCCGATAACAGAGGCAGAACTTAAACCGCGCGACGTCCGTGACTGGTGTGTGTCACTGCGCTCCCTTTCCACAAGGAGTCACCGATGGTTGCCAGTGCACTAGAGCATCGAAGACAAGCCTATCGAGAGTTGGTAGCAGAGACCGAAGAACCCGGGCGAAGCGAGGAACCCATCCCCGCGAACGAGCGAGACCTCGTCTACTTCCACGTCATGAGCAGAAGCCATCTCCGTAAGAAATACCTGGAAAAAGCGCGTCCCAAAGAGATCCTCGCCAACCTCTGCCAACACTACGCCCGGGTCTTCCAGATCGCCCTCCTCGACTACTGCATCATGGACAACCACGTTCACCTCATCGTCGGCATCGAACGACAGGCGCTCCACCTCCTTGGGAAGTTCGTGGGGTGCATCAAGCAGCAGTTCACCAGGGAATTCAAAGCGTGGTTCAACGGCTCCTTCCGACCTTCCGACCGATACCGCGAGCCCAAGCTGGAACGTGGCACCCTCTGGGATGGTCCCTACGTTGCTCTCGAACTGGATGACTACTCCTACATGGGAGCCTGCACCCTCTACGTCGAGAACAACCGCGTCGTGGCGACCTGGGACGAGGAGCGCCAGGAGGACACCTCCCTCGCCGCGGAACCCACCACCGAGGAGCTCATCCCACGCCTGGAGGAGTCTCGATTCCAATCCGCCGGGTGGTACTTGCGCGGCCGACAAGGCCATGACCCGGTCCTCACCGATGGCACCGACGGCGTGTGGGCCACTCCCGAAGAGGTCGAAGAGTACTGGACGCGACCCAAGAGAGAGCTCCCCGCGGGCTGGCGTAAGGTCTGGTGCCAGGACCGTCGCGGGATCCTCAAACCACCCGCCGACCAGGACCGACGGTACGCATCCCACCCCTACATCGAGAGCCTCGGCGACACACCTCAAGAACAGGCTCGACAGTTCGCCATCAACCTCCAGATGGCATTCCGGCGGACAAGAGAGCCAAAGAACCACCTCGCCTCCTGACCGCCAGATCAAACCCGCAGAGTTTGGGTTGATCTTTCCATGACCTGTTGTGATACGCTCTTCCCGCTGAATTGGCTGTGTTCCGGGAGTGAGCGTGAAAAAGTTGTGGTTGTGCCTCGTCGTGATCGGGGTAGTGGCGGCATCGCCGGCGTTGGCTGAGGAATCGGAACCCGAAACGGAGCCCCCTGGATGGGAGCGAGGGATCGGGTCGGAGTTTCGCTTCGGGAGCTACGGCCGCGTTCGCGCCGCCACGGACCTGACCGGAGGCACCGCCCGTCCGGTCAACATCGTCTCCTTCGGAAGTCGAATCGACGAACGAAGCTATGCGGAGCTCGAATTCCAGCAGCGGTTCTTTACCGCCGAAGACAGCCCCCGGTTCGAGTCCGGCGTCGTCGCCACCCTGGCCTTCTCCGACGAGCTCTTCCACTACACCGGGGACTTCGACTCCCGCATGGCGCTCCGCAACCTCTACGCCACCGTAGGGTGGCACCAGCCTGCGCTCGACATCGGCCTCTGGGCGGGAAGCCGCATGTATCGCGGCGACGATATCTACCTCCTCGACTTCTGGCCCCTGGATAACCTGAACACCCTGGGAGGAGGCGCCCACGTCGGCCTCGACCTCCCCCCCGGCCCCCTGGTGGTCAGGATTCACGGCGGCGTCAACCGCCTGAGCAACCCCTATCAGTACCAGGCCGTCGAGGTCCCGGGCCTGCAGTTCGGCACCGAGGAAGTCGTCACCCTCGACCGTCAACGGTTCGTCCTCTCCGGCCGCGCCGAACAGCAATTATGGCTCGACGACGGCGGCCGCCGCGGCCTGAAAGCCGTCCTCTACGGGGAATCACAACACCTCCCCGAGGGCTCTCGACTCCTCGACGATGGGTTCGTCGAAGAGGTCCTCCCCTCCGACTCCGGATGGCTCTTCGGCGGCCAGTTCGGATTCTGGGAAGGCGGCGACGGACTCTTCGCGGGCTCCTTCGCCAACGCCTTCGCCCGATACGCATCGGGACTTGCCGCCTACGGCGATCTCGGCGTCCCCTTCGGCGTCGCCCTTGATGAGACCGCCCAGGGCGCCGGCGACCTCCTCATCGGCCTCTCCGCCACCGCCGACACCCCCTGGGCAGGGCTCACCCTGGGCTCCTACTTCCGCAACTTCCGCACCGCCCGCGAAGTCGAGAGCCACGAAGACTACTGGGAGTCCATCCTCGCAGCCCGCGTCCACGGATACGTCACAGATCATATCCACCCCGGAGCCGAGGTCTCCTACCAGGTCCGCCGGCCCATGGGCCCACTTCCTGAGGCGCCTTCCTACGAGCGCCCCCAGATGCAGGCCCCGACGGTCACCAAGCTCTCCCTGATCCAGGCCTTCAGCCTGGAGCCCCGAGCCTACTCCCGTCCCCAGCTCCGCTTGATCTACTCCGCCGCCTTCCTCAACGAGTCTGCCCTCCAACTCTACCGCCCCGAGGACCCCCGCCGTGACCGGCCTGTCCAGCACTACCTGGGCGTCATGGTAGAGTGGTGGTTCAACTCGGCTTCGTACTGATCGGCTTCGCACTACAAGGACACCCCCGATGCGACGAACCCTCCGATTCTCAGCGCTCTTCCTCACAGCCCTCCTCGCCCTCCAGCTGGGTTGCTTCAACGTCCCCCACACGTCGGCCCCGGAGCTCACCACCAACGTCGATGACTGGCGGGACGAGATCATCTACCAGATCGTCACCGACCGCTTCGAAAACGGCGACCCCAACCTGGACTACCGGGTCAACACCAACTCCCTGACGGCCTGGCACGGCGGTGACTGGCAGGGGATCATCAACCGAATGGACTACCTCGAAGAGCTCGGCGTCACGGCTATCTGGATCTCCCCGACCTTCACCGTCGTCGAGGAAGACGCCGGCATCGCCGGCTACCACGGCTACTGGCCCCAAAACTTCGTCCAGGCCAACCCCCACTTCGGCGACCTCCCCACCCTCCGACGGATGGTCGAAGAGGCCCACGCCCGCGACATCAAAGTGATCTTCGACGTCATCGTCAATCACATCGGCCAGCTCTTCTACTACGACATCAACCTCAACGGGCAGCCCGACGAAAATGTGGAAGGATCGGGCCTCGTATACGACGAGTACGGGGGCTTGCGATCCGAGGTGATCCGCACCACAGAATGGGATCCCGACTTTGACCCCCGGGGTATCCAGTCCCGAACCAGCCTGGGCGAGTCCGGCCCGGCACCCATCATCTGGACCAATATGCCCGAGCTGAACCGGGTGCCCCCGATGCCCGAGGGATTCCAGAACCCCGAGTGGTACCACCGGCGCGGCCGGGTCGTGACCCCCTGGGGGTGGGAGATCCGAGAGATGGTCGAGACCGCCGACTTCCCGGGAGGCCTCAAGGCCATCAACACCACCCTCCCCGAGGTCCGCCAGGAGATGATCGACATCTGGGCGTTCTGGATCGAGGAGACCAACGCCGACGGCTTCCGCATCGACACCGTCAAGCACGTCGAGGAGGACTTCTGGACCGAGTTCGCCCCGGCCATTCGCCGGCGACTCGCCGAGCAGGGCAAGGAGAACTTCCTGATGTTCGGCGAGATCTTCGACGGCCGCGACGACGTCATCGGTCGATACACCCAGCCGAACAGCCTGGACAGCGCCTTCTACTTCTCCCACAAGTACCAGGTCTTCGACGACGTCTTCGGCCGCGGCGGCCCCACCCAGAACATCGAGAACCTCTACAACGCCCGGTTCGCGAACTACGGCACCACCCCTCAGCCCAACGGCATCACCGACAGCCAGGGCCAGGGCATCCCCCCCACCGAAGCCCTCGTCAACTTCATTGACAACCACGACGTGGCTCGATTCCTCTTCGAATTCGAGACCGACGCCCTGCGAGCCGCCCTCTTCTACCTCCTCACCATGGACGGCATCCCCTGCATCTACTACGGCACCGAGCAGGACTTCGACGGCGGCAACGACCCGGCCAACCGCGAGAACATGTGGCTCAACGACGGATTCAACACCGAAGGTGAGACCTTCCGGCACGTCCAGCGCCTGACCTCCCTGCGCCGTGAACTCGCCCCCCTTCGCCGGGGCTCCTTCGACCTCCGGTGGACCACCCCCCGGACCGGCAGCGAACAGGACGCCGGCATCGTCGCCTTCGAACGCACCTACAACGGAGAGACTGTCCTCGTCGTGGTCAACGCCCACCCCACCAACACCAGCGAGACCAGCGCCACCTCCCTGGGCGGCGGCGACATGCCCGTCTCCTTCTCCCCGGGCACCACCCTGGTCGATCTCTACGCTGACTCCGGAGACACCTTCACGGTGAACAGCTCCGGCGAGATCAACATCTCTGTCCCGGCCCGCAGCGGCCGCATCCTGGTAGCCCAATGAACCTCACCCCACGCGCCCTCCTCGCCACCGGCACCTGCCTGCTGGTCCTGGCCACGACCCTGACCGGATGTCCTCGCTTCGAGGATCCCCCGGAGCGCCCGGACCCCACGGACCCCAACCAGGCAAACCAGGTCGACCCCTCGCTGCGATGCCCCGTGGAACTCGCCTTCCCGGAAGCCCAGGACGCCTCCCTGGTCACCGTCGCCGGCGCCTTCAACGACTGGGACATCACCGCCGACGAGATGACCCGCTCCGGCGGCGCCTGGCGCACCGAGCTCGAGCTCGCCCCCGGCCACTACCCCTTCAAGTTCGTGATCGACGGCAGCTACGAAGGCGACCCCCCGCCCTTCGTCTACACCCACTGGTCCGGGGACGTCGAAAACCGCAACCTCATCGTCGAAAACTGCTCCCGCCCGGGCCTGACCATCGACGACCTCCAGATCTCCCCCACGGGCCTCGTCGAAGGCACGATCCTCTTCGAACGCTCCCTCGAAGACGCTCCGATCAACCCCGAGAGCCTCCAGATCACCCTTGGCTCCCACACGGTCACCCCGGACATCTCCGGCGACCAGATCACCTTCTCCCACCAGCTCTCAGACCACGGCAAGTACTCCCTCCGGGTCCGGGCCCGCGACGAGGACAACCGCCCCACCCGCCAGAACCCTCTCTGGATCCCCCTGTGGCACGAAGAAGAGCAGTTCCACTGGTTCGACTCCACGATGTACCTGATCTTCACCGATCGGTTCCGCACCGCCGGCCAGTCCCCCCTGGGACCCATCGACGGCGTGCCATCCATCGCCAACTACAAGGGCGGCAACTTCGGCGGCATCACCGAAGCCATCGACGAAGGGTATTTCGACGACCTGGGCATCAACCTCCTCTGGCTCAACCCCATCAACGAAAACACCAACCTCGCTCAACCGGGCTCCTTCGACGACAACGTCTACACCGCCTACCACGGGTACTGGACCGTCGACCCCCTGAGCGCTGAGACCCGGTTCGGCGACACCGAGCGCTCCGGCGACGAGGCCCTCCACGAGATGATTCAAGCCGCCCACGATCGCGGCATCCGCGTCATGGTCGACCTCGTCCTCAACCACGTCCATCAAGAGCATATCTACTGCCAGAACTACCCGAACTGGTGCCAGATCACCTGCGTCTGCGGCGACTTCGGCTGCGGCTGGGACGAGCGCACCCGGGACTGCCAGTTCGCCCCCTACCTGCCCAACCTGAACTACCGCAACCACGACATCGTCGAGCGCGTCGTCGAAGACGCCCTGGCCCTCATCGAGAAGTTCGACATCGACGCCATCCGCATCGACGCCGCCAAGCACATGGAGCACGTCATCATGCGGACCCTCCGTCTTCGCCTCAACGAGCTCGAAGCCCAGGGCGCCAGCCCCTTCTACGTGATCGGCGAAACCTTCACCGGCGAGGACGGCCGCGACGAGATCATGGCCTACGTGGCCGACTGGGAGCTCCACTCCCAGTTCGACTTCCCCCTCCTCTACCCGATCCGCCGGGTCTTCGGCCACGGCGCCTCCTTCCAGGAGCTCGAGACCGGCCTGAACCTCTCCGAAGCCGCCTATGGCGAGACCTACCCCTGGCACTCCCCCTTCGTCGGCAACCACGACATCCCCCGGTTCGTCACCGAGTTCGTCGGCAATGGCGAGGGCCCCTTCGGCTCCACCCCGGACCTGATGGCCCAGGGCCCCCAGTCCACCATCACCGAGCAGTGGATCATCGATCGGGTCAGCATGGCCCACGCCTTCCTCTACACCATCCCCGGCATCCCCCTCCTCTATTACGGCGATGAGATCGGACTGGCCGGCGACCACGACCCCGACAACCGCCGCCGCATGCAATGGGATCTCAACGCCAACCAGCAGGCTCTCCTGAGCCGCCTCCAGGACCTCGGCCAGGCTCGCCGAGCCCTGCCAGCCCTCCGCTACGGCGACCGTCAGGAGGTCTGGATCGACCCCGACTTTTACGTCTACGTTCGGGACGATGGCCCGGGGCGAAGAGCCGTGATCGCGTTGAATAAAGCGGAGGAGCCGCGAAGTGAAGGGGTGCTTCTCCCCTCCGCGTGGGGGGGTAGCGCGACCCTCACCGACCACCTGTCGTCCACAGTGATCCAGGCCTCCGACGGAGAGGTCACGATCAGCCTCGATCCATGGACCTACGCGATCTTCGACGTGCAGGAGTAGCCACCGGCGTTCTGGCATGGGATCGCCGAAACGGATACAATGGCGGGAGCACTCACCCTCTTGAGCAGAGGCAACCCGCATGTTCCGACCGCATCGAGGGCTCCTCGCACTTCTTGTTGCGCTGGCTCTGGGGGCCTGCAACCTCTCGGACCCTCTGGAGAGCCAGGACCTTCCCGAC
>SKON01000342.1 GCA_007120035.1 Myxococcales bacterium
CCAAAGTGACCGTGACGCTGGTGGCCAGTCCCGAGCTACAACGCTACCTCACGTTTCTGCCCCAAAACTCCGGATCGTCGGCACTAGATGCGGAGGTGAGCTGATCCGTATCAAGTGGGTGAAAGGGGGCGGTTCATGTGTCTTCGTTCACGGTCGGGGTTGGCGTCGGGGAGCCGCACGACGTCGTGGGGGTAGACGGTGAGTGTCAACATCGTGGGCATTGGATTTCCATCGCGGCGTCACATTCACGGCACAACCGCCGGGGTTCTATCTGGTGCGGGGGGAGATTCGTCCTTGGGAAACACCCGGCCTCAAAAGGAGCCACCATGACCCGTGAACAACTGCCCAGCATTCTTCTCTTCGCCTGTTTCGCCGTGGGGACGCTGCCGGCGGCCCTGGCGTGTAGCGAGAGCCCGGACCCCGCCGATGAGGTGGAGGTCCCGCCGCCGCCGACCTTCTCGACCCTGGAGCCCGTCCCCGACGCCGGGGGCACCCCGGAGGTTCGGGAAGAGCCCCGGGTCAACGCGGAGTCCCGGATCTCGGAGCTCGCCGGGGTCCTCTCCCGGGTCGGGCCCGAGGTCTCGACGCGGACCTCGGTGTTGGAGTTCGTGCAGGAGGGGTCGTCCCTGACGGTACAGCTCGAGCTGCCGATGTGGGGCAAGGAGTTTCAGATGCTCGAGACCTCCGTGGAGTCCCTGGAGGGGCTCTTGGAGTGCTTGGACCTGGGACATGAGGTGCTGCCCGGGCACTGCGAGTACGACGAGCTCCTGGCACACGTCGGAGAGTTTCGGGGGATCACCGACGCCAGCCCTCGGTCCTGCGTCGATCAGTGCTGTCGGTTCGGGTACGACCTGCCCGAAGAGGGGACCCTGGCGCTGCGGCGGGTCTGCTTTGACGACGTGGACGACGAGGGCCGCCTTCGGGTCACGGCTCTGACCCTCGGGGTGGAGTGACGGCAGGGGCCTGGGCTTGCCGGGCGGGGGAGGCCAGGAAGAGGTGGGCCCGGGTCATCTCAGCGGAGCGGTGACCTACGCCGGAGCGGTAGTAGCCGAGGCTGATGGGTGATCCGGGCTCCCCTCGGAGGAGCTCGGTGACGTCGTCGGCGGTGCGGTCCATCACCTCCGTGCCGTCGACGGTGTGGATGATGTCACCGCGCTGGAGTCCGGCCTCGGCGGCCGGGCTGTCGTCGAAGACGGAGACGACGAGGAAGCCCGCCCGGGGGCCGGGGCGCAGGACGACGCCGATGTCGTTGGTGCGCTGGCCGGGGCCGTCGTCGCCGAGTGGCGCCAGGGTCAGGTCCACCCGGGCCGTGCCGTCTCGAGGGATCTCCAGGCCGCCGTGGACCTCGAAGAGGTAGCCATCGGCGTTGGCTCGCAGGGTCCGGCGACCCGAGGGAACGTCGCGGAGCTCAAAGCGCCCGGAGGGGTCGGTGAAGTCCGTCGGAGGCTCACCGCCGGGCCCGGGGAGAGCGATGAAGACCCGAGCCCCTTCGATGGGGCGCTCCGTGGCTTCGTCGCGGATCGTGCCGGAGACGGTGGAGCCTCGCTCGAGCGCGATGACCACCTCATCGACGGCTTCACCGGCGGCGACCGCCACGGGGTCGGAGAGCGTAGGAGCGAAGCCGTCGACGACGGCGACCAGTCGATAGGTCCCGCTGGCCAGGGGGCCCAGGGCGAAGCGGCCATCGGCGGCGGAGATCTCTTCCCGGGGCAGGCGACGACGGCGAACCCCGCCCGGATCGGGGTGGGTGAAGTCCACTGTGGCGACGCCCAGGGTGAAGCCTGTGGCCGGGGAGCCGTCGGGAAAGAGGACTCGGCCTTCGACGAGAGCCCCGGGGGGGAGTTCGAGGACGATCTCCTCGTCGTGGCGGATCGGGGTGGGCGCTGTGGGGTCGTGGCCGTAGGCCGAGGCTACCGCCTCCCATCGTCCGGCGGGCGCTCGGGGCCACTCAAAGCGGCCCTCCTCGTCGGTGTAGATCGTGCGGGTGAGGTCGCCCTCGCGCTCCCGAAGGTCGAGCCGGGCGTTGTGGATCGCTCCGCCATGGGTGTCGAAGACCCACCCCGAGAGAGTCCCCGGCTCATCCTGCTCCAGATCGTCGAAGAGATCGTCGCCGCCTCGAGAGCTTCGTCGCGGCCGCTCCGATGCCTCGAGCACTCGGGAGGTGTCGGCGGCTTCGATCTCGGCACGGGTAGGGGCCGTGGGCTCGTCGTCGGCGCCCAGGAGGAGCCAGGCCGCTCCCAGGACGACCGCGACGATAGCGATGAGAATGAGTGGACGCTGCTTCATAGGGACCTCAAGGCGCAGGGCGGCTGTCTTCGTGGTCCGGAGGATACCAGCCACGGGCGCTCGGGGGAAGGCGGTTTGACCGGCGCCAGGGCCCCCTGTTACTCTCTCCAGGAGGTCTTCATATTCAATGGCTGAATCGTCTCAGCGAGGGTCCCGAGATGTCTCGTGTCCTGCTTTCTTTTGTGTTCTGCTTCGCGCTCATGGCCTGCACCGACGACGGTGACCAGGCTAACCAGACAGACCCCGAGAACCTCGGGGAACCGAACACCGGAGAACCCAACCAGGTGCCAGGGGAGAACGACAGCGAGCCCCAGGAGCCCTCGGGTAACGAGCTGGATCAGGGGCTCCTCTTCATGTGCATGGACGACGAGGTAGCGTTCACGGAGGGCCGGATTCGCCGGATCGGTCGCAGCGAGTGGACGAGGAACGTCGGCCGATACGCGGGTTCGGCGGCGGATCAGAACCCCTTCGACGGGTTGCCGACCCACCCCTACAGCACCTACGCGGAGAACGAGTCGGTCAACGAGAGCGTCCTGGACATCTACCTGGACTCCGTGGCCAGCGGGTCCTACGGGTGGGCGACCCGGGATCGGTACCGGGCGGGAGCTCTGGCGAGCAACGTCCACGAGGACTCTATCGCCTGCATGTACGGAGAGAGCCGGCCCGACGAGGAGTGCGTGGAGCACTACACGGCCTACCTCCTGGAGAGGGGGGTGCTCTTTCGACCGCCCACGGACGAGGAGCACCAGGCGCTGCGGGAGTTCGCCGAGAACGTACTCGACTCCGAGGGGACCGAAGAGGATGCTCGCCGGCACTCCCTGGAGCGGATCTTTTCGGCGGCGTGGATGACCTCGGGGGCCCTCTTTCGAGAGGAGCTCGGGGAAGGGCCCGTGGATGACTACGGGCGTCGCCGCCTGGGGGATTGGGAGCTGGCCAACGCCATCGCCTACGCTCTGGACGGGCGAGCCGCCGGGGCTCCCGGGGTGTACGCCCGGTGGGGGCTGGAGTGGTCGGCGGACTACGACGGTCATATGCCGGGCCTGAGAGAGGCGGCGATGGACGGGACGATCTCGAACCCGGAGACCATCGCGACCCTGGTGCGAGAGTACTTCGGCGGTGTCGACGAAGATCGGGTGGACCTGAACCTCGACTTTCGCGACGAGCGTCGGATCTCTCGCCGCGGTGAGTTCTGGCTGGCCAACGGGGTCCGGGAGTTCTTCCGGGAGTGGTTGGGGTATGACGCCCACATCAACATCTTTAAGGACACGCCGAGCGCGACGTCGGCATTCGGGTCCGAGGTCCACAGCGACTACGGCAACCTGATCAGTGGGTACTACGGCCATGAGTCGCGGCTCGTAGAGCAGATGGACGACATGATCGCCCGGGTCGTCGTGGAAGACATCGACGTCTACGAGAACCTCCTGACGACCCGGACCTTTTACGTGCCGGCCACGGCGGAGTTCGAGGGATCGAGCATCCACAACAGCACTTTGCGGACGAGCTACATCTACAACGTGACGGACCCCGTGGCGTCCACCCGGGAGGATCGCTGGCGAGTGCTGCCGGAGTCGGAGCGGGCCGGGGTGTTGACCCACCCGGCCTTCTTAGCCTCCCACGCCGGGGCGTTCGAGAACGACCCCAACATCGTGGACCGGGGCAAGTGGGTGCGGGAGAACCTCCTCTGCGACCCCGTCCCGGACCTGCCGATCACCGTGGAGGCCGCCTTCGATCCGGAGACCCGGGATCAGTCGGCCCGGCAGCGGATGTCCGAGCAGGTGGACACCCGGGCGGAGTGCGCAGGGTGCCACGGGATGATGAACCCCCTGGGGTATCCCTTCGAGATCTACAACCACGCCGGGTTCCTGCGAGAGGAGGACCACGGGAGCCCGCCGGACGGCTCGGCCTATCTGCGGTCCATGCCCGATCCGGAGTTGGACGGGCCTATCGAGGACGCCATCGACCTGAGCGAGCGGCTGGCGGAGTCGGCCTACGCCCGGCGGTGCTTCTTGCGCCAGGTGTTCCGGTACTTCATGGGTCGCGACGAGGTGCTCCGGGACGCCTGCACCCTGGAGGCGATGGAGCAAGCCTACGTGGACAGCGGCGGGTCCCTGGTAGAGGTGTTGATCGCGCTCTTTCAGAGCGACAGCTTTCAGTTTCGGGTGGACGAGGTGGCACGATGACGTGGACGCGACGAACCTTTCTTAAGACCCTGGGCTTCGGGGCGGCCGGCGCGGCGCTCTTGAACCCCTTCTACCGGCAGCTCTTCGCCGCGGAGTCGACGCCCCGGCGGTTCGTGATCTTCGTGGAGGGCAACGGCATCGAGCCCCGGAACTTCCTCTCCGGGGCGACGACGAACGCCCTCCTGGACGCCGGGACCGACGTCGGGGACATCCGGCATCTCTACCGGAACTACTCTCACGACCATCCTGTGGTGACCCCCGACTCGGGGCTGGCCGACGCCCTGTCGCTGGCGTCGTTGGACAGCGCTTCCGGGGAGATCTCCCTCCAGGATCAATCGGCGGTGCTGCTCGGGCTGTCGAGTAAGATCTCCGGGGGCGGGCACTCCACGGAGACCGGAGCCCTCTCGTCAAGCCGGTCACCGGCTGGGTCTCCCACGGATCTGACCATCGACCACTACCTGGCGAGCCTGTCGTCGGTGCGGCAGGGGGCGCCGTTTTCGGCGGTGCGCCTCGGGGTGGTGGGTGGCAACACGCGGTTGAACTACTCCACCTGCGCTTTCGGGCCCAACCAGCCGGCGCCGATCACCTGCGATCCGACGACGGCCTTCAACTCCCTCTTCGGGTCCGTGGCTTCCGGGGCCGGGGAGTCGACCTTCCGGGAGCGGCAGGAGCTCCTGGACTTCGCCGTCGACGATCTGGAGCGGGCCCTGCAGGGGTTTTCCGGGAACTCCCGGGAGCGACAGAAGCTGGAGCGATACCTGGAGTCCCTGGAGAATATGGTCCACCGCCAGGAGATCATCCAGGACATGGAGGATCTCTTGCGGGGCGTGAAGCCGCAGGAGCCCGAGGAGAGCGAGCTCTACCGGTCGGAGTCGCCCCTGGACAGGCTGCAGGCCCAGGTGGACATGGCCACGTCGGCCCTGATCGGGGGGTTGACCAACGTGGTGGTGATCGCTCTGGGGACGGGGGCCCGGCACTTCTCGTTGGAGTACCCGAGCCTGATCGACCTCTACCCCGACGGGGATATGCTCGGAGGCCACGACGCCCGGCACGCCGCCGAGAGCGGCAACCAGGCGTTCGTGCACCTCTTGACGGCCATCACGGATCGGCACGTGGCCTTGATGGCGTCGATGGCCCGGGAGCTCGAGGCCACGCCCGAGGTGACCGCCAATGGGACCATGCTGGACCATACGGTGATGCTCTACATGTCGGACAACGGGGAGAAGCACCACTCTCTGGCCGAGGAGTGGCCCATGCTCCTCATGGGCGGGAGCGCCCTGGGGTTCAAGACCGACGGTCGGACCGTGGTCTATCCCCGGTACGGCCACGACCACAACCGCCAGGTGTCGAACCTCTTCAACACGCTGGGGCACGCCGCCGGTGCGGACTTGAACGACTTCGGGCACGAGGGGATCACCCGAATCACCGAAGGGCCCCTCTCGGAGATCTGGGGTTGATCCGATGAGGGTATGGCTCGACGCAGACGCCGCCCCGGGGGCGGTGAAGGAGATCCTGGTCCGGGCTTCGTTGAAGCGGGACGTGGAGATGGTCTTCGTGGCCAATCACTGGATTCCGCAGCCCAAGTCCTTTCGGATCTCCGTGGTGACCGTGAGCTCCGGAGCCGACGTGGCCGACGACTACATCGCCGAGCGATGCGAGGAGGGGGATCTGGTGATCACCGCCGACATCCCGCTGGCAGCCCGGGCCGTCGACCGGGGGGCCTTCGTGGTCACCCCCCACGGCCGAGAGCTCGACGAGGCGACCGTGAGGGAGGCGTTGAGCATTCGGGACTTCAACGAGGAACTCCGAGAGGTCGGGGTGATGACCGGGGGGCCTCCGCCGTATGGGCCGCAGCAGAAGCAGGCGTTTGCGAACGCGTTGGATCGGTGGATTACGCGCCGGGGGTGAGGGTTGGGGGGGGGCGGAGCACCTCATCGGGGTTGGCGGCGGCATCGTTCGTGGCGTCGGGGTTCGCGGCGAATCATTTCCCCACCGAGTTCAGGGCCCCCACGGTCTACCCCCGGACAAGCCCGGGGGCTATAAAGTAGTGGGGCTCCACAGGGGCCAAGGCCCCGTTCCGCCGGGGGCATTGGAACGAGTCGACAGACCGTTGACAGGTCGCCGTTTCAATTCACCCCCCGGTGGCTCCGAACTCACCATTAAGGGCCCAGTCCCGGAACGCAGAGGATCTTCGAAACATCGCGGCGGAGCGGCCCCTTGGGGCCTGCGTAGCCCCACTACTTTATAGCCCCCGGGCTTGTCCGGGGGTAGACCGTGGGAGCCCTGAACTCGGTGGGGAAATGATTCGCCGCGAACCCCGACGTCCCGATCGGTGCCGCCGCACACCCCGACGTTTCAGAACCCCGTGACCGGCGGCGATTGACAACACAACGAGCGGCGGGGACAGTGGCCACTCCTGATTCTCATCTCGAACCGGAGTCGTCGCTATGGTCTCTCCCCGTTTCTGGACGCTCCTACTCTCCGTGGTCTGCGTGGGGTCACTCCTGGCGTCCGCCGGGGAGGCCCGTGCCGAAGTCCCCGTGCCGGAGCCCTTGCAGCCCTGGGTGGAGTGGGTCCTCTACGACGAGGGGGACCTCGACTGCCCGCAATTGGGGTCGAGCCGGGCCTGTGTGTGGCCCGGGGTGCTGGAGGTGTTCGCCGAAGACGAAGGAGCTACCTTCGCCATGGATGTCTGGGTAGCCCGGCGGGGCGACGTCAGGCTGCCGGGGAGCCGGGATCTCTGGCCCCAGGACGTGCAGGTGAACGGTGTGGCTGCCGTGTTGAAGGCCGCCGGAGATACTCCGGCGGTGGCCCTCGACGCCGGGCGACACCGGGTCACGGGGCGGCTGGTGTGGAACTCTCCGCCCCAGTTCGTGACGACGCCGCCTCAGACGGGGAGGGTGCTGCTGGAGCTCCGGGGGCAGCCCGTGGAGAGGCCTCGCCATGACGCAAGTGGGCGACTCTGGATCGATGGCGAGGAGGGGGCCGCCGACGGGGAAGAGACCGACCGGTTGCGGGCGTCGGTGTACCGGCGGATCCGGGACGGTGTGCCCCTGCGGGTGGAGACCTGGGTGGACGTGAATGTCTCCGGGCAGGCCCGGGAGATCGACCTGGGGCCTGTAGTGCTCGCCGGCAGTCGGCCCGTGCGGTTGGAGAGCCCCGTGCCGGCGGCCCTCGACGGGGAGGGGCGGCTGACCGTGTACGCCCGGCCCGGGACCCATCGGGTGAGCCTGGAGTCCGTGGTGGCCGAGGACGTGGAGTCCCTGGGGGTGCCGCAGGGCTTGCCCGACTTCTACGATCCTCAGGAGGTGTGGGTCTGGGTCGCTGACGAGACCGCCCGGACTGCCGAGGTCAGGGGCCTTCGGGCTGTCGATCCCAGCAGGACCTCGCTGCCCCAGGAGTGGCACGGTCACACCACCTTCCAGGCCGTCGCCGGCGAAGCGCTCCGCCTGGAGACCACTCGCCGCGGGATCCGGCCCGGCCCCAATCAGCTCCAGCTTCGGCGCCAGATGTGGCTCGACCTCGATGGCGGCGGGTTCACGATCCGGGATTCTCTTACGGGAGAGATGCGCCAGGGGTGGCGTCTGAACTACGTCGGGCCGGAAGTGCTGGGGCGAGTGTTGGAGCAGAGCGGCGACGAGGACTTGCTGATCACCGAGGATCCCGAGACCGGGGTCAGCGGCGTCGAGCTTCGGTTTCCTACGACGCGGCTCCAGGCAGACCTTCGCCGGACCGACGGAGCGCGGAGCTTTCCGGCCGTGGGCTGGGATCACGACGTGCAGCAGCTCTCGACGACCGTGCACGTCCCGCCGGGGTGGAGCGTGCTCCACGTCTCCGGGGTGGACTCCCTCAGTGGGTCCGCCCGGGCCGTATCCACATGGACTCTGTGGGACTTCTTCCTTCTGTTGATGGTCGCTCTGGCCGTAGGGAAGCTCTTCGGCTGGAAGTGGGCGCCCCTGGCGGCGGTGGCGCTGGTGCTCGGCCACGGTCAACAGGGAGCGCCGATGTGGACCTGGATTCACCTGATCGCCTCCCTGGCGTTACTCCGCGCGCTGCCCGACGGGTTCTGGCGAAAGACGGTACACGTCTATCGGATGATCGTCCTGGTGGTGCTCTTCGTGATGATGGCCTTCTTCATACACGATCAAGTACACAGCGCCGTGCATCCCCAGGTGGAGATCCACCGGGCGTCCGCGGATGACCTCTTCTTACCGGTGTACCAAGAATCAGCACCGGCCGCGCCGAGTGAGATGGTGATGGAGGAGATGGATGACGTGAGCTCCCTTCGCGCTCGGGAGGCGAGGGTCTATGCGGAGCCGGCGAGCCTCGATCGCGCTGGTCGCCAGGTCGCCTACAAGCAGCTCAGCCAGGTGGACCCGAACGCGGTAGTGCAGACCGGGCCGGGGGTGCCGTCCTGGACGTGGCGGAGTGTTCACCTGGGGTGGTCCGGGCCGGTACACCGGGATCAGGAGGTCACCATGGTGTTGATCTCTCCGTGGATGCAGAAGTTGATCATCGCGCTGCGGTTGGCGGCGCTGATCGCGCTGGCGCTCTTGTTGTTCGCGCCCCGGGAGATGTCCTGGCGGAAGCGGGAAGAGGGTGAGCCCGCCCGGGCGAAGACGCCGCGGCTCTTACGTCATCTCTTGAAGGGGTCTGTGGTTCTTCTGTGCATGGGAGGCGTCTCCATCGCTTCCACGACGGCTGCCGCCGACGAGATGGCGAGTAGGGCCTCCCCGCCGAGTGCTGCGAGCCCCGACGGCAATGTACTGAACAAGTTACGCCAGCGGCTGGTGGCGGCCCGGGCCTGCGATGGGCCCTGCGTGGTGGTGAGCCGCGCCGACCTGCGTGTAGAGGGGCTGGAGTTTACCATGGAGGCCGAGGTCCACGCCCAAGAGGACACCGGCTGGTACCTCCCGGGCCCCGCCGATCCCCTGCAGCTCGAGTCTGTGCGGGTCGGCGGCGTGGAGACCCGGGAGCTGCGGCGAGAGCCGGGGGGACTGACGGCGGTTCGATTGCCCCCGGGGCGTCATATCGTGGAGGTCACCGGGCGGCTCGCCAACCGGACGACGGCGACCTTGCGGTTTGACGACAGTGCCCGGCCGCGGCGTGTGACCTTCGAGAGCGACCAGTGGGTCGTCGACGGGCTGAGCTCCGCGGGGGTACCGGACAGCTCCTTGCAGCTCGCCAGGCGAGACAGTGAGGAGTCGGAGACCCTGGACACGGCCCGGGAGTTGCCGCCCTGGTACGAGGTGGAGCGGACCTTCGCGTTGGGGTTGCCCTGGCAGGTGCAGACCCGGATCCGTCGGGTCGACGCCGACCGCTCCGAGCTGGTGCGGCTGCCCCTCCTGGAGGGGGAGAGCGTGCTCACCGACGGCCCCCGGGTGGAGGGAGGCCGGGTGCTCGTGGACTTTCCGAGGGGCCAGACCGAGGTGGAATATCTCAGCGAGATCCCGATCCAGGAGGAGGTCCGGCTGGTAGCGCCCACGGATCAGCCCTGGTCGGAGATCTGGGAGGTGGAGTGCAGTCGGATCTGGCGGTGCCAGTTCTCGGATCTCTCGCCAGTCGCCCTGATCAGCGACGACCCGCGGGTTCATCGACCCCGGTGGCTCCCGTGGCCCGGTGAGGAGCTGGTGGTGACCGTGGCTCGTCCCGACGGGGTGGAGGGGCAGTCGTCGACGATCGACTCCGTGACTTACCGGGTGCAGCCCGGCCAGCGGCTCTTGATCGCGACTCTGGACCTGACGATTCGGGCCTCCGAGGGGGGGACCCGGCAGGTCCGGATCCCCGCCGAGGCTGAGGTCCAGGAGACGACGATCAACAACACCGAGCACAGCCTGCGCCACGAAGATGGGGTGATGGACCTGCCCTATCAGCCCGGGGTTCAGCGGTATCGGATTCGGTGGCAGCAGGTCTGGGAGCCCTCGGTGGTGCAGGCCATGCCCGAGGTGGTGTTGGACTCGGAAGCGGTGAACGTGACCCTCGAGATCGAGCAGAGCCGGGATCGGTGGCTGCTCCATGTGATGGGTCCCTCCTGGGGGCCGGCGATCCTCTTCTGGCCGAAGCTGATCATCCTGTTGATTTTGGCGCTTCTCTTCGGACAGCTCAAAGGGATCCCCCTGAGGACGCCGGAGTGGATGCTTCTGCTCATCGGGTTCTCCCAGCTCCCCTACGGAGCGCTGGTGCCCGTGGTGGCCTGGTTCGCGGTCCTGACGATCCGGCAGCGGGCGCCTCTGACCGAGTCTCCGGCGAAGTTCAACGCCTTCCAGCTCTTCATCGTCTTCCATACGCTGGTGGCGGCAGCGATCTTCTACGCGGCGATCCACACGAACCTGCTCTTCGACGTGAACATGCAGGTCGAGGGCGCCCGGTCGTCGAACAGCCTGCTGCGGTGGACCCTGGATCGGACCGATGGCGAGATCGGCGGGGCCGCCGTGGTGTCTGTGCCGCTCTTCCTCTGGCGAGTGCTGATGTTGGCCTGGGCCTGTTGGGTGGTCAGTCGGCTCCTGGCGTGGGTGCCCTGGGGCTGGCGAGCGTTCAGCGCCGGCGGACTCTGGCAAAAGTCTGAGAAAGCGGAGGGGTCGGGCCCCGAGAGATCGAGAGGGCGGTACGCCAACGTCCCGCGGCAGAAGCTGGGGGTGAGGCAGCCTTCGCCAGCGTCCGCGCCGGAAGCGGCCGACGGGTCTGTGGAGCCGCCGGCGCCGGAGGTGTCGGAAGAGACAGAAGAGAAGGTCGAAGAGCCGGAAGAGAAGGCTGACAGCGGCGAAGATCCAGAGGAGGAGAAGAAAGATGAGTGAGTACGTCCGGGCCCATCTCTGAGATCAGTCGCCGACGGTCTCCTTCAGCGCGTAGATCACGGCCCGCTGGAGGGCCCGTTCTCGTAAGGACGAGGGCTGGTGCAGGGCCATGCGCTGGAGGTGCTCCTCCCATCGGTCGGAGCCCCTCAGGGCTCTGGCGAGGTTCTCGGCGGAGAGCTCGGGGAGGCGGCGAGCCTGGAGGTCGTCGCCGATGCTCTTGAGGTGTTGGAGGGCCTCGACGAGGTCGAGCTCGACCTCGGTGAGGGAGCTTCCGAAGGGGCACCGGGGGATGGTGCCGTCGGCTCGGTAGGTGGAGAGGGACTCCCGCAGCCATTGGGGGGTGTTCTTGCGAGCCCTGTCGGGGATCTCCCAGGCGGGGTCGATCTTGCGGGCCTGCCGGGCGCTCTCCAGGAGCTCGTCCTGGAATCGGGCGTCGCAGACCTGCACCAGGGCTTTGACGATCTCCTCGTCGGACTTTCCCCGGAGGTCGGCGACGCCGTACTCGGTAACCACGATGTCTCGCAGATGGCGAGGGATCGTGCAGTGGCCGTAGCTCCACACCAGGTTGGACGTGGCCTGTCCACGGCTGGTCCGGGTGGCGGGGACCATCATGATCGACCGGGCGTCGGGCAGGGCGTGGGCCATGGTGACGAACTCGTACTGGCCGCCGACGCCGCTGACGACACGGCCGTCGTCGATGCCATCGGAGACCACGGCGCCCAGGCCGGTGATCATCATGGCGGAGTTGATGAACCGGGCGTGGCGGCGCTCCTCCCGCTTCTTCTCCTCCTCGCCATAGAGCAGGTTGGTGTACCGGACGCTCCGCATGGAGAACCGCGCTCGGTCCTCGTCGCTGAGCTCCCGGAGGGCGTCGTAGAACCGGGCCGAGCCCATGTAGAACGCCCCGTGGAGGACCTCTCCGGAGTCGAGCTGCCGGGTGAGGACGCCCCGGTGATACATGTGGAGGAGGCCCTCGACGAACATCTCCGTAGAGGCGAAGAGGCCCTCTTCGAAGGGCTCGATCCCTCCCCATTGGCGGCTCAGGACCCGCTCCTCTCGTCCCGGCTCCAGAGCCTGGAGGACCTCCTGGAAGAGCACGGGCTCTTCGTGGCGGAGGATGGCGGCGAAGGCCACGGCCTCGCCGGGGCCGCCGATGCCGATCTGGACGGTGCCGCCATCTTTCAGGAGCGACGCCACCCGGAGGCCGATGGCGTACTCCACATCGGAGACGGGGAGGCTGGGCGTTCCGAAGAGGTCGTGCTCGCAGTCGGGGCCGTCGACGACGGCGTCGAAGGTGTCGGCGTCCACAACGGAGGTGCCTCCCATGGCCGGGAGTCGTCGGTTGACCTGGGCCACCAGGAGGGGGCGGTCGCCGCGGTCGCGCTCCCGAAATTTGGGGTAGAGGTCCAGGGCCAGGTCCGTGTTGGAGCTCAGGTCCCAGCCGTCACCGTTTGGGGTGACCATCTGGCCGATCAGGTCGAGGCCGGCCTCCTTCATCAGCCGAAAGGCGTCGGTGAAGTTAACGCTCTTGTAGTGGCGCTGGGCGTCCAGGGAGCCCAAGAGCGAGCCCGGGGGGTAGTAGAACTCGTGGATCCGGAGGTTCTCGGGGAGTCTGTTGGCCACCCGGAGGTCGGCGTACCGAAGGGGCGGGACGTCGCCGAAGAGGCGGTCCAGCACGGGCTCCATCAGCCGCTGCTCCAGGTCGTTCTGACCCAACCGGGGCGGGGAGAGGCTCAGGGCGGTGAAGATCTCCAGAGAGTCCAGGTCACCGGCCTCCAGGCGCTCCACCAGGGCGTTGGCCAGGCGAACGGGCTTTCCAAGGCCCAACGGGAACGCCACCTTCAGGCAGCGTCCCCGCTCTTCGATCACTTCGTCGATCAGGGCTTGAACGTCTTCGAACCGAGACTGCGTCATGGGTCACCTCGCGCCGGGGTTGATGAAGACGTTCATAACCCCGGCGCTGGTTCGATGACAAGTTCGATGACAAGGCTACTCAGGAGCAGGTCGCCGCTTCCATGCATTCGTCTAAGGACTGGAAGAGGTCGCCGCAGTCGGCGCCGAAGCAGTCGCAGCCGCTGACGCCGTAGCACCCGTTGTTGGGGCCATCGTCGCCGGTGTAGGTCCACCCGAAGAAGGCGTCGCAGATGCCGTCGCCGTAGGCGTCCATGGGCTGAAGGGGCTCACAGGCGCCGCCCGAGGGCGGGGTGTAGCAACCGCACCCGCAGTCGGTGTCCTCGAAGTACTGTTGGTCTTCGTCGCAGGAGTAGAAGATCACCATGCACTCGCTGTAGTCGTGGGAGACGTACTCGTAGCCATCTTCTTCGGCGGGGCACATGATCGGCAGGGGGTCGATCTCGTAACTCTGACAGCCGCAGCCGCACTCGTCCTGGAAGTAGGCGCCTTCGGTGCACTCCTCGGCGACCGCGACACACTCCTCGGTGGTGTGGCCCAGGTACTCCGGGCTCTCCTCAGAGTAGAGGCAGACCCCGGTGAACTCTTTGCACCCGCAGCCGCATTGGTTCTCGAAGGCCTCCATCCCGAGTTCACAGACGAAGTCGATGGCGGCGCACTCGGCCGGCGAGGTGGAGACGTAGTGGTAGCCGTCGTCTTCGGTGGGGCACACCGGTCCGGGGTTGGGGCCGGGCTCCGGCCCGGGCTCGGGCTCCGATCCGGAGGTCGAGACGCACCCACAGCCACACTCGTTGGCGAAGTCCTGAAGCGGAGCCTCGCAGATATAGTCGACGGCGGCGCACTCCTCGAGGGTGGAGCCCATGTAGTAGTAGCCCTCGTCGGCGCCGGGGCATTCTTCTTCTTCTTCGACAGGGTCCTCGGAGACGTTCCAGCCGGAAAGATCCTGGGGATCGTCGGAGGAGTTGCCGTCGCCACAGGCGACCAGGGGCACGAGAAGGAGAAGGATGGTGAGGTATCGTAGGGCGTGACAGGGGTTCATCGTGGGTCTCCAGATAGGATGATCGGCCAGCGTTGTATTTCACGGTGGGACGTACAGCATCTTCTGTGCCACGTTCTTAGGTGGTGGGAAAAGTCTTGGTTTGGCAGGGGGTTGTGGGTGGGTTGGTGATCTGGGTGGGTCGGGTAGGTCCCGGATTTCTTGCGTGGAGGACGGGTTTCCTGGGGAGAGTCTCAGAATTTTGAGATGGGTGAACGTTCGGGCGGCTCGGACGACCCCTCCGCCCTTCGGGCACCTCCCCGCGTGCGGGGAGGGGGCCACGGGCTTCGCTGTTTCCTCGGTGGTTCGCGACTATCTCGCACGTCCGGGCGGCGCGGACGACCCCTCCGCCCTACGGGCACCTCCCCGCAGGCGGGGAGGGGGCCACGGGCTTCGCTGTTTCGCCTGTGGTTCCCGGCGACATGCCCTATTGTGACCAGATCGCTCCCCGCGAACCCCGAAGGAAACAGCGAAGCCCGAGACCCCCTCCCCGCCTGCGGGGAGGTGCCCGAAGGGCGGAGGGGTCGTGGGCGTCGCCCGAACGTTCATCCCCCCGCGAACCCCGAAGGAAACAGCGAAGCCCGAGACCCCCTCCCCGCCTGCGGGGAGGTGCCCGAAGGGCGGAGGGGTCGTGGGCGTCGCCCGAACGTTCACCCCCCCGCGAACCCCGAAGGAAACAGCGAAGCCCCGAGCCGCCCGAACGTTCACCCCCCCGTAGCGCCGACTCCGGGAATCTTGTACGTTCACGACGTCGACAACACTGGAGGCTTCAATGCGACGACGTTGGTGGTGTGTCCTGTTTTTGAGCCTGGTCCTGGGTTGTTCCTCAGACCCGGGACACTCCGGCGGTGACGCCGGCGACAATCAACCTGGGCCCGACGCCGAACAGCCAGGCCCCGACGCCGACCTGCCCGCCGAGGAGCGCCCCAGCGGCCAGGTCGCCGAGGTGCGCGACGGGGAGCCCCTGGTCGTGGATCAGGCTCGCCGACAAGACGCCCGCCAGGCCTACGAGTCCCTCGACAAGGACGAGCTCGAGGCCGGGTTTTCGCCGGAAGAGCTCTACGAGATCTTCAACGAGTTCGTGATCACCCATCACGGGCCGGCCAATCAGCCCCTGATCGAGGAGTTCACGGGAGCTCTGCTGGACTTTCGGCCCGATGGAGAGTGGCGACACGTCTCGCGCAATTCGGCGGCCCTGGCGTTTGAGACCACCCGCCCCACCCGCACGTTCATTGAGTATGGCGCTTCTGAGGACTCCCTGACGGAGGCCACGGAGGAGACGGAGCGGTACTTCTTTCATCACCTCCATCACCTGCGGGGGCTCGAGGCGGACGCCACCTACTACTATCGTCTGGTGGCCCGGCAGGACGACGGGGAGACCATCGTCTCTCATGTGGAGAGCTTCACTACGGAGTCCGGGCCCTTCGTGGAGATCCCCGGAGAGCTCGCCGGGCCGCCCTTCGTGCTCGCCGAGCCCGGGGAGTATCTGCTGACCGAAGATATCGAGGCCGAGGGCACGGCCATCGTCGTGGAGGGTTCGGGGATCACCCTGGACCTCAACGGACACCGGATCACCTACGGGGCGGCGTCGCTCTCCTCGGTGAACCCCAACGACGCCGACGAGGCGGCCTCCGGAATCTGGGGGCGCACGAGGCTCGAGGATCTCCGGATCCTGAACGGAGAGCTCCGGGAAGGCCATGTGGGCAACGCCTCCACCTCCAACGGTGGCCTGAACCCGATCTATCTCTCCGGGGCGGAGAACCTCGAGATCGCCGGCGTGGATGCCGCCTACCACGCGGCTCAGATCAACGCCGTCTTCGTGCGGTATCCCCGTGGCGAGCTTCGGATCCATCACAACCGGTTGACGGACCGGGGCTTCGAGGTGCTCGATCGCCACGGGTCGGGCGGCGGACGGCCCCTTCGAATCATCGCCAACGATCCCGACCCCGGCGAGGTCGACGACTTTCACGTGACTCATAACCTGGTGCCGCGGACTCGGCAGAATGGGTTGAACCGGGCTCAGCGCATGGAGGCCAACGAGATCTACGTGGACAGCTGGGCCACCAACTCCTTTGCGATGCAGCCCTTTTCGCGAAACGACCACGTGGCCGGGACGCTGCGGCGAAACAAGCTCTTTTTGACGGGGTACAACGCCATCGGATTCGGGTGGGCCCACCTGGATCTGCTCATCGCCGAGAACCTGGTGGTCATGGAGGGCGTGAGCACGGGGGACAACCGATACTACGAGAGCTGGGGCGAGCTGGACTCCACCAGCGCCTTTCGGATCACCAACTATGGTTCCGGTGGCCAGGTGCGGAACAACCTGGTGTACCGGGACAACGTGGTGCTCGGTCGGGCCCGCGGCGGCGGCGTGATGCGGGGGACCATGTTCTTCACCGACGAGAGCATCGAGGACACCCTCTTCGAGGGGAACCTGGTGATCGTCGACGATGAAGACGGGGAGAGCCTGGACACGACGCCTGTGGTGGGTCAGGGGGTCTACGCCAACCGGGAAGGCCACCAGCCGGCCTACTACGTGGACAACCACATCGCGTCCAACGTGGCCAACATCCGGTTCGGCGACTCCTACGGTCGCGGCGACCGCCACGTGTTCATCCGGCCCATTTTGGAGCGACGGGGAGACCACCCCGGCTACCACACCTTCGTGTTCGACGCCGGGTTCGACAGCAATCGTCACGAGATCATCGATCCCGTGTTCCTCGGCGGCGCCGCCTTCGACGACGTGTGGTGGCGGCGGACCAGCGTGGTCAGCTACTACACGATTCGGTACACCCTGACGGTCACGGGCCCGGCCGGCGAGTCTTTGGTGATCCGCGACGTCGACGACCAGGAGGTCTTCTCCGGGGAGCTCGACGAGGACGGTCGAGCCGAGGTGGTGCTCTCGGCGGTGACGATTCGCCCCGCCGAGTGGGAGGAGGGCACCAACACCTTCGAGGTGCAAGAGCGCACCTCCCACCAGGAGATCTGGCACACGCCCCACGAGGTCACCGTCGGCGGGGAGACCCGGACCGTGGAGGTCGTGGACGGCCCCGAGACACTGGAGTTTTGACCAGGCGTGTCTATGGTGAAGCCGCCCATGTCTGATTCACCCACCCTAGTCCAAAACGCCGAGCGAGCTCCCAGGAAGTACGGGACCTTCACCGGCGTCTTTATGCCAACATTCATCGTGTTGGCGATCTTCTTGTACCTTCGGCTCGGATGGGCCGTAGGTCAGGCCGGGTTGTTGGGGGGCCTGTTGATCATCGGCCTCTGCTTCGGGATCACGGGAGCTACGGGGCTGGCGATGTCGTCGATCACGACGAATATTCGGATCGGCGCCGGGGGACCCTACTCGATCATCTCCCAGTCGTTGGGGCTGGAGGTGGGGGGAAGCGTGGGGATCCCGCTCTACCTTGCGCAGGCCCTGATCATCACGCTCTACATCTTCGGGTTTCGGGAGGGGTGGTTGTTGATCTTCCCGGGGCACTCCGCCGTGCTCGTGGACGCCACGGTCTTTCTGGCGCTCTGCACGGTGACCTACATCAGCACGGCGTTGGCGTTTAAGCTGCAGTACGTGGTGCTCTCCGTGATCGTGGTGTCCTTCGTGTCCATCGGGATCGCGGCGGCCACGGGGCCGTTGACCACCAACGGGTTTCAGGAGACCGAGCTCTTCGCGGCGGCCCCGGAGGTCTCCTTCTGGACGGTCTTCGCCGTGTTCTTCCCGGCGGCCACGGGGATCACCGCCGGGGCGACCATGTCGGGGGAGCTCAAGGACCCTCGACGGAGCATCCCGGTGGGTACTATCGCCGCGATCGGGGCGGCGGTGGCCCTCTACGTGTTGATCGCCTTCTGGTTGGCCGGGACGGTCTCCCCCGAGGTGCTTCGCGAGGACTTGATGGTCGTGGTCAACGAGTCGGCGTTTGCGCCGGTGGTGTTGGCGGCCTTGCTGGCAGGGACCTTTTCGTCCGCCCTGGCCTCCATGGTGGGGGCGCCCCGAATCTTGCAGGCCCTGGGAGAGCATCGGGTGCTCCCCGGAGGAGCCTGGCTGGAGAAGCTCCGCGGTGGGGAGCCCCGCAACGCCTTGATCGTCACCGCCGGGATCGCGCTTTTGGCGCTCCTCGCCAGGGATCTCAACGCCATCGCGCCGCTGATCACGATGTTCTTCTTGATCACCTATATGATGATCAACCTGGTGGTCTTCTTTGAGCAGACGTTGGGGTTGGTGAGTTTTCGGCCCCTCTTTCGGATCTCCCGGTGGATCTCGGGGGCCGGCTTTCTTGGGTCACTCTTCGCGATGTTCATCATCAGCCCGATCTTCAGCCTCATCGCGCTGGCCAGCGTGGGCGGCGCCTACGGGTTGATGATCCGACGGACGTTGAACGCGCCCTTCGGGGACCTCCGCAGCGGGATGTTCGTGACCCTCGCGGAGTGGGCTGCCAAGCGGGTCTGGGATCTTCCACCCATGCACGAGCGGGCCTGGAAGCCCAACCTCCTGGTGGCCGTGAAAGACACCTCCGAGGTGCGGGGGGCCTTTCTCTTTCTCCAGGAATTGGCGGCGCCGCGGGGCTCGGTGAAGCTCGTTGGGATCGAGCCCGAGGGGGAACGGAGCACCCTCTCGGAGGACCTGGATCGGCTGACGGCGAACTTCCGAAGCCGAGGGGTGTTCGCCAACTGGGTGGTCACGGAAGCCCCGGATTTGAGCCGAGGGATCATCTCGGGGATTCAAAACGCCCGGGGCTCCTTCCCGAGGCCGAATTTACTCTTCTTGCAGATGCCCGAGGAGATCGACGAGACCCTGGACTACCCGGCCCTGGTGGATCGAGCCACCGAGGAAGAGCTAGGAGCCATCCTCTATGCCAACCATCCCAAGGCCGGGTTGGGGCGTCGAGGATCGGTGAACGTCTGGATCCGAGACCGGACCCCGAACTGGAACGTCTCCATGGACATCGGCAACCTGGATCTCTCGATCTTGATCGCCTACAAGCTGCGCCGCAACTGGAGGGCTCACCTGCGACTGATCATGGTGGTCCCCGACGTGACCGAGCACGACAACGCCCGTCGGTTCTTCGACACCCTGCTGACGGTGGCCCGAATCCCCGGCGCCGAGGTGATCATCATCGACGGGACCTTCGACGAGGCCATCGACCGGGTGGATCCCGCCGACCTGAGCATCTTCGGGATGATCTCCGATCCGGACATCGACTTCGCCCGGCGGATGGTGGAGGCCACCGACTCCAGTTGCATCTTTGTCCGGGACTCCGGGCAGGAGAGCGCCCTGGCCTAGAGCGATCCAGGAGATCTACCAGGCCACGCCGAAGGCGGTGTGGAGCGCTGGAGCGATGCCTCTCGTTCCCATCCCATCGATATAGTAGTGCAGGTATTGAACCCCGGCTCCGCCGGCGAGGACCCATCGCTCGCCAAGGACGAGGGTGTATCCCGCCAGGGCGCTGGCGTAGCCGCCGAAGGTGGAGAGATCCCCCGCGGTGATACGAGCGCCGACGCCCCGAAGGCTGGTCCAGAACCCCGTCGGCGCCGCCCCGAACGGAAAATAGCGCACCCCGAGCTCCCACCCGAGGCCGATGTAGTCCTCCGGTTCCTGGGAGAGTATGCCGTCGAAGAGTCGCAGGTGCGGCCCTGTATAGACGGCCAAGTGGTCGCCGAAGGCTCGCTCTACCTGCAGGTGGGGAAAGCCGAGGGCCAGGGTCAGGGGGTCGAGCTGGACGGTCCACTGGACCGACGACTCACTCGGTGTGTCCATCGGTGTGTCCGCCTGAGTCGGCTCATCTGCGTGCGCAACAGCGCTGACCAACATCAGCAGGCATGCAAGGCAGAGTGATCTACGTGCTCTCATGAGACGCTCAGGGGGTAGGAGAGAACTCAGAAAGAGGAGCCGGGCTGCTTCAAAAACTCCACTTCCTCCGGCGTGGACTCCCGCCCCAGGATCTCGTTGCGGTGAGGGAACCGACCGAAGCGCTCCACGATCCGCAGGTGTTGCACGGCGTAGTCGTGGTTGTTCTCCAGGGACTCCCGCTTCGCCCCTTCTGAGGCGTCACGGAAGTCCTCGAAGAGCTCCACGCATCTCTGCTGCATGGCGAGCTCTTCGCTGTGCATCAGGGGCATGTAAAGGAAGACTCGATAGGCGAAGGGGTGGGAGGTGTCGTCGCCGCGCTCGATGCCCTTGAGAGCGGCCTGCAGCCCCTGCTCATCGGTGGCATACATCTTCGGGGTGCCCCGGAACATATTTCGGGAGAACTGGTCGAGGACGATCACGTAGGCCAGGAGGCCCCGCGGGGTGTCGAGCCAGGACTCCCGTTCGCCGGCGGCGATGCGACTGTGGAGATCGGAGAAGCGCTCCACGATCTCCGCGTCGAAGTCAGGGTCTTTCTTAAACCACCGCGACACCTTCTCGGGGTCGGCTCGCCCCTGGTCGTCGAGTTCGCCGAACCAGAAGGAGAGGACTTCGTCGATCATAGACTCACTTTACGTTGATGTGGAGGGTCCACTCGTTGAGGTGACCCGTGTCGAAGGGGAGGGTGTCGAAGACCTGCAGGGTCCACTCGCCAGACATCTCCTGGCCCTCGAAGCCGTCGACGGCCTCTCGCTCCAGAACGAGGTCGTCGTCCCAGGGCCGATCCACCTCGGAACCGTCAAAGACGGTGACGACGAAGCCGTTCTTGACGAGTTGGACCACCAGATCCCCTCGGTAGGTATGCTCGATGTCGACATCGAGGGCGATGGCCTCGACCTCGCCGGAGTCCGGGATGGTGATGGTGGAGGTGATCCCATCGCGGTCGGCGTCGGGGATCGCGATCCGCTCCGAAGCCGTGAAGGAGGCCCAGTTGTCGACGGGCCCGTCCTCGCCGCGGCTCATGCGGACGAGCTCACGGACCTCTTCGAGATCCACGTAGGGGTTGCTGCCCAGGGCCCGGGTGGCCATCCACAGGAAGTCCGGGTGGTTCGTGATGGACCGGCCCGCCCACTCGCCGCCGATGATCTCGCCATCGGCGGTCATCTCCAGGATGTAGTGGTACGTGGCGGAGCGGATGTAGTTGTCGATGATATCCACGGTGTTGTACGGCAGGGCGCTGGACTCCACAAGGTACTCCACAGAGATGCGGACCTCCATAAATCGCTCGGCGTCCTCGTTGTACTGGAAGATATTGGCCGTGTACTCGTAGCCCTCGACGTAGCCTTCGACGCGGGCGAAGTAGAGGAGCTGCTCGATGGACCGGGGGCCGATGCCGTAGACGCTGCGGACGTCTTCGACGGACTCGAAGAGCCGCTCTTCCCGTCGGTCGAGCAGGGCCTGGGCCCGGTCGGAGCGAAGGCCCACGTCCTGGTTCAGCTCCTCGAAGGTCAGGTAGTTGGCAAGGAGCACCACGGCGGTGTCCTCTTCCTCGGTCTCCGGGTAGGCGTTGATGGCCTCGGGCACGATGTTCAGGCGCTCCTGGACCTCGGCGAGGGAGAGCTCGTCCTGGCTGAGGATCCGGTAGCCCGTGATGGGCTGGTTCCAGACCTCGTACTCGAAGTCCTTGTCCATGATGATGGACCGCTCCATCTTGCCGATGAAGTTGGTGACGATGATGTGGAAGGTGCCGGCGTTGACGTTGCGGCACTCTTCGTTGATCACCCGGCCGGTCTCGTCGCGCTCGATGACAGGGAGGCCGATCCGGTCGGCCTGCTCCTCGTCGAGGATCCGGTTGCACCGGCTGCCGATGAAGTAGGAGGAGACCCGGTCGTACTCCATGGTCAGGAGGGCCTTGATGTCGGAGACGTCAAAGGTCACGCCGTTGTACTCCACGCTGTTCAGGGGCTCGGGCTCCATGATGGCCGCCGGGGCCCAGGCGTGGCAGAGGCCCCACCAGGTCTCGATGCCGCCGAAGCGGTCCGTGCCCTCGGCGCAGGTCTCGTTGTCCTCGGTCTGGATCGCCCGCAGGAGTCCCTTGTTCTGGTGTACCCAGGTCGCTGTGGGCCCCAGGCTGGTGTAGTACTCGTCGTCCCAGGTGCAGGTGCGCACGTCATAGGGCTGAAGCTCCATGAAGTCCGCGTCGGGATCCCACCCGTGGACCGCTTGATCCCACTTCTCAGCCGGGGAGAGGACGTCCGTGCCCTGCCACCGATCGTTGATGCTGTCCCGGAAGTTGGGCCAGTAGGTGTCCGTCCAGGGAGTGATGGAGATCTGCCCTTCCGTGGGCAGGAGGTCCCACTGGTATTCCAGCTCGGCCTGGAAGCGGCTCGGGTCGTTGCGCCAGTCCCACGCATCGGATTTGCCACCGAATCCTTTTTGCTCCCCGTCGGGGGTCACGTAGGACTCGTCGGGGTCGACGGTGGGTTCGCCACAGGCGGGCGTGAGCGCCAGGCCGGCGCCCAGCAGGATCGAGAGGGGGAGGAGGGCGAGCTTTTTCATCGGGTCACCAGTACAAGTGAGGTAGGGCAACAGGTTTCAGAACGGCGGGACCTTCGCAGATCTGGGGGAGGAGTTCAAGGGGCTCTTGTCTCCGCGACGTCCGTCGCTACTGTGATCCTGGGCTTACGATGACACCGACAAGGGAGGTACACCATGCCTGAGAAAGTACTCTTCAAGAGCGAATCCACTCACGCTCGTCAGGAGATCGCCAACTACCTGCGGGCCGTCGCCGACCGCCTGGAGGCGGGCGATGGGATCACCCTGCGCAGTGGTGATCAGAGCATCACCCTCGACCCCCCGGGCAGCCTCGTCTTCGAGGTGAAGGCCGAGCGAGAGTACTCCAAGAAGAAAGGGCCGGAGCACGCCAAGCTCAGCGTCGAGTTCGAGCTGGAGTGGAAGGAGGCCGACTCGGGCAAGGCTGAGCCCGCTGGAGGGTCGTCGCTGACCATCGAGTAGGCCCTGGGCGATCCACTCCCGGGCGAACCAGTCCTAAGCGATCCAGTCCTAGGCGATCCACTCCGGGAGCGCCGGTGACTCGTAGATGGCGCCTTCTTCGAGGCCCTGCGCCTGGGTCTCGGTGATCAACACCTGGAAGAGGGCCTCCACGCCGGAGTACTTCTCGCCGGAGGAGTTCACCTGGTAGGTCTTGGGTTTGAACTCTTTGCACCGCTCGTCGTCGACGGTCCACTCGCTCTTCAGATAGGCCTTGTACTCTACATCGGCCTTCATCGGGCTGGTGTAGGCCAGCAGGTCGGGGTGGCCCGGATAGTCGTCAGTGACGTGGAGGCCTTCGATTCCGTGGAGAACCCTGGCAAGGGTCCAATCGTTGTCTCCGGGGGCCCGAAAGTCCTCGGGGGTGTGGGTGAGGATGGCGGGGAGGGTCCGGACACGAACCCGGGCCCACGCCAGGGGCTCGTGGTCGAGGCGGAACGTCTCGACCAGGGCTTTCTTGGTCTTCTTGGCAGCGTAGAGGGCGCTCATGATCTTCTTGGCGTCCGCGGCTGAGAAGTCCCCGGGGTCGGCGATGCACTCGGCGATGAGCTCACCGCGCTGGTCCTGGCTGAGGCCTTCGGCCCGCTCGTCGCGGCCGAGGGCCTTCATAACGCCATCGAATTTTCTCGCCTGCAGTTGGGCGCCGAGGAGTCTGCGATAGTCTTGATTCTCTAGGACTTCGAGGGACTCCACCTCGAGCTCGAAGAGCATCCGGGGGGCCACGTCTTCGCCGAGCTTCGCGATCACAGCGTCGGCTGCGGGGCGATCCGAGCCGGGCCACCCGCGGGCGAAGCCGGCCTCGATGCCCCGTTCGATGATCTCTGTGAATGAGCCGGGCAATTTCTCGAGGAGCTCGCCCTTTCGCCACCAGTAGAACTCGGCGTCTTCGCCTTCGTGAACCATTAGGATCCCCGACGACGGGTTGTCGCCTCCGGGCTCGTAGTCGTCCACGTAGAAGAGCAGGACCATGTCGTCTGGGGAGAGGTCGGTCCCCGCGAAGAAGCCGTCGGGGTAGCTGCCAGCCCGTTGTCGAGGGAGGCTGAAGTTGTTGCCCATGTGGGGCGACATCACTTGCCGACCGTCTTCATAAAGAGCCCGAAACTCAGGTCCATGATAGCCCTCGGAGCCGAGCATGGTGTAGCGCAGAGCCAAACCGTTGAGCCCGCGAATGAAGGCGAACATATCGGCGGGTAGAGTCTTCTCCCACGTGCCGGTTCGCAGGCTCTCGGCGTTGCCCCAGACGGCGACGCTGGTGTCGGACCGCTCTACGATCTTTCCCAGGGTGGTCAGGACGCGTTGGGCGAGTGTTAGGTTCGTCATCGGTCTCTCCGCCGGTGGGTTCGAATGGGTCGGCCGAGGCTAGCCCCAATGGTGGTTGGCTTTCAAGGGGGATAGGCGAAGAGGTCCGGGGTGTGCGTCGGGGAGGTTCGGTGTAGGGCGGGTCGTCCCGGGCCGCCCGTCCCTCCATCGAACCTCCCCTCGCATCGCGTGTGCGGATGCTGTATGGTCCCCGATCCTTGGCTTTTTCTACGAGAGAGAAGAAGATGCCTTTTTGGATTCGAGTACGCTGGATTGTGATCCCGTTGTTGTTTCTCCTTCTTGCGACCTCGCGGCCCTTGGCGATCAAGGATCTGACCGGGGTCGCTGAAGCGGTCCCCGAGGGGCTCTCCGTGGTGGAGGAGCCGATCGCCCGATTCGGGGAGAACTCCAACAACCAGGGGTGTTTCGCCGACCAAGTCCTCGACCTCCGGGTTCGGGTGCATGTACGAAACGACGGTGGCGAAGAGGTCACGATCCGCGAGGAGGATGCGGAGATCTTCATCGATGGCGTGCGAAAACCCCTGGAGCCGCACACCTATACCATCGGCGACGGAGACCCCACGGTGGTGCCCTTCGAGGAGTACACCCTGGCCCCAGGCGACGAGAAAGAGGTAGTGGTCTACTCCTTTGGATTCATGCCCCGCGAAGGTTTTGAAGAGATCGACCGGATTGAGGTCACACTGCCCGTGGAAGACCAAGAGATTCGAGTCCTCTTTGATGACGTCCGCTCTGTGGAAGCGGAGATGCGCTAAAAGCCCGAGGAAATATCATGATTCGTGCCGTGTTGGTGTTCGCTGTCTTGTGCGCTGTCTCGTTGTCTGTCGCTTGTTCCACGGCGCCGGAGCCCAGGCCGGAGGGTCCGGTCTTTTCGCCGACCTTGAGCCCCATGGAAGCCGTGGATGCAGCCGGCCCCTGGCTGCCGGCGGAGTCGTCGTTGGTGGGGGTGATCTCCGGACCCGACGGGTGGGAGGGCCTGGAGCATTGGTTCTTTCCCCTGGCCGACGGTCCCCTGGCGGCCGGGGAGCCCGGCACGGCCCAGGGGCTTCGCGACGACCTGAACGCTCTCTTCGAGGAGCGGCTGGGGTTCGGTCTCCTGGACCTCCACACCGTCGTCGCCGGCGGAGGGGTCGAGGGGGTTCAGATCGTGGCCTTCGGTGATCTGGAGATCACAGGGGATCTGAATACCGTGGAGAGCGGCGCCGGCACCCTCTACGAGCTCCCGTTGCGGTACCTGGCCGAAGGGCCCGAGAGCGAGCCCAACCCCTTCTTTGATCCCCGGCTGTATATCCTGCCGATCGAGGAGCCCCGGCGGGGCCTGGTGTTCAGCATCAGCCCCCACACCTTCGAAGGGGACCTGGGCCTCTCCGTGGCGAGCGGCGAGTCCTTCCAGCGTCTGGTGGCCGAGGTGGAAGACGACTCCCCGTCGGTCTTGTTGGCGGCCCTGCCCGGGGCGCCTCTGGACGCCGCCGAGGAGCTGCCGACGCCGGAGAGCTTCGTGTTCAGCCTGGGGTCTTCGCTCACGGCGGTCTTCGCCGCCCCGGACTCCGTTCTGGACGAGATGGAGGAGTCCCTGGCGTCGTTGATCGCCGACGGCCAGGAGGTGATGGCCGGGTTGTATGGGGGTCGAAGCAGCGAGCCCATGGCCGAGGCGGTGGTGATCATCTACGGCCATCACCTCTTGCAGGGGGCCGCCGCCCAACTGGTCCCCCGTCGCGGCGACGGGGTCTTGACCTACGAGCTGGAGCTCTCGGAGCGGGGCTGGCTCTCGGCGCTGCTGGTCGGGTACGCCGCCATGGAGATGGTGATCGACTTTTTGGAGGGGGTTGCCGTCGGAGCTGCTCCGTCGGGGGCAGGGCCAATGGATGAGCGCACCATAGAGGTGGCCGTGGCGGCCCAGCGGATTCCCGCCGGGACCACGTTGACCGCCGACCTGGTGGTCGCAAGCGCGGTACCCATACAGTTTCTCCCGGCGAACCCGCTCCTGATGGGCGACCTCCGCATCTACGAGGGGATCACGGTGATGCACACCGTCGAAGAGGGCCAGATGCTCCTGACCTCGGACTTCACGGCGCCGGGAATGATTATCACCGATGCCCCGCCGGAGGACGAGGAGATCCTGGACCTGCTTCACATCGGCGACCCCGACGCTCCGGTGGAGATCGTGGTCTATGTGAGCCTGCAGTGCCCGTTTTCGGGGCGCCTCGTCAGGACCCTGGAGCAGCTCCAACGGGATCGCTCCGAGGAGATCTACCTCGTGGTTCGGCCCATCTATCTGGAGTTCCATGAGGCATCGGAGCCCGGGGCTCGGGCGGTCCTGGCGGCCCAGCGACAGGGGATGGGATGGGAGATGATGGAAGCGATCTTCACCCGGTACCGGCAACTGGCTGAGGACTACGAGACCTTCGTGATGGAGCTCGTCGGGATCCTGGGGCTCGACGAGGATCGGTTCCTCGAGGACTGGCGTCATCCCGAGACGGCGTCCCTGGTTCGGTCCTATCGTCGCGCCGCTGATGCTGTCGACCTTCGGGGCACCCCGACGTTCGTGATCGGCGATGAGGTCCGAGCCGGCGATCAGCCCTACGACACTCTGGAGGAGTTCGTCGACCAGGCGTTGTCGGAGTGAGCCACGCCATGCGCCAGAAACTGAGCGGAGAGGTGTTGCGGGACGTGCCCGACGAAGGGGTATTGCCCCACGCCGCGGCGGGAGCCGTGTTTCAGGTCAGCGGGCTTCCCCTGGTCGACGTGGGGGCGGCGCTGGCCACGGACGACAGCGAGGCCGTGGCCCGATGGCTGGACGAGGGGCGACTGGTCCGGCCCTCGGAGGAGACCCAGGGGCGGTGGCGAGCCGACGACGTGCGCCTCGCTGTCTTGATCGTCCAGCCCTTTGTGTTGATCCAGGAAGAAGCTGTCAAAGAAGGCGGGGTGGAGAGGATCCATTGGGGTGTCGTCGGCGGCGATGAGGGCACGGTGATCACCGCGATCTGGCCGGGGCCCGTGGACCACGACGCCTGCTTTCAGGCCGCGGGATTTTCGTCGTTTCGGGACTCCGATGATCAGTGGGATCAGGAGTTTGAGGAGATCGCTCGGGAGCTGGTCAGTGCTCTAATGGAGCACGGGTCGTCGGAGCCTGGCTCGTCGACGGATGTCGACAGCCGGGTGGATTCCCTCGTCGAGGCGTCTCGGTTCGACTACGTCCCCGAGGTGTCTCTTCGGTTCGGAGAAGAGCTGGAGCTGCGCGTCGGCGCCGGACACCCGATCTTCTGGTTGCGGGACCAGGGGAGCGAGATCCACTACGAGTCGTTGATCCGGCGAGTGGCCCGGGGGCGTCGGGTCGACGAGACGAGGCTGGATTGGCGGGAGCTGGGGCCGCCTCGGGACTGGTTGCAAGGAGATCCGTGACGGCGGGGGGAGCGCAAGCGCCGGGTGGAAGGACACCGGAACGTCGAGGTTCGTTGGGAAGGACACCAAGCGTCGGGGTTTGCGGGGAAGGACATCGAAGCGTCGGGGTTTGCGGCGGATCATTTTCGGGCATAGTTCAGGGCCCCCACGGTCCACCCCCGGCTAAAGCCAGGGGCTGGAGTGGGCGGGGCTCCGCTGGGGTCATGACCCCGCTCCGCCTGAGATGTTCTCCACATAGTCGACCACTTGAGAACCAATCCGGTGCGGTATTCGACGGTGCCGGAACGAATCCGGGCCTGGTTCGGAACAACTCCGTTCTCCGAAACATCTAAGGCGG
>SKON01000074.1 GCA_007120035.1 Myxococcales bacterium
CTCAAAGCCGACGACCCCCTGGTCACCCGGTACGCCGCTCTCTGCGCCGGCGAGGGCATCGAGGTCGCGGGGATCGAGTTCGTGGAGGACGCCCAGGGCCGTCGATTCACCTACGACATCAACGGCACCACCAATTACAACCAGGCATTGGGCCGCCAGATCGGCGTCGACGGCATGGGCGAGGTCGCCCGATACCTCCGCCACGTCGTGGCCCCCCAGCTCTCGCGCTAGTCCGATCGCTCTCCGGTGATCACAAGCCCGACAGATCCCGGCCCGGCGCCCACCCGAAAAACAACCAAAAACACTTACAAAACAGACACCTGCACTCTTGTCACGCCATTGTCACAGCCCGGCAATTGCGGTGACGCTCGCGGTTCGGCATGTTCCCCTCACCGGGAGTCTCCCGGGTCATACCTGTGAACTCTTTTGTAGTGAGTCGAGATAATGGACGTCGAGTTAGAGGGTACCGAGAAGCCGGCCCAGAAGAACGCTGGAAAGTGGCATCATTGGATCCTCATCGCGCTCCTGGTGTACGCCCTCCTCGTCGCCGTCAACGTCGTCGGCAACGGCTTTGGCCTGGCCACCTCGGAAGGAGCAGAAGCCCTCTTTGAGTTCGCCTCCAACCCCCTGATCGCTCTGATCATCGGGGTCGTCGCGACCTCGGCCATGCAGAGCTCGAGTACGGCCACATCGGTGATCGTCGGCATGGTCGCCGGCGGCCTGCCCATGTCCATCGCCATCCCGATGATTATGGGCGCCAACATCGGCACCTCGCTGACCAGCACCCTCGTCAGCCTGGGCAACATCCGAAACGATCTGGAGTTTCAGCGGGCCTTCTCGGCCGCCACGGTCCACGACAACTTCAACTTCTTGGCCGTGGCCATCCTCTTTCCCCTGGAAGTGCTCTTCTCTCCCCTGGAGAAACTCTCCTTCATGCTGGTCGGCCTGATCCCCGCCGACGCCACCGCCGGGTTCGCCGACGTGGGCTTCATGGGGGCGATCCTCTCGCCCGTAGTAGGGGCCATCACGTCGGCCCCCCAGTTCATGCCCGACGTGGCCGCCGGGATCGCGCTGATCGCCACGGGCATTGTCATGATCCTCGCCGTGGTCACCCTCCTGAGCAAGGTCTTGAAACGGGTGATGGTCGGCAAGGCGCTCACCCTGATGCAAACCCTGGTCGGTAGGGGACCGCTCTCGGGGGTCGGGGCTGGCGCCACGATCACCGTGATGGTCCAGTCCTCGACGACCACCACCTGCCTGATCGTCCCCATGGCTGGCAGCGGGGTCTTCACCTTGAAGCAAGTGTATCCATTTACGTTGGGAGCCAACGTGGGGACCACGGTCACAGCGATCATCGCCTCCACAGCCATCGTGGGCCCCACGGCGGTCCTGGCGATGCAGATCGCCGCCGTTCACCTCCTCTTCAACCTCTTCGCCATCGGGATCATCTTCGGGTTACCCGTTCTTCGGGAGATCCCCATGAAGATGTCCATGGCCCTGGCGGCCCTGGCACAGCGGAACAAAGCCTACGTCTTCGCCTACATCGCCTGCGTGTTCTTCGTAGTTCCCCTGGCCGCCCTGGGCGTGACCTCCCTCTTCTAGTCCGCAGCCCCTTGTCGCCGACCGGGGATTCAGCCATAACTCCCCTGGAGCGTTCAACACCGCTGCGGGAGAGTGGATATGGCGAAACAACGCAAGACCTCCAAACCGGGTATCGTCGTGGTCACCGGTGGGGCCGGTGGACTTGGCGTGCATGTGGTTCGAACCCTGGAGGCCGCCGGGTGGACCGTCCGAGCCCTCGACGAGCGACCCTTGCCCAGCACCGGCCGCGGACCGCTTTTAGCGGCCACGGAGCGCGTGGAGTGGGTCCCGGCCGGACTCGGAACTTCTGAGGCCAGGGAAGCCCTCGAGGGCGCCCAGGCCGTCGTTCACTGCAGCGCCCAGGTCAGCCTCTCCGATGAAGAGGCCCTCTTGATGACCGTCAACGCCGACCAGACCCGGCGGTTCTTCGATGACGCCGCCGACGCCGGCGTGGACCACTTCGTGCACATCAGTTGTGCCTTCGTGTACGCCGCCGACAACGGCGTGATCACCGAGGCGTCCCCCACGGCCCCGGGCAACCCCTACGAGCGATCGAAGCTCGCCGGCGAACGAGCTCTGCAGCGAGCCGCACGCCAGAAGGGCGCTCCAGCGCTCACGATCCTGCGCCCCGGGCTCCTCTACGGACCCGGCTGCACCCAGATGGGCGCCGGCATCATCACCCTCCCCGCGATCCTCGGGGAGCTCACCCGCCTCCTCCCGGGGCTCACCGGAGGCCCTCGGACCAACTGGTGCCACGTAGAGGACGCCGCCACCTCAGTCCTCACCGTCCTGGAACACCCCGACGCCCGGGGCGCCATCTTCAACGTCGCCGACGCCACGCCGTTGAGCTTCGGCGAGGTCCTCACCTCGATCATGGAAGCCTACGGGTTCGAGCTCGGGCCGTCGGTGCCCATGCCCAACGTCGCCCTCTGGGCCATCTTGAGCCCCATCATCGATCATGACTGGACCTTCGATCGGGCCCGGCGGCTGC
>SKON01000245.1 GCA_007120035.1 Myxococcales bacterium
GGTTGGCGGCGGCGACGTCGACGGGGGGGCGGGGGTTCGAGCGTGTGGGGCGAGTGAGCGACTCAGCGACGGTGGCGGGGAACTACGCGACGGCCACGGCGGCGGTGAGCTGCACGGGGATTGGGGAGGATATCACCGATGAAGCGCTGGCGGTGCGGGTGGTGTTGGGGGCGGAGTCAAAGACGCTGGAGGAAGCCTTTGAGGAGGCGATAGAGAAAGCAAATCGCCGCCAGCGGAGGCTGGCGGCGATCGGTGTGTCGGCCCGAGGGGAGTTGAGTTGGGGGCAGACCACGGAGGTGTTGCTCGCCGTGGGGCGGGGCCCGGGAGCCCTGCGGTGGGCGTTCTGACCAGACTCAGTTGGGGTCGAAGGCGCTGAGGTCAGCCTCGAACCCACCACCGGCGGATTCGTCACTGATGTTCCAGGTGGTGACCCGGGGGTTGACGGGGAAGCCGTAGATCATGGCGAAGAAGTGCTCTGAGGCCCCGAAGGAGACGGAGAATTCTCGCCGGTCGCCGTCCTGGTGCTCGCCATCGAAGATATTGGCGAAGTCGGAGAAGATGCGAATCTGAGCATCGCAGTTACTGTTTGATCCGTAGAAACCAGGGTTGAAGTGGATCACGTCGAGGGTGCCCATGCCGGACTGCGTGGCGAAGCTCTGGAACTGCTGGCGCTCCATACACTCTTCGACCTCGTTATCGAAGTCGATCCGAGCTTCTTGCTCTTCGACGGTGGGGTTGTTGGGGTCGACAGGCGGGGGAGGTTCGACGACATCATCGAGGCACTCCTCGACCATAAAGGTGGGAGGATGTGCCCGGATGGTACCGCTGTCGAAGTCGACGAGGGGGACGTCGACCTCTTCGTCTCGGCCGACCCAAACCCATCCGAACTCATCGTCTTCGAGCTCGACGAAGAAGAAGTAGGGGTGAGCTTCGAGATCACTGAATCGGAAGCCGGTAAAGGGCGCTCCTGGTTCTTCTCGAGGATCAGGCTGGTAGTAGAGGGTGTCGCCGACGGTAAGCCCGGCGGCGCCAAAGTTCCAGGCGAACATCGCGCTGTGGTTGGCGAGGTCCGAGGGGCTGGAGGGGATGGCGTTGCCCAGGACGATCCGGCAGTTGGCAGAAATGGAGGGGATATGGCGGAAGACCCGGAAGTCGATGGCGTTGTCATCGCGACGAGAGACGAAGAGGGTGGCGGTCTCGGCGGGATACATGGCGAAGAGGTCGGCGGCGGCGTCGAAGGTCTGAGGGGCGCCGTCGAGGACAAAGGTGAGGTTGGTACCGAGGTTTCGGTCGACCCGAACGGCGCCGTTGGTACGGGCGCCGTAGGGGAGGTCCTCGGCGATCTGGCCGGTGGGCCCGTAGATGGTCATGGCGCTGGCGCCGGGATACCCATTGAAGACGTGGAGGTAGACGTACTCCCGTGAGTCGCCTTCCCCGTTACCGCATGCGGCGAGGAGACCACCCGAGGAGATCAGGAAAATACCTAGAAGACCCAACCAAATGCGTTTCATCTTGAAGCCTCACGGACAGGGACCATCGGGTACCCTACAAAAGGGGCCGAGGTGTTACCTACACAGCGATGGAGAGAACGATACTTGGGGGTGGGTGGAGGTGTCAATCCCGGAGGGTGAGGCGGCCAAAGGAACCGTTGACGGGGATGCCCGTGTCGGGGGGGCCAAGGGGTCCTGTTTCGACGGTGAGGAGATCGGGCCCGAGTTGGACGGAGCGGTCCGGGGAGAGAGGGCTCTCCTGGGCGATCATAGCGCAGGAGAGATCCATGAGTCGAAAGAAAGCGGCGTTGAGGCCCTGAACGATGGGGGTCTCGAGCTCGGGGAGGCCGAAGGCGGTGAGGCCGCGGGAGACCATCCAGTCGTCATCGTTGAAAGCGGAGACGAAGAGGTTGGTAAGGGTTTGTGGTTGGCGGTGCTCGGTAGCGAGGTGGCGGACCAGGCTTGCGGGATGAAGTTGAAGCGAAGAGGGGAGGAAGACCGCCGGGGCGCCGGCTTCGCAGGCCGTGGAGAGGACCCGGAGGAAGGCACGGGCGCGGGCCAGGGGGGCGTGGCGGACATCGGTCAGGGTGATGCGCCACAGGGAGGAGTGGTTCCGGAGCTGGAGGGCTTCGGCGGGCAAGAAAGGCTGACGCGCGTGGTCGAGGAGGTCGGCGAGTTGGGGGAGAGGCTCGTCCTCGATGATGGTGATCGAGGGGCCATCAGGATCCTCGCCGACCCGAAAGGCGCCGAGGGTCGGGTGGGTGGGGGGATCGACGGGGACGAGGAGTTCGGCCCAGACTTGAGGGTGGACTTCGGAGAGGACGGAGATCTCCGAGGAGTCCCAGACGACAGGGATCAGGGCTACGAAGCTATCGGGGGGGACGGGGGGAGGATCGGTGGTCATGGCTGGTCGTAGTGATAGAGGGAGAGTTCGTCGATGAGGGCGTCGACGAAGGGGGTGAAGTCGGGGCCGGTGTGCTCGAGGGTGACGGCGGTGAAGAGGCCGGGGTGGAGAAGCTTGTCAATAAGGAGGAGGATTTGTTGGGAGTCCCGGAGGTGCAGGGGGTGCTCGCCGGTGTGGGGGTCGGGGAGGGAGATGGGGATCACCCTGCGGAGGTCGGAGGTCCAGAGGAAGGGTTGAAAGGGCTGGTCCTGATCGCGCCATTGGCCGCTGATGAGGACGGTGTGATCTTCGATCTCGTCGGGAGGAGTGGTGGTGAGGTTGATGGCGTCGTCGTCGGCGGGGACGAGGACGATGTGAAGCTCGCAGTAGTCGCCGGGGGGAGGGGCGATGCCGCCGGCCATGCGAGCGGAGCCGGGAGGTCCGAGGAGATCTTCTACCCAGGGGGTGCCGAAGCGGGTGGCAGAGCTTGGGACGTGGGCATGGGCCGAGGGGATCAGGAGATCCAGTGGGCGGGGAGCGAGCTCGTTGGTGGGAGCGCACCGATGAAGTTCCAAGGCGGAGATCACGAAGAGGAGGCGCTCGATGATCAGTTCACCGTCGTCGACGGAGATCGTGAGGGGTTCTCCCGGAGAGTGGAGGAGGTCGGCGTGGGTGTGGTGAAGGTACCCGACGTTGACCTCGGCGCCCGGTGTGGGGGCGCCGAGGTCAGCGGGGGAGTCATCGGTGACCGGGGGATCGTCGCAGGAGAGGAAGATCCCCAGGAGGGCGATGGCTCCGAGAAGGGGGAGAAGACGCATGAGGGGTTAGACCGTGGCGGTGACGACAGACCAGGCGGCGTCGAGATCGGGGAGCGCTGAGATCTCCGGGACGATCTCGCGGTAGCGGACGGAGCCGTCAGCATCGATCACAAAGACGGTTCGAGCCAGGAGCCCCATGTCGGGGAGTTCAAGGCCGAAGCGATCGCCGAGGTGACGAAATTTGAAGTCGCTGAGGATTGTCACGGCGCCGAGTTCCTGCTGGTCAGCGAAGCGCTGCTGAGCGAAGGGGAGGTCGCGGGTGACAAAAAAGAAATCGAAAGGAGCGCCCGTTTCGGTGAGGCGATTATCGAAGAGACGGAGTTGGTCGCCACAGACAGGGGTGTCCAGGGAAGGTGCGGTGCACAAGATCAGAGGCTTGTGTCGAGGGAAGGAGAGTTCGAGGGGTTCTACCGGGTTGGGGCTGAGGGTGACGGAAGGGGCGGTGTCGCCGACGGCCGGGGGAGAGCCGGAGAGGGGGAGGTCACGGTCTTGGAAGCGTTGGGTGGGGGACATGGGTACTCCTTAAGATCAGAGGAATGGAATGGTGACGCCAGCGGAAAGGTGGGCACAGGGGACGAGAGTGCAAGGCAAAAAAAGATCAGAGGGTAGCTTTACCGTTGGCAGTAAGGAGTCGATCGACGTCGAGGCAATTGAGGACGTCGTCGGGGGTGAGGCCGGCGCGGCGGGCCTGCTCGATGGCGAACCGGAGGTCTTGGAGGCCGCGGGTGGAGTGAGCGTCGGAGCCGAGGACGAGGGGGACACCCCGGGAGTGGGCGCGGCGGGCGAGCTCTGCGTTGAGATCGAGGCGTCCAGTGCTGCCGTTGATCTCGAGGGCGACTCGGTGCTCGGCGGCGGCGTCGAGGAGGGCTTCGAAGTCGAAGTCATAGCCGTCACGACCGCCGAGGATCCGGCCCGTGGGGTGCCCGATAGAGGAGAGGAGACCGGAGTCGATGGCCGTGAGGAGGCGTTGGGTCATCTCGTCTCTGGGGAGTTGGAAGTGGCTGTGGACGGAGCCGATGACCCAGTCGGCGCGACGGAGGAGGTCGTCGTCCATGTCGAGGGAGCCGTCTTTGAGGATGTCGACCTCGATGCCGGAGAGGACCCGGATTCCGTCGACAGCGGCGTCGGCTGCGGCGATGGCGTCGAGGTGGCGGGCGAAGCGGTCGGGAGTCATGCCGTTGGCGACCCGGACGTCTTGAGAGTGGTCGGTGATGGCGATGAAGGAGTGGCCGAGGTCCCGGGCGGCTTCGGCCATCTCGATGATGGAGTGGCGCCCGTCGGTCTCGGTGGTGTGCATGTGGAGGTCGCCGCGGACGTCGTCTGCGGTGAGGAGGGTGGGCAGGCGGTGGTCGGCGGCGAGGTCGAGCTCGTCGCGGCCTTCCCGGAGCTCGGGGGGGATGAAGTCGAGGCCGAGGGCGGCGAAGAGGTCTTCCTCGGTGCGGGAGGCCAGGACTTCGTCGGTGTCGATTCGGGTGACCCCGTATTCGCTGACCTTGAGGCCCATTCGTTTGGCCCGGGTTCGCAGGGCGATATGATGCTCTTTGCTGCCGGTGAAGTAGTGGAGTGCGGAGCCAAAGACCTCGGGGTCGACGGTGCGGAGGTCGACCTGGACGCCCCCGCGGAGGCGGACGGAGGTCTTGGTCTCGCCGGTGGCGATGACGTCGGTGACTTCTGTGAGGTCACGAAAGGCCTGGTGGATGGGTTCGGGGTCGACGGTGGCGACGAGGAGGTCGATGTCGCCGATGGTCTCGCGGCCGCGGCGCAGGGAGCCGGCGATCTCGATGGCCTGGACCTGGGGGAGGGCGGCGAGGTCGTCGCGGAGAGATTCTGCGACCCGGCGGGCTTCGGGCAGGGGGATGCGATCGCCGGCCAGTTTGAGGCGGTCGATCTCGGCGAGGATCTTCTCCTCGGTGCGGGCGCCGAGGCCGGAGAGTTCCCGGATTTTGCCGGCCTGGCAGGCTTCTTCGAGGGCCTCGACGGTGGCGATGCCGAGCTCGTCGTAGATCAGCTTGACCCGTTTGGGGCCGAGGCCCTGGATCTTGAGGACCTTCAAGAGGCCCGGGTCGAGGTCGTCGAGGAGGTTCTCGAGGAGGTCGCAGGTACCGCGGTCGCGGATCTGGAGGAGATCGTCGGCGATGCTCTTGCCGATGCCCGAGATGGAGGTGACGGACCCGTCGTCGAGGAGGGGTTCGATGGGTTCGGGGTGGCCGGAGATGGCCCGGGCGGCGTTCTCGAAGGCCCGGACCCGGAAGCGGTTAGCTCCCTGGATCTGAAGGAGGGCGGAGATCTCGGAGAGGCTCTGGGCGTAGTCGCGGTTGTCCATGGGGGACTCATGTGGTGGAGCGGTGGGTGTATCCCTGTCGGTCGGGAGTGGTTTTGGCGAAAAGTTCGGGGGGAGTCAACCGGCGGCGGGGAAGAGGGGCGGGGAACTTGAATGGTGGTGAGAGGTGGAGTAGTCTCTGTCGTTACGGACGCGGCAGTTTCAACGAAGAGATTCTGCGGGGTCGAACGAGATCAAGTGTCGACATGGGTCGACGGGCCGATTCGAGGGAAGCCTTTATGGTACGGACATGGTGGCCGATCCTTGTGGTAGCGCTGATGATGGGGATGCCTTTCTCAGCGGTGGCGCAGGAGGAGGAAGAGGCCGAAGCAGAAGCCGTGGAGGAAGTCTCTGAAGAGGCTGAGGGGGAGACCGCCGAGGGTGAGACCACCGAAGAGGGGTCCGCCGAGGAGGAAGCACGGGACGAAGGGGAGGCTGACGAAGAGTCAGCGGCCGCGGTGGAGGAGGGCGATCAGGGAGAGGTGATCGAAGGGCCCGGAGGCCGACCGCTGCGGACGGACTATCCGGGGACGGAGGAGTCCCTGCAGCCGCGGATGGATACCCGAGGAGTGGATGGGGTCGAGCGGGTAGAGGGAGAGGACGCCGAAGAGGTGTACGATCTGCGGGTTCGGGAGTTGGAGACCCAGATCGATGACCTGAAAGAGCGGGTGTTTCGATCGAAGAGTCGGATCGTGTTGTTGAAGGAGACCGTGTTGGCGGAGAACCTGGCGGGGAGCCGGGCAGTGGTGACCTACGAGAACGCGCTGGGGGCGGCCTACCGGGTGGAGCGAGCGGTGTTTAGTATCGACGGAAGCCGGGTGTACAGCGCCGTGGACAGTGATCGGCTGGGCCGGGAGGACGTGGAGGTGTTCAGCGGACCGCTGACGCCGGGGACCCACACGGTGTCGGCGAGCCTGGGGCTTCGGGGGAGCGGGTATGGGCTCTTCTCCTATGCTCGCGGGTATGAGTTTGATCTGCGGTTCTCTTGCCAGTTTACAGCGGAGGAGGGACGGACGACGTTGGTGACGGTGCGCTCCTTTAAGGGTGGCAATGTGTTTACGGCCCACGAAGATCGACCGACGGGGATCTGTCATGTGACGATGACGGAGCTGACGATCGACGAATTGGAAGGGGAAGTCCCACCAGAAACCGACTGAGGTCGCCGAAACGATGCGGGACTTGTGGAAAGGAAGAGGGATCTGGGCCCTGGTGATCGGGGCGGTGGCGGTGCTGTGGTCGGCGCCGGCGATGGCGGAGCGCCCGTCTCTAGACAATGTGGATCTGGTGAGCGAGCAGGTGACTCGGTTGGAGTCGACCTACCTGGTGCCGGCGGTGTTGGAGACTCGGTATCGGCTGGAGAGTCGGTTCAACGACGCGAAGGTGGCCTATCTTCTGGGGGACTACGAGCGGGCGAGTATTCTGTTTGTGTCCGTTCTGGACGCGCCGCAGATCCGGCAGTTCGATAGCTATCGGGAGGCGCTCTATCTGGTCGGGGACAGCTTGTTTCAGATGCGGAGCTTTCGGGCGGGTCGGGAGTATTTCCGGGAGCTCGTGGCGGAAGGCCCGGGGCCGTTTTATCAGGCCGGGATCGTGAGGCTCCTGGAGACGGCCGCAGAGATTCGAGACTTCGGCGAGGTCGATGACCTCTACGCGATGCTCGATGATATGGAGGATGTGAGCCCGTCGATCCACTACATTCGGGGCAAGACGCTCTACGATGAGGGGCGATTCGACGCGGCGCGGCCGTGGTTTCAGCGGGCGGCCCGGGATGAGACTTATGTGTTTCGGGCCCGGTACTTTGAGGCGGTGACCTTGGTCGCGGCCGGGCATCTGGCGGAGGCGGCGGACCTCTTTGAGCGGTTGACGCGGCAGGCGCCGGTGCGCCAGGACGATCGGCGGGTGCGGGAGCTGTCGCATATCGCGCTGGGGCGGTTGGCCTACGAGGACGAGCGGTACGAGGAGGCCGTGGAGCACTACCTGCAGGTGCCGCGGACGAGCGAGTATTTCGACCGGGCGCTCTTCGAGTTGACCTGGTGTCTGGTGGCTCGGGGGAGCTATCGAGCGGCCCTGAGAAATCTGGACATTCTGTTGGTCTCCGATCCGGATCCCCGATTTGTGCCGCAGGCCAAGGCGCTGATGGCCGATATGGCGATGCGGCTGCGGGAGTACGAGGACGCCCGGCGGTGGTTCGGAGATATCGTGCACACCTTCACGCCCGTGCGGGACGAGCTGCGGGAGTTCATCGAGCACGAAGACGACCTGCGGGGCTTTTTCCTGGATCTGGTGCGGGAGGACATGGAAGGGATGGGGGTGGACTATGTGCCGCCGCTGGTGACGGAGTGGATCGAGGATCGTGCGCTGATGGAGGACAGCCGTCAGCTGGTGTTCGACGGGCAGGTCACGCAGGCCGATATCGATGAGACCTACGAGGCGATCGAGGAGATCGAGGCGGCGCTGGCGCTGGGGTCGAGCATTCGGGCGTTTCCGGTGTTGGAGGAGGGGTGGATGTTGGGTATCGAGCTGGAGGCCCGTTTGATGGATCTCCAGTACGAGCTGTTGGATTGGGAGCTGACCCAGGTGCAGCCGCTGTTGGGGCCGGCGGATCGAGAGCGGCTGGCGGTGCTGGACGCCCGGCTCGAGGAGCTGTGGGAGAAGGAGTCGGCGACGCCGCGGACCCGGGACGAGTTGTTGGAGCGGGATCGGGAGATCGAGCAGCGGTTTCGGAGTCTGCGGTCCGAGGTGGATCGGACGGCCTTTGAGATCGCCGGGTTGGAGGAGCTACTCGATGGGATCGCTGTATATATGCGGCAGGAGAGCGTGCGCCTGAGCGAGTCGGAGCGGGTGCAGGTGGAGGAGATCCGGCGAGAGTTGAGGGAGGAGGTGCGAGCCCTGGAGGGGGAGAGGCGAGAGCTGTCCCGGGAGCTGGAGCGGACGCAGCGAGCGTTCGGGGCGAGGGACGAGTCCCTGGTGCGGCAGCGAGAGTTGAGGGACGAGATTCAGGCGCTCCAGGAGCAGCGAGCCGAGGTGGTGGATGCCCAGATGGCGAACCTGCAGGCCCAGGGGGCGTCGGAGGCGTTGGCCGTGGCCGAGGCCCGACGGCGGCTACCTGGGATGAAGCGGCGGCTGGACCGGTACTTCGACAGCATCGACGAGATCGTGGAGGAGCGGGTGGTGGATATCCGGGGGATCCTGGACAGCGAGAAGGTGCTCTTGGCCCGGTATCAGACGGAGCTCGATGAGTGGACGGGGCGGACAGAGACGACGGTGGCGTCCATCGCGCTGTGGAATTTTTTGCATGTCGAAGGGGAGTTTGATCGTCTTGTAAGACGAGGCCACGTGGGCCTGGTCGATGTGGACTGGCAGCGTCTGGAAGACGCTCGCCGAGACCGCGAGGACCTGATCGACCTGAAGTTGACGGAGGAGGAGATGATCCGGGAGGCGTTCCCCGATGTGCGATAGAGGAGCCGAGCGGAAGTGGAGGCGGGGGCTGTGGGCCCTGGTGATCGGGTTGTGCCTGGTGGCGGCCCCGGCGGTCGCGGAGGAGGGTGCCGACGAGGCATCCGAAGGAGCGGCGGAAGAGGTCGTGGAGGACGAAGGCGGGGATCGGCCGACCCGGGGGCCGCAGGACGGGCCGGTGGTGCCCGAGGATCAGTGGGCTGACGTAGATGGGGACGAGGAGGGGGAGGAAGGTGAGGAAGGTGAGCCAGCGCAGCCGGGGCTGGACGGCCCGAGGATCCCGCGAGCCGATCTGAGCGCTCCGGCGGACGCGGATCCGGAGTTTGAGGCGGCGCTGGAAGACTACCGGGACGCCTTTGAGCGGTACGCCATGGCGACCCAGGAGTACCAGGCGACGATGGAGGATCTGGTACGGACCGAGTTTGATCGGCGGATGGCTCAGATCAACGCGGCCTTTGATCCTCAGATACGGGAGCGCCAGGCCATAGAGAGGCAGCGGCGGCTGGAGGCGCTGGAGAGCCTGGAGGCCCTGCTGGCGGATTACCCGTCCGATGAGGAGCATACGCCGGACGCGCTCTTTCGGTTGGCCCTGCTCTACGATCAGATCGAGAGCGATGAGTACGACGACGCCAACCGGGAGTACTTCGAGCTGATGGATCAGACCGAGGATTTCGCGGATCTGCCGGATCCTCCGATTCGGAGTTACGAGCGTTCCCAGGGGATGTTCAATCGGTTGATCGACGAGTGGCAGGACTACCGGGGGATCGATCTGGCGTATTACTTCATGGCCCATATCGAGTGGGAGCAGGGCAACGCGGATCGGGCCCGGGATCTGGCGGAGGAGTTGATCCGGCGCCATCCGGACAGCGAGTTCGTGCCCCACGGGTGGTTGATGATCGGGGAGTTCTTCTTCGAGGACGCCGAGCGGGA
>SKON01000095.1 GCA_007120035.1 Myxococcales bacterium
GATGGACGGGCGGGTCGTGGGGGCCGACTTTGGGCCCGACGGGGGGTGGGGGAGAGCGAAGGTCCGGGTGTTCTATCCGACCCGGGGGGTGGAGGCCTGCGAGCCCTTGCCGTTGCCCGGGGAGCGGGTCACGGCCTGGGCGAGGGTGGAGCGGTTCGGGCCCCAGGAGGTGCCCTGGCAGCGGTCGCGGCGGGAGCTGATGGAGGGCCGGGGGTATGTGGGGAGCGTGACGCTTCTGGAGGTGCCCGTGGTGGAGCCCGGGGGGCAGGTGAGGAGTGTGATGCGGGGGCTTGCGGTGCAGCGGATCGAGCTGGAGCGGCGGCTTCAGCGGCATCTGGACGGGGACGGGCTGGCGATCGCGATGGCGATGCTGACGGGGAGCCGGGGGTTGATCAGCAGGGAGCTGCGGGAGCCCTTTGATGTGACGAGCACGGGGCATATCCTGGCGATCTCGGGGCTGCACTTCGGGGTGATCGCGGCGCTGATGGCGTTGAGCCTGCGGGTGGTGTTGGATCGGGTGCCCCGGGTGTATGAGTGGGCGCCGCGGCGGACGGTGGTCGGGGTGGTGACCCTGGTGGGTTTGCTGGGGTACTTGCTGGCGATCGGGGCGCCCGTGTCGGCGCAGCGGGCCTTCGGGATGGCCGCTGTCGGGATCGTAGTGTTCTCGTGTTCGCCGTGGCGGATGTCGGCGCTGTCGGCGCTGGGGGCGACGGCGTCGGTGTTGTTGGTGTGGCGGCCGTCGTTGCTCTTTGAGGTGGGGTTTCAGCTGAGCGTGGCGGCGACGGCGGGGATCTGTCTGTATCTGGCGGTGTGTCCTCGGGGGCAGGGGAAGGTTCGGGCCTTCTGCGGGGTGTCCGTGGCGGCGACGTTGGCGACCTGGCCGGTGCTCTTGCAGATGACCGGGGAGCTGCCGCTGTCGGCGCTGTGGACGAACCTGGTGGTGGTGCCCGTGGTGAGCGCCGTGGTCTTTCCGGGGCTCGTGGCCGGGGCGTTGCTGACGACGGTGTGGGATCCCCTGGCGGGTTGGGTGCTCTGGGTGTGCGCGGAGGCGCTCTTGTGGATTCGGTCGGGGTTGGAGGTGGCGGCGTACCTGCCGGGTTCGACGGTGCGGTGGGGGACGCCGACGGGATGGGAGCTGGTGCTTTTGAGCGGGGCGGTGGGGTGGTTGATCCTGGATGGTTTTCGGCGGTCGGCGTGGCCGGGGGCGGTGGCGCTCGGGGTGGGGCTTGTGGTGGTGCACGTGTTGCCCGGGATGGTGGAAGAGCCGACGGTGAAAGTGCACTTTCTGCCCGTGGGGCAGGGGGACGCGACGGTGGTGGAGCTTCCCGACGGGCAGACCGTGTTGGTCGACGGAGGGGGGCGGCCTGTGGGGTCCGATCCGGGGTTGGAGCGGGTGGTGCCGGCGTTGCGGCATCTGGGGGTGAGGCGGTTGGATGCGGTGATCCTGACCCACGGGGACTACGACCACTACGGGGGCCTGCCGGCGGTGATCGCCCCCTTTCGGCCGCGGCGGTTCTATGTGGATCCCGATGAGGAGACGCCGGCGGTGGTGGAGCTCGCGAGGTTGATGGAGGCGTCCGGGGCCGAGGTGTGGGGCGTCGATGGGGTGGAGCGGATCCTGTCGAGGGACTCGACGGTGACGATCTACCGGCCGGAGCTTCCCGAGGCCGACGCCAACGATCGGAGCTTGGTGGTGGCGCTGACCTACGGGTCGGTGGGGGTGCTCTTGCCCGGGGATCTGGAGGCCGCGGGGGAAGCGTGGCTGGTGGAGAACGTGCCGGGTCGGCGAGCGCTGTTGAAGGTACCTCATCACGGCTCGAGGACGTCGAGCTCGATGGAGCTATTGGCGCACGTGCAGCCCCGGGTGGCGGTGAGCTCGTCGGGACGGCATAGCCGGTTCGACCATCCTCATGAGGAGGTGGTGGAGAGGTACGGAGAGGTGGGGAGCGATTTGTTTGGGACCCACGCGCACGGGATGGTCACGGCGACGATCTCTGCGGCGGGGGAGCTCAGAGTCCGGCGGACTCGCGACGGTCCTCCTCCTCCTCTTCGAGACGTCGCTGCTGGGCGTTCCGTTGACGATCGGTGACGGCCTTGCGGGCGGACTGGCGAGCTTTGCGCTCGGCTTCGCGGGCCATGCGGCGTTTTACGGCCTGTCGAGCCTGTTTCATGTTGCCGCGGCCGCTGACAATGCGGAAGAACTGGCGGATGATTTCGTCGATGAGTCCGAGGAGCATGGCCGCCTCCTGAGGCGATGGGGTGAGGAGAGTTATATCACCTTCTTTTCGGTTCGCTCAAGGGGACTGGTTGGTTGGTGTGTGATCGGTCTCCGTCGGTAGGGACGTCGCCATTCCGCAGCGGGCCTTGGCCCGCGAGGACGTTCGGGCCGCTGTTTCAGGCCCGACTCGCTTTAGCCTCGTGGCCTTGGCCCGAGGAGAGGTGCCAGACTCGCCTCCTGGGGTCGGTGGTGGACGAACCGTCGAAAGACGCCCCTGTGGGCGGCGCGGACCACCCCCTGGCGCTACGAGCCTTTCCCCCTGGAA
>SKON01000146.1 GCA_007120035.1 Myxococcales bacterium
ATCCTGGCGGGACAACGGGTCGGCGCCCGTCGTCTGGACGCCGTCACCGACGTGCTCTGGGCGGGTCTACGGGTCGCCTGGGCCTTGATGGGCCTGATGGGGGTGGTCTTCTGGCTCTTCGCCGCCCAGATCGCCGGGATCTTCGTCGACGACGCCGAGACCATCCGTCTGGCCGCCCTGCTCCTGATGGTGGGTGCCTTCTTCCAGCTCTTCGACGCCACCGTGATGGTCCTCGTTCAGACCCTGAACGGCACCGGGGACACCCGGTTCACCACGATCGCCACGATCGGCACGAACTGGTCGGTGCTCCTTCCGGCGGCCTACTTCCTGGCGGTGGTCATGGGGTTTGGCGCCGTGGGAGCCTGGAGCGCTTTCCTGGTGGAGCTCCTGGTGCTGAACGCCATCTTGATCTGGCGCTTCAGGAGCCAGGGGTGGCGAGCCGGAGCCCTCCGTCAGTGACGGCGGACCTCGAAGTCTTCCAGTCCTCGGAGGTCTTCGAGGTCGCCGTCCTCCAGCTCCTGAACGTCCACCCGGTCTACTCGGGAGAGCGGCGGCCCCTTCTGGGTCCACGCGATCAAAGCGTCTACCGCCTCTCTCGGACCCGCCGCGAGGGCCTCCACGGAGCCGTCCGAGCGGTTTCGCACCCACCCGCGGAGGCCCAGCTTCTGGGCCTCCTTGCGGGTGGACGCCCGATAAAACACGCCCTGGACGCGGCCGTAGATCTCCAGCCGTACGCTCCGTTCGTCATCGGTCATCGGCGTCAGTTGCTGCAGTCGAGGGACCGGGGCACACACTGCTTGGGCATGTAGAACTGGTCGTCGATGTCGAAGATCCGAGCACATCGGTATCCCTGACCGCAGGCCGCGTCGGTCGTACAAGCCACACCACAGCCGCCGCCGTCGGCGAAACCCAGGCAGTAGTTGCCACCGGCGCCGCACTGGGAGTCATTCCAGCAGGGCTGGCACATGATGTCTTCGCTGGCGTGGGGGTTGAGCTTCGGCCCGTCATCCACGCCGTGGACGCCGTAGTGGACGTCCGGGAAGTCCCGGTTCAGGTCCCGAATCATCGTCTGCCAGCTCAGGGGGAAGTGGTTGCCCCGGTTGTCGGTGAAGGTGAACCAGTACATCAATCGCCAGATCACGTGGTACCCGGCCGAGAACGGCGTCGTGTGGACCGTGGTCATGATGTCCGTGTTCCCGAAGTCCCGGTTGGGGTTGGCCATAATGTCTCGGACGTAGGTTCGGTAGGTGTTGCACCCGTCCATCACGAAGATCTGGTAGTTGTCGGACATCTCCATGTCGGCCAGCTCGGTGGCCCGGATCTCGTACCGCGGGGAGTAGTCCAGGATGAACCCGGCGTCGGTCCCGGCGTGTCCGCTGTACACGAAGATGTCGGCGAACTTCAGCGACTCTTCCACGGCGGCCCGCAGCGCCGCGTGTCCGGCGGCCTCACCCTGGATCAGGTCGTCTTTCATCTCCGCGTGGAAGAGCCGGATCTGGACCTCCACGTCGTTGCCCTCTACGAAGACATGCCGGGTGAACGGCGGGGAGTCGATCCGCAGGTCCTCGAAGGACCGCACTTCCTCGTTCTCCCACCCGCCGTCGAGGAGGCTCTCCACGGTCCATCGGGCGGTCTCCAGGTCGTAGCGGCCGCTGTTGTAGTCGCCACCAAAGTGGATCGCGATATCCAACACGCCGTCTTCGAAGAGCTCGTCGTATCGGGGGAAGGCATCGCGGCTGGTGCTACCCCGCATGCCCAGTTCCATGGTGTCGATCACCGACCCGCCCCACTGGCTGGAGTAGATGTCGACGTCGAAGACCCGATGGGTCACGTCATCGGGAGCCACCAGGCTCATCAGGTACACATTACCCACGAGTTCCAGCTCAAAGGAGAACTGGATCGTCTCGGTCACCTCATCGACCTCGATCTGCAGGGAGGCTTCGTCGGGACGGAAGTAGGTGAAGAACTCCACCTGGTGGGGCTCCAGAGTCCGGTTGTGCTCGCTCACCACGCTCTGGATGTGCCGCCGCACGGACTGGCTGATCAGGGTCATCCGATCGGCGACAGATCGATCAACGATCTCGGCCTGGGCCTCCTCGTCGCCCTGAATACTCAGGTACTCCGCCGGGAGGTCGATCTCCCCGTCCCCGAAGACCACGAACTCCCGGGCGTTGGTGCCGATGTAGTTATCGGCTTTGCTGAAGTCCAGTTCCGGGAGCGCGTGCGGCCCCTCTTCACCATCGTTCAGCTCCCCGGGCTCGGGGTCACAGGCTACGCTCAGGACGAGCAAGGAGATCAACAACAGGTGCAAACGACGCATCTTTCCTCCACAGGACTTCACAATACCACTTCGACTTTGCCGGGGGATGTAGCACATGGGGGTACATGACGCAAATCGGGAGTTCGCGTCGGGGTATGATCGGTTTCCGTCGGTGGGTTGTCTCCATTCCGCAGCGGGCCTTGGCCCGCGAGGACGTTCGGGCCGCTGTTTCAGGCCCGACTCGCCCAGCCTCGTGGCCTTGGCCCGAGGAGAGGTG